>JAUXUM010000086.1 GCA_030680995.1 Devosia sp.
GGGGAGGGGTTGGGGGTGGGGGTCAGGCCGCACGATCAGAATCCCCCGCCAGCCAGCCTTCCACCACCGCTACGAGCGCTTCGTGCAGCGCCGCGTCCTCGACCGGATCGAGCAGTTCGGTAAGGAATGCCCGCACCAGCATGGTCTCGGCATCGGCGCGCGAGACGCCGCGGCTCATGAGGTAGAACAGCGCGTCCTCGTCGATTGCCCCGCAGGTCGAACCATGCCCGCAGACCACGTCGTCGGCATAGATTTCGAGTTCAGGCTTACTGAGAATTTCCGCCTCGTCCGAGAGCATCAACCCCTGCATCATCATCTTGGCGTCGGTCTTCTGCGCATCCCGCGCAACCACGATCCGGCCCTGGAACACCGCCTTGGACCGCCCCTGCGCGATCGCCTTGAACAGCTCCTGGCTGGTGGTTCGCGGCACCGCATGGCTCACATCGAGGGTGATGTCGGAATGCTGGCCGTCGCTGACGAGGTTGAGCCCGGTGAAATCGGCATGCGCGCCTTCGCCGGCGAAGCGTGCAAAAAGCTGGCTGCGGCTCAGCGCGGAACCGGAATGGATCAGCAGCGTCCGCAGCGTCGCTCCCTCCGCCAGTTGATACTCGTGCGTCGCAAAATGCGTCGCCTTCCGGCTCGCCAGGTTGACCGTGATGTGGGTCACCTTGGCGTCCTTGCCCAGCGCCAGGTAGCTGGCATGGTTGGAGACATGTGCCTCGTCGCTGCCCGAATAGGTCTCGAGAATGGTCGCGCTGCTCCCGTCGCCGACGTAGATGCGGGCCGAGCTGGCGGCATGCGCGGCCCCGCCTTCGGTCCGCCGGTCGATATGGATCACCGGATCGACCGAGCCGTCGAGGTTGAGGTTGAGGCTCTCCTTGACCAGAGCCGAATTGAGCCGGACGAGAATGTCGTCGCGCTGGCTCAGCGCCCCGCCCTCGGCCTTGCCCACGATTACCCCGGCGGGGGCGGTTCCTGCCTCCTGCACCACGCCGTTGGCGATCATCAACTGGTAGGCGCCCGCGACCCGCAACGCCGGCGCGCTGGCTTCCAGCGGCGCGGCTGCGAGTTCCGGCAGGCTGCGGAGCAGCATCTTGAGATCGGTATAGTGGTAGCTCTCGACCTTGCGCGTCGGCAGGCCGGCGCCGGTCAGCCGCTCGGCCTCGGCGCTCGCGCCGACGGCATTGAGCTGCTCGACGAGCTTGAGTTCAGCCGGCCCGAGCCGGACGGGGACATTCATATTGGTCATCCTTCAGAGAGACCGTTTCAAAACTCGCTCTGCCGAGGCAGATGGAGTGCTTTTCGAGTACTAGGGCGCAGCGTACGCTCAGGCATGCGAGCGCCGGAAACGCGGAAAGGCGCTTCAGAGGCCCGGCGAAGTGGAGTTTTGGCCGGTCTCCGCGTCGAAACCGGCATAGCCTTCGGCCTCCAGTTCCAGCGCCAGGTCCTTGCCGCCGCTCTCGACGATCTTGCCGTCCGAGAACACGTGCACGACGTCCGGCACGATGTAATTGAGCAACCGCTGGTAGTGGGTGATGACCAGCATCGAGCGGTTCGGGTCGCGCAGCGCGTTCACCCCTTTGGAGACCACCTGCAGCGCGTCGATGTCGAGGCCGGAGTCGGTCTCGTCGAGGATGCACATCTTGGGCTTCAGAAGCGTCATCTGCAGGATTTCGGCGCGCTTCTTCTCGCCGCCCGAAAAGCCCACATTGAGGGCGCGCTTGAGCATATCCGCGTCGATGTGCAGCGTTTTGCCCGCGTCCTTGACCTGCCGCATGAAATCGGGGGTCGACAGCTCGCCCTCGCCGCGCACCTTGCGCTGGGCGTTCATCGCGGCCTTGAGGAAGGTCATGGTGGCGACACCGGGGATTTCGATCGGGTACTGGAAGGCGAGGAACAGCCCGGCCGTGGCGCGCTCCGAGGGCTCCATCTCGAAGATGTTCTCGCCATCGAGCAGCACTTCGCCGCTGGTGATCTCGTAGTCGTCCTTGCCGGCCAGCACATAGGAGAGCGTCGATTTGCCCGACCCGTTCCGGCCCATGATGGCGTGCACCTCGCCCTTGGGGATCGTGAGGTTGACGCCCTTCAAAATTTCGCGGTCTTCGACCCGGACGCGCAGGTCGCGGATTTCGAGCATTGGCGTGGTCATTCTTCTTCTCCGATATCTTCGCCGTCCCAATAGTCGAGGGAAGTTTCGAGGCGTCCTATGTATGCGACGCGCGCGCCGAGCAGGCCCTTGTCGGCAGGCACGCGCGAGGCCACGGCAAACTTCTTGGAATCAGGATATTCGACCACGTCCGGGTCGTGCCGGGTCGAAATGGCGAGATAGGTCAGGTCCGCGCTGCCCGTATTGCGCATCTGGTGGGCTGCGTCGCCGTCGCTCGCGGGCGCGGCGATCACGTCGCCAGCGCGCACCGGCCAGGTTTGATCGCCGCATTGATACTCGCCGCTCCCACCCAGCACCACGAACAACTCTTCGTTCTTGTGATGCGCATGGCGCGGAAACGCGGCCTTGCCGGGCGGCACGACGTGATATTGCGCGCCCAATTGCTGCATGCCGATCAGACTGCCGATCCGGCCGAGATTCGCCTCATAACGCGAGCCCTTGCGGAACTCGCGCAACTGCAGTTCATCGATGTTGATGATGGGTTTGTCGGCCATTATCCCACGCTCCCCTCGAGGCTGATCGAGATCAGCTTCTGCGTCTCGACCATGAATTCCATCGGCAGGTGCTGCAGCACGTCGCGCACGAAACCGTTGACGATCAGCGCCACCGCCTCCTCGTCGCTCAGTCCACGCTGCTGGCAGTAGAACATCTGGTCGTCCGAGATCTTGGACGTCGTCGCCTCGTGCTCGAACACCGCCGACGCATTGCGGCTCTCGATATAGGGTACCGTATGGGCCCCGCATCTGTCGCCGATCAAGAGGCTGTCGCACTGGGTGAAGTTGCGGGCGCCCTTGGCCTTGGCATGGGCCGAAACCTGGCCGCGATAGGTGTTGTCGGAAAAGCCCGCGGCGATACCCTTGGAGACGATCCGGCTGGTGGTGTTCTTGCCCAGATGGATCATCTTGGTGCCGCTGTCGACCTGCTGGTAACCGTTCGAGATGGCGATCGAGTAGAACTCGCCGCGCGAATTGTCGCCGCGCAGGATGCAGCTCGGATACTTCCAGGTGATGGCCGAGCCGGTCTCGACCTGGGTCCATGAGATCTTGGAGTTGTCGCCGCGGCAGTCGCCCCGCTTGGTGACGAAATTGTAGATGCCGCCCTTGCCGTCCTTGTCGCCCGGGTACCAGTTCTGCACCGTCGAGTACTTGATCTCGGCGTCCTTGAGCGCCACCAGCTCGACCACCGCCGCATGCAGCTGCGCCTCTTCGCGCTTCGGCGCCGTGCAGCCTTCGAGGTAGCTCACATAGCTCCCCTCCTCGGCGATGATCAGGGTGCGCTCGAACTGGCCGGTCTTCTTCTCGTTGATGCGGAAATAGGTCGAGAGCTCCATCGGGCAGCGCACGCCCTTGGGGATGTGGCAGAAAGACCCGTCGGTGAAGACCGCCGAGTTGAGCGTCGCATAGTAGTTGTCGCTGACCGGCACGACCGAGCCCAGATGCTGCTTGACCAGTTCGGAGTGCTCGCGGATCGCCTCGGACATCGAGCAGAAGATGATCCCGACCTTGGCCAGTTCCTCGCGGAACGTGGTGACCACCGAGACCGAGTCCATCACCGCATCGACGGCGACATTCGCGCCTTCGACGCCGGCCAGTATCGCGCGCTCCTTCAGCGGTACGCCGAGCTTCTCATACATCTCAAGCAGCGCCGGATCGACATCGGCGAGGCTCTTCGGCCCGCCGGTTTTCTTCGGCGCGGCGTAAAAATACATGTCCTGGAATTCGAGTTTTGGATAATGGACGCGCGCCCAATGCGGTTCGTCCATGGTCAGCCAGCGCTTATAGGCCTCGAGCCGCCATTCCAGCATCCATTCCGGCTCGTTCTTCTTTTTGGAGATAAAGCGGATGGTCTCCTCGCTGAGTCCGATCGGTGCCTTGTCGCTCTCGATATCGGTCTCGAACCCGTACTTGTACTTGTCGACGTCGAGCGCGAGCACCTTCTCGACGGTGTCGTGCTCGATGTTCTCCTTGAGCGTGGGTATATCGAACGCTGCCATCTTCTTCATCCTAAGCTGCTCGGCCATGGCGGCTGCGATGCCGTCCGACGACCTCACCAAATCCCTTGAGAAAACCTTCGACATCGTCTGCCGTAGAAGACCACCCCAGGCTCAAACGCATCGCGCACTCGGCAAGTTCAGGCTTGACCCCCATCGCAGCCAGCACGTGGCTCGGCCCGACCTTGCCCGACGAACAGGCCGAACCCGACGAGACCGAGAGGCCCAGCAGATCCAGTCCCATCATCGCCACCGAGTTCTTGAGGCCCGGAACGGCGAAATTGCTCACATTGCCGATCCGGTCGGACTTCTCGCCGAAGACCACGAGGTCCGGAGCCATCGCCCGCATGCCCTCCTCGGCCGTCCGGATGAGTTCGCTGACATTGGCCTCGTAGAACTGGCCCGGAAGCACTTCCGCCGCCGCGCCGAAGCCGGCGATCGCAGCCGCCGATTCCGTGCCGCCGCGTCGCCCCTGTTCCTGCCCGCCGCCGGGAATGAGCCTTGCCGCATCGGCATGGCCCTTCAGCAGCAGCGCGCCAACTCCGGCCGGTCCACCAATCTTGTGCGCGCTCACCGCCATCATGTCGGATGCGCGGGACGAGAATTCGAGGGCCAGCTTGCCAAACCCCTGTACCGCATCGACGAAAAGATGATGCGGTGTCGGGCCGACCAGCATTTCGACACGATCGACCGGCTGGATGACACCCGTCTCGTTGTTGACGAGATGCACGCACACCAGCAGACGAAGCCCCGCTCCATCCGCCTTGGCGACCGCGGCGGCTATATCCTCGACACGGATCGACCCGTCGCCGTCGAGCCCGACCGTGGTCACCGGCAGGCCGGTGGCTTCCGCGGCCTTGAGCACGGCCATGTGCTCGCCGGCGCTGACGGCGAGCGCGTCGACGCCGAAGGCCTTTGCTCCGCCGATGATCGCCTGGGTGATCGCCTCGGTTGCCGAGCCGGTAAACACCACCTGGCCGCGCTCGGCTTCCGCGAGCTTGGCCACCTGCCCCCGTGCCGTCTCGATGACGTTGCGCAACGCCCGTCCATGCCCATGGACCGACGATGGGTTGCCGCTCAGATCGAGCGCGGCGACCATCGCGGCGCGCGCTTGGGGAAGCAGCGGCGCCGACGCATTGTGATCGAGATAGATCGCGGATCGCGTCATCGAGAATCGCCTCTGGCGCCTTTGCGCCGTCTCCGCCTTGAAACACTTCTTGAAATCGGACGCTCACTTTCTCTAAAAGGAGCGCACACCAACCCGGTAGCGGCTAAAATTAGCCGAGCGGCCGTTGCCGGGAAACCAGTTTAGAATTATTCAAAACTGGTTTTTCAGTTTCTGTTTTAGGTAGCTGCGTCGCATTCGTCAAGCCGGGAAACCGGTCTCCCGAATGGCGTGCTACTGCTTACGGCGCAAGGAAAACCGACTTATGCCAGAAGTAATTTTCAACGGACCCGAAGGTCGTCTCGAGGGCCGGTACCAGCAGGGCCGGGATCCCAATGCGCCGATCGCCATCGTGCTGCATCCGCACCCCGAATTCGGCGGGACGATGAACAATCAGATCGTCTACCATCTATTCTATATGTTCGCGCAGCGGGGATTCTCGGTCCTGCGCTTCAATTCGCGCGGTGTCGGCCGCTCGCAGGGCGTGTTCGACCACGGCATTGGCGAACTTTCCGATGCCGCCTCGGCGCTCGATTGGCTGCAGAGCCTCAACCGCGAAAGCCGCGGCTGCTGGATCGCCGGCTTCTCCTTCGGCGCCTGGATCGGCATGCAGCTGCTGATGCGCCGGCCCGAGGTCGAAGGCTTCATCTCGGTCTCGCCGCCGGAAAACCTCTACGATTTCTCCTTCCTCGCCCCCTGCCCGTCCTCAGGGCTCATCATCCACGGCGACAAGGACCGGGTGGCGCCGCCGCAATCGGTGCAGAAGCTGGTCGACAAGCTCAAGACCCAGAAGGGCATCACCATCGAGCAGCAGCTGGTCGAAGGCGCCAACCACTTCTACGAGAGCAAGACCGAGGAGCTGATCGCCGCCTGCAGCGAGTACCTCGATCGCCGCCGCGCCGAAATCGCGGCCGGAAAAGGCCGCTAAGCGCGTTCATCCTGCGTCAGAAGGCGTTCATCGAGATGGCCAATTTCACGTCGGATTTCCTCAAGGTCCTGCACGAGCGCGGGTTCATCTACCAGATCTCCGACGCCGAAGGTCTGGATCAAAAGCTGCTCGAAGGCCCCATGACCGCCTATATCGGCTTCGACGCCACCGCGCCGAGCCTGCATGTGGGCCACATGATCCAGATCATGCTGCTCTACTGGCTGCAGCAAACCGGCCACCGGCCTATCACGCTGATGGGCGGCGGCACCACCATGATCGGCGATCCCTCGTTCAAGGACGAGGCGCGGCCCCTGCTTACCCCCGAGGCGATCGACGCCAACATCGCTAACCTCAAGCAAATATTTGCGAAAATCCTGCGCTATGGTGACGGCCCGACCGACGCGGTCATGGTCAACAACGCCGACTGGCTGCTCAAGCTGAACTATGTCGAGTTCCTGCGCGACGTCGGTCGGCACTTCTCGGTCAACCGGATGCTATCCTACGACTCGGTCAAGATCAGGCTCGAGCGCGAGCAGTCGCTCTCGTTCCTCGAATTCAACTACATGATCCTGCAGGGCTACGACTTCGTCGAGCTCAACCGGCGCTACGGCTGTCTCCTGCAGATGTCCGGCTCCGATCAATGGGGCAATATCGTCAACGGCATCGATCTCGGCCACAAGATGCTGGGAAAACAATTCTTTGCCGTCACCACGCCGCTGCTGACGACCTCCTCGGGCGCCAAGATGGGCAAGAGTGTAGGTGGCGCCGTCTGGCTCAACCCGGACATGCTGAGCCCTTATGAGTTTTGGCAATATTGGCGCAACGCCGAGGACGCCGACGTCGAGCGGTTCTTCAAGCTCTATACGGCGCTGCCGCTGGGAGAGATCGCCAGCATCGTTTCCGGCGACGTCAACGAAGCCAAGAAGCGCCTCGCTACCGAGGTGACCGCCATGGTCCATGGCCGCGAAGCGGCCAACCAGGCCGCGGAAACCGCGAGGGCGACCTTCGAGACCGGCGCCCTGGACCTGTCGCTGCCGACAGTCGCTCTCGAAGGATTGAGCATGTCAGCACAAGTAGGAAACATAGGGGTTCGCGTTAAACTTGGCATTCTCACCGCCTTGGTCAATGCAGGACTGGCGGCTTCGAACGGTGAAGCGCGTAGACTTGTTCTATCTGGAGCGGTGCGCCTCAACGACACGATTGTTTCTGACGATCGACTTGTTCTTGGGCCTCAGCACCTCCTGCCCGAGGGCGTCATCAAGCTCTCGGTCGGCAAGAAGCGCCACGCTCTGGTGAAGCCGGTCTAGTCCTCGGCTTCGCCTACTCCACCCGCGGCGCCTCCCGGGCCCGATATTCGAACATGCGCCGGAACGCTCCGGGCACCAGCGCCGACACCGGATTGACCTTGAAGTCGGGCTTGTCGAGCGGGCCTCGGACGGCAAAGGTCACACCGAACAGGCCCTCGCCCTCGCGCCCGCCGAGCAACGGCCCGAAAATCGGCAGCTTCTGGAACACGTTGTTGAGTCCGAACAGCGGCACATAGGTCCCGGTGAGGTCGTATTGCCGGGTGTCGGTGTAGATGAAGCCGCGGGCAGTGCCTCCGACCGAGTCCCCGGTGAGGATAGCCTCCTGCACCTCGACGCGATCCTTGCGGCGTATGAACTTGACCTCGCCGCTGCGGAACTCGAGCTTGTTCTGCCGCGAGATCAGCTGCCGCGATTCCTGGTGGTTCCCCAGGATCTGCGCCACGTTGGCCTCGTCAACGACGGCGAAGTTTCGCAGAGTGAACGTTCCAACATCGACCTTCTGCTCGCTCAGCGTCTGTAGCACCAGGCTGCCGTCGCCGCCTTCGATGTTGGGGTAGATTCCGATCAGACGCAGCATTGTGCCCAAATCGTTGAAGGCGACCGACATCACCTTGCCGTCAGGCGTGGCATTGGTGGTGACCGAGAGACTGCGCTCGCCACCGAGCTGCGTCTGCAGGCTTGCCCTCTGCAGATCCGCGCCCCTGAGCACAAGGTCGAGATCGAGATTGAACGCCGTAGTCTTGTAGAAACCCAGCGCCCGCTTGAGTTCAACGTCGACGGCGATGGTCTGATTGAACGAGGTGGCTTGCGGTCCTCCGGTCGAACCCTCGCCCAGCCCGAAGAAGCGCTTGAGCATCGGCTTGAGGTCGAGCTGATCGCCGCGAAGGCGGACCTGGTAGCCGTCGCGGATAGGCGTCAGCGAGAGCTGCGCGTGATCCCCTTCACTCAGCGCGAACGAGCTGAATTCGGCCGATTGCAGGCCGTTCTTGTCCTCGAATTCGAGGCTTCCGGCCAACCTCACCTCGCCGAACGCCACATCGATCTGGCTCAGCTCGGTCAGCGAGCCTCGTCGTTTGACCGCTGTCTGCAGCGATCCCGGTACGCCGGCGGCCTTGGTAATTCCGAGGTCCTTGATCGTGACCTGCGCGTCTTCGAGGTCGATCGCCATCTGGATGCTGCCGTCGGGCATCGGCTTGGCGACAAACTTGATCTTGCCGCTGATGAACTCGGAGGCGTCGAATCCCATCTTCTCGAGATCTTCGGCCTCGAGGCTGGCGCTGAGCAGCGTGGTTGGCGGTGGAGCGCCTTCTTCAAGCTTGCCCTCGACCACGACATCGGCGCCGAGCCCGTCCACCTCTGCCTGGCCGGCAACGCGGAAACCGGCCTGCGAGGCAATGAATGATAACTGGCCGTTGGCGATGGAATGATTATCCAGGGGAACAGTGCTGGCAAAGTCCTGAACGACGCCATTGATGGCGTAATCCAAGCTCTTGGTCTCGCCCTTCTTGTCGAGCACGATCGTGGAGACCAGGGCAAGGCTGAGATTGCCCTCCAGCGCTTCGAGGTCAACCGGCAGATCGCCGCTCTTGAGCAGCTCAGGCTGCTGGTCCTTCGCCAGGGCCACAAGTGCCGCGATGCCGCCGGAAATGTCGCCCGAGATCTCGATGATGCGCTCGTCGGGGTGCTCGCTGCCCATGACCATGGCCGCATTTGCCACCGCAATGGGGCCTCCCGACGTCATCACCGTGCCGCCGTCGGCGGCGATCGTCACCGCGTTGTCGCGCACCTCCAGCCGGGTCTCGCCTTCGATGGAAATGGGTGCCATGCCTTCAGCAGGGATGATTTTTACGCCGATGCCGGTGATGTCGATGTACATGCCGTTCTTGGGGATCGGCTTGTCCTCGCCCTTGGTGGCGAGTGAGCCGACCGGGAACGAGTACTTCATGGTCGACGATTTGACCTTGCCGTCCACCACGTTCTTCACAAACCAGTCGCGTGTGTCGGAAGCGATGAAATAGGGCCAGAGCCGTTTCAAATCGTCCGCCGTGATCCCTTCGCCGGCAATGGTCATGTCAAAGCCCATACCGCGCCGCAGCATATCGACCCGACCCGTGCTGGCCAGCCGCGCGCCGTCCGCCTTGACGGCCTCGAACCGGTCAATGCCCATCGCGCCGTAGAGCGGCGCGGACCAGCCCGAAAACGACATTTCGCTGAACGGCGTTTCTGGCGCTCCCAATTCGGAATGGATGCGGACGTCACTGCCCTTCATCGACATGCCGACCGTAGGGCCATAGAGATCGTCGAGCCCGAGGACGAACACGCCCGACATCTTCCCCGAACTCTCCCCAATGGTCAGTTGCGCTTCCGCCATTGTGAACTGGCCGATGGCCGGCTCCCATTTGATCTCCATGATGCTGGTGGCGATGGGAAAGTAATCGTCCTCGACGCGGAGGTCGGTGCCGGTCATGTCAACATGGAACAGCCCGTCCTCGATTTCCCCCGTAGCGCTGTCGAAGCCGACATCGATCGAGATGGCGCTTGGCCCCACTACCGATATCATCGCTTCGGGATCATCGATGAAGGGCAGGAACGAAGCAAGGTCGAGATTGGTGATGGAGACCTTCAGCCGCGGCTGCCCGTCCTGCTCGAAGACGCGCTCCAAGATGCCGTTCATCACCGTGCCGCCGAAATCGGCGGAAAAATGCCCCTCAGCCACCTTTCCATCGGCACTGGGTGCGATATCCAGGCTGATGTCCTCGAAGGTGCGGAAGAGGCCGTAGAGCGCGTCATTCATGTCCAGGGTGCCGCCGCGGACGATCAGCCGTGAAAACCGCCCGAGATTGGCCTGCTCGATGATACTGGCAATTCCGTTGCCCGCCGCCTCCAGATTGTAGATCAGCCAGTCATTGTCCGACCGCAGCTGTGGGCCCACAGTCGGCAACGCACCGCGCACATCGACGCCTCCCGCCGAAATCCCGACCTCCGGAAATGCAGCCGCGCCTTCGATGATCCGCACCGTGGGCCGCCCGCCCTCCGGATCGGGGACGATTTCGAAACTGGACAGCCGCGGCCCGAACAGGTCCTGATTGACCTGCAGATGCGGTCCCACGATCGTGACCGTGGCACCTGGCTGTCCGACCAGTGCCCGCACCGGAGAGAACCCTACTTCCAGCGCGTCCATGCGCACCTTGGCGCCGCTGTTGGTGTCGGTGTAGACGACCGGGCTGAATTTGATGACCGGCCACGCATAGGCTTCGAGCGCCAGCGCCATATCGCCCAGTTCGAGCTGGCTTCCCTCGTGCATCGAGGTCAGCACCAGGTTGCGCACCTGGCTGTTGATGAACGGCAGCGGGATCGGGGTGAACAGCAGGACGAGGTAGAGCGCCAGCAGCAGCAGCGCCGGGACCCCGAAGAGCCAGGCCGCGACGCGGGCCAAGACGCGCAACGGAGACCGCCTCCGGACCTTCTGACCTGGCACTGGTGTTGGTTTCACTGATTTCCGACTTGAGGCTGCCCGGCTCCGCCCTCTATCCTAGAATCAACCGGGGCGCGGGGTCTATTGCCCAATGATACCGGCTGGAATATGGCACCGGAACTGATAAGTGCCGCGCAGAATTGTTGTTTTGCACCACCTCAAGGATCTGGAATGACACGCATCGTCATTGGCAACGAGGCGCCCGGCTTCACGCTTCCAACGGACCGGAACGAACTCTTCCGGCTCTCCGACCGCAAAGGATCGCCTGTCGTGCTGGTCTTCTACCCGCGGGACGATACCGAAGGCTGCACGATCGAAAACATTGAATTCACCCGGTTGATGCCCGAGTTCAAAAAGCTCGGGGCCGAAGTCGTCGGCATTTCGCCCGACAGCGTCGCCGATCACTGCGCCTTTCGCGACAAATACGGGCTTGGTCTGACCCTCGTTGCCGATCCCGAGCGCCAGGCGATCGAAGCCTATGAGGTCTGGGGGTCGAAAACGACCTTCGGCCACGACTATGTCGGTCTCATCCGCACCACTTTCCTGGTGGGTCCCGACGGCAGGATTGCCGGGATCTGGCGGGTCAACCGCATCAAGAACCATGCCGCGGACGTCCTGGAGGCCGCGCGTGCGCTCGTAGCGGCGTAGGCCCGCCGCGGCAAAGGCCCAAGGCATATGCATCGACGCCAGCACACGCGCTGCGCAGCCGAGTATTGTCAGCAATAGCCCGAGGGCCGTGATCGTGTCCGCCGCGGCCATGCGTCCCGATCAACGGAGACCTCTGACAGTCCGACCGCAAAAACCTCATGCACGCGGGCCGGGGTTTTCGCGTTTGTTAACCTTAACGGATCATGATCGCCGGCAGTTGTTGTTGCGTCCAGGAGTGTTGTCCGTGCGTCAAAAGTCACCGGCTTCCAGGCCGCCGGCACCGGTATTCCGCCGTGCCCACCCGCCGGCCGCCCACAAGCAATCCGGGAAGGGCATTCGCCCGACACTATTTTATACCGCCTTTGCGACGCTCTTCGGCACCAATGTCCTGACTTTGGTGGGCTTTCTGATGGCGCCCGACATCGCAGGTCTGATGAATGGCCAAAACGATCGCGTCCTCGCTGCCTACGAGGATCGCATCGCTCAACTCCGCATCGAGGTGGATCGGCTGCATTCGCGCCAGTATGCGCAGGCCGGCGACATAAACCTCCAGTTGCAGGAACTGAGCCAGCAGCAAGAAGTGCTGATGGAACAGCATCAATATGTGCGGCAACTGGCACAGAAAGCCTCCGAACTGGGCCTCGATCCCACTGCGATCCCGGTTGGCGAGCCAAAGAGTGTCGCTCTCGTGTCGGGTTCGACCGTGCCCGCCAGCGACCCCGCCGCTGATATTGCGTCAGTGGACACCGCCATACAGGAGATGATGGACGACAGCCGGCTGGCGCTCTCCGTCATCGCAGAGGCGGCGATCGTGTCCACCGACGCCATCCTCGGAGAGTTGCAGGGCATCGGCATCCGGCCGAAGATGCCGGATGGATCGGCCGAGGCGGTCGGCGGCCCCTATCAGCCCGCCCGCGACGGTCCCGACGCATCGAGCATCGTCGACGACGCCAACGCGGTGGTCGAAGCCTTGTCTCGCTTCAAGGCCGCTCGCGGCGCCATCGATCTGGCACCGATCCATCGACCCTTGAACGGCACACGCACGAGCTCCGGCTTCGGCAACCGCAAGGACCCCTTCACCAAGGGCCGGGCCTTCCATGCCGGCATCGACTTTCCGGCTGCCACCGGCACGCCCGTCCTCAGCGCCGGCTACGGCAAGGTCGCCTTCGTCGGTCAGAAATCCGGTTACGGTAATGTCGTTGAGATCAGCCACGGCGCCGGCCTCCTGACCAGATACGCGCATCTTTCAGCTTTCCTGGTCAAGGAAGGGCAGACCGTGCCGGCTGGCACGCCCATCGCCAGGGTCGGCTCTACCGGCCGCTCCACCGGGCCGCATCTGCATTTCGAAGTGCGTCGCAAGGAACAGGCGGTCGATCCGGGAAACTACCTCGCCGCTGGAAAGCGCCTCGCCCGTTTCCTGGATATTTGACGTCCCCGTTCTCTCGGTGAAACGAGGCGGCTATACTTGACCACCGCCGCCCTTGCCAGAATCGCCGGCCGGGCCGGAGTTGCTATGGCCGCACCTATGGCCACGATCGGCCGTAACCGCGTTGACACAACGCCAAAAAAACCAGGCGTCGACCCGCAACGTCACATAACTATTCTGGTTTTTCCGGTGCGGCCGGTTTACGCTTCCGTCCACGATGCTGATGACCTCTGACATCCCGACCATGCTGCGGCTCCACCGCGCCATGTTCCTGGCGCGGGAAATTGACCGTGTCGAGCAAGACTATGTCAAGCAGGGTCTCGCCCATTTTCACGTCTCCGGCGCCGGCCACGAATCGACCGCCTTGATTGCCGACTATCTCGGCCCGCAGGACTGGCTGCATCTTCACTATCGCGACAAGGCGCTGCTTCTGGCCCGCGGCATGCCGATCGCCGAGTTCTTTCGGGGCCTCTTGGCCACCGGCGCGTCGCATTCGGCCGGACGGCAGATGAGCGCCCATTTTTCGGCCCGCGATCTCCGTGTCGCCTCGATGGTTGGTCCGGTCGGGAACAATGCCCTGCAGGCGGTGGGGAACGCCCAGGCGGTGAAGTTCCACCAGGACGCGCCGATCGTCCTCTGCTGTGTCGGCGACGGCACCACGCAGCAGGGCGAGTTCCTCGAGGCGGTGGCCGAAGCCGTTCGCACCGAAGCTCCCGTGCTGTTTGTCATCGAGAACAACCGCTGGTCGATCTCGACCTTCACTCCTGGCCAGACCTTCTTCGATCTTCCGTCCGGCCCGGCGGCGAGTTTCATGGGTCTCGAGATCGCCCGCGTCGACGGCGCCGATCTGGCCGTGACCCGCGCTGCATTCGAGAATGCCGTCACTCAGACACGGTCAACGCGCGGTCCAGCCTTGCTGGTGCTCGATCTCGAGCGGTTGTCGAATCATACCAATGCCGACGATCAGGAAATCTATCGCACGCCCGACGAAATCACC
The DNA here is from genome assembly GCA_030680995.1 of Devosia sp. Lineage (GTDB taxonomy): Bacteria > Pseudomonadota > Alphaproteobacteria > Rhizobiales > Devosiaceae > Devosia_A. Next base: position 14,104 of record JAUXUM010000086.1, read on the forward strand.
GCCGGCAGGGTGCGCGATCCACTTGAGGTCATTCGCCAATCGCTGCGCGAGTCGCAAATGGGCGACGCCGCCCTGACCCAGCTCGAGACCGCGCTGATCGCAGAGGTCGCGGCAGGCGCTGCCGAGGCGCGCGCCGAAGCCGGCCCGCATATGGTGGGCAGCGCCAAGGCTCCCTACCCCGCGGATTTTGCCCAGAAGCGCGAATACCGCGGCAATCCGGAAGGGGCGACGCTCACCATGCGCGAAGCCCTCAATGCGGTCTTGCGCGAACACCTCCGGGGCAACCCGGAAATCTGTCTCCTTGGTCAGGACATCGAAGATCCCAAGGGCGATGTCTTCGGCGTGACGCGGGGGCTGAGCACGGCTTTTCCCGGGCGTGTCCGCAACGCTCCGCTTTCGGAGTCGACCATCGTGGGCACCTCGATCGGCCGCGCCTTGGCCGGACAGCGTCCCGTCGCCTTCCTGCAGTTTGCCGATTTCCTGCCGCTCGCCTTCAATCAGATCATCTCCGAACTCGGCTCGATCTATTGGCGCACCAATGGCGCCTGGCGGGCGCCGGTGATCCTGATGGTGAGCTGCGGCGGCTACAAGGCCGGCCTCGGCCCCTTCCATGCGCAGACGCTTGAATCAGTCATGGCGCATACGCCCGGCATCGATGTGGTCATGCCCTCGAGTGCCGGCGACGCGGCCGGCCTTCTCAATGCCGCCTTTGCGTCGGGGCGTCCCACGGTGTTCCTCTATCCCAAGAGCGGGCTCAACCTTTCCGACCGGCGTACCTCCGACGATTGCGCCGCCCATTTCGTTCCTCCCGGAAAGTCGCGCACGCTCCTCGGCGGCGATGATCTGACGCTCGTCACCTACGGCAATCCGCTGACGCAGAGCCTTCTGGCTGCCGAAACCCTTGCGGGCGCCGGCACCTCGGTGGATCTCATCGATTTGCGGTCGATTTCGCCCTGGGACGAGCAGGCGGTGCTGCGCAGTGTCCGGCGCACCAGACGCCTGATTGTCGTCCATGAGGACAACCGGACGGCTGGCTTTGGTGGCGAAGTGCTGGCGACAGTGATGGAAAAGGCCGGCGTGCCGGTCGAGGCGCGGCGCGTGACTCGCGAGGACGGCTATGTGCCGTTCCATTTCGGGACGCAGATCGAGGTTCTCCCATCTTATCGCCGTATCCTTCAAACCTGCGCCGAGCTGCTCGGGTATGACCTCGAATGGGAAGCACCCGAAGTCGAGACCGGTCCCGTCGCCATCAACGCCATCGGCTCGGGTCCCGCCGACGACGAGGTAGAAGTGGTGGAGATCGTGGTCAGGCCGGGCGACGTGATCAAGAGCGGCGATCTGGTGGCCGTGGTCGAGGCCACCAAGGCAGCCGTCGATGTGCAGGCGACGGTGAGCGGAACCGTTCTCGATATCCCCGTGTCGCCGAAGGACAGTATCGCGGTCGGTGCACCGCTGATGTTCGTTGAAGCCCTGCCGGGCTCGCAATCGCTGAACGTCGCGGTCACCGCGGAACGCATCGACAAGGCGCTCCTCAAGCGCCGCCCCGCAGCGCAGCCGGCGCCGCGGACGGTCTCCAAGGTCGCCGTGCCCATCGGCGTCAGCGGCATCGCTGCGGCGACGGGCGGCCGCAAGATCGCCAATGCCGATTTGAAGGGCAACTGGCAGACCCGCAACTCGGCCGACATCGTCAACCTCACTGGTATCGAAAGCCGGCGCTGGGTAGCGCCCGGCGAGACCGTGCTCTCGCTGGCTGCATCGGCTGCGGCAAAGCTTCTTGCCGGGCAGCAGCTCGAAATCGGCGACATCGACCTCGTCATCGCCGCGACCGGCACGCCCGACATCATCACGCCCTCGCTCGCCTGCCGTGTCGCCGACAGTCTGAGCAAGTCCGGGCGGGCTCGCCTGCCTGCCTATGACATCAGTGCCGCCTGCTCGGGCTACCTCTATGCCCTCGCCCAGGCGCGTGACTACGTCACCGCCAATCCGTTGGCGCGGGTGATGGTCGTGACTTCCGAAGTGCTCTCGCCGCTCCTCGATCAGGACGATTTCAACACCGCCGTGCTGTTCGCCGACGCGGCGACCGCCTCGCTGGTGCAAAGCGCCGAGCGCGACCCCAATCCGCTTTTCACCTACGCCCGACCGACCATCTCCGGCTCCCCTGAATCGGGCGAACTGCTCCGCGTGCCGCGCAATGGCGACGGCTATATCGCCATGAACGGCCGCGAAGTCTTCGCCGATGCAGTCCGCGCCATGACCCAGACTCTGATCTCGGCCTGCAATGCCGAAGGCATCACCATGGAAGATATTGACCTGATGGTGCCGCACCAGGCCAATCAGCGCATCATCGACGCCATTGCGCGACGCTCGGGACGGCCGGCACACTCGGTGATCAAGAACCTGGGCAATACCAGCTCCTCGACCATTCCTCTCGCGCTGCTCGACGCCTTGCCGACCCGCAAGACCGGCGACCGTCTCGGCCTGGTCGCCTTCGGCGGCGGCATCACCTACGCAGCGGCGGTGGCAACTGTTGGCCGCGGGTTGGGCGCGGCGAGCTAGGCGGTCGCCTGATCTGCCCCGCCGCCGACACGGGCGGCGAGCGCCGCTTCCATGAACGCATCGAGCTCGCCATCGAGCACGGCTGCGGTGTTCGAGGTTTCGGCCCCCGTCCGCAGGTCCTTGACCATCTGATAGGGCTGCAGCACGTAGGAACGGATCTGGTGGCCCCAGCCGATGTCGGTCTTGGAGGCCGCCTCCGCATTGGCCGCCTCCTCGCGCTTCTGCAGCTCGGCCTCGTACATCCGCGCCTTGAGCATCGCCATCGCGGTCGCGCGGTTCTTGTGCTGGCTGCGCTCCGCCTGGCAGGCGACGACAATTCCCGATGGGACGTGGGTGATGCGGATCGCCGAATCGGTGGTGTTCACGTGCTGGCCGCCGGCGCCCGACGAGCGGTAAGTATCGACCTTGAGGTCGGCGTCGTTGATCTCGATGCTGATGGTGTCGTCCACCACGGGATAGACCCAGGCGCTCGAAAAGCTCGTATGCCGGCGCGCCGCGCTGTCGTAGGGCGAGATGCGCACCAGCCGGTGGACGCCGCTCTCGGTCTTCAGCCAGCCGTAGGCGTTGTGCCCCTTGATCTGGATGGTGGCCGATTTGATGCCGGCTTCTTCCCCGTCATGGAATTCCATGACCTCGACCTTGAACTTGTGCCGCTCCGCCCAGCGCGTGTACATGCGCAGGAGCATGTTGGCCCAGTCCTGGCTCTCGGTGCCGCCCGCCCCGGCATGGATTTCGAGATAGGCGTCGTTGGCGTCGGCCTCGCCCGACAGCAGCGTCTCCACCTGCGCCGTCCGGGCCTCGGCCAGCAGGTCGGCCAGCGCTTGCTCGGCTTCCTTGACGACCTCCGCGTCACCCTCGGCCTCCCCCATCTCGATCAGCTCGAGATTGTCGCGGATGCCGGTCTCGAAATGGCGCACGGCCCTGACCTGCACGTCGAGTTCGTCGCGCTGCCGCATCAGGTCGCGCGCTTTCTCGGGGTCGTTCCAGAAGTCGGGGGATTCTGTGCGGGCGTTGAGGTCGTCTAGGCGGGCTTCAGCTGTGTCCCAGTCAAAGATGCCTCCTCAGCAGGGTCAGCACCTGCTCGATTTCAGCGACTGCTTTCTCGATTTCCGCACGCATGGAGTGATCCTTCGAATTGCTGCGGCTCATGTAGAGGAGCCCACGCACCGGATCAACCCGCTTCAGCCGCGACACCCACTCCAGGAGGAAACATCAAGTCAGGCGCGCGCCTAGAACAGCCCGCCACGGCCCAGCGTCACGTCCTGCCCCACCGCGCCGCCCGCCTCGATATTCATGAAGGCGTTCGAATCCACGCCGATCACCGAAGTGATGAGGTTGGGTCCGGTTCCGGGCTTGAAGGCTTCGTAGATCGCGGCCTCCCCGCCATTGGCTTTCACGCCGGTGCCTGGGTCGATCCAGACTTGGGTCATGCCGCTCGGCATGTTGAACGGGGTCGGCGGCTCGCCCTTGAGCGCGTTTTCCATGAAATCGGCGAAGATCGGCACCGCCAGTTCGCCGCCCGTCGCCTGCCGGCCCATATTGCGCGGCCGGTCGTAACCGACATAGACGCCCACCGCCAGCTCGGGCGTGAAGCCCACGAACCAGGCATCCTTGTAGTCGCTCGAGGTGCCGGTCTTGCCCGCCACCGGGCGACCCAGGCGCCTGGCGCCGGTGCCGGTGCCCCGCTGCACCACGCCCTCCATCATCGAGGTGATCTGGTAAGCCGTCATCGGGTCGAGCACCTGCTCGCGGTTGTCGATGATCAGCGGTTCGCTCTGGCTGGCCCATTCGGTGGCAACGCAGCCGTCGCAGATGCGCTCGTCGTGGCGGTAGACGGTCTTGCCGTAGCGATCCTGGATGCGATCGATCAGCGTCGGGGTGATGCGCCGGCCGCCATTGGCCATGGTCGCAAAGGCCGCGGTCATGCGCATGTCGGTCGTCTCGCCGGCTCCCAGCGCCATCGCCAGCAGCGGGTTCAGTTTGTCGTAGATGCCGAACATGCGGGCGTACTCGGCCACAAGCGGCATGCCGAGATCCTTGGCGAGCCGCACCGTCATGACGTTCCGGCTGCGCTCGATGCCGCGACGCAGCGTCTGCGGACCGTAGAACTGCTGCGCATAGTTTTCCGGACGCCAGATCGAACCGTCGGCATTGACGATCTCGAGCGGCGCGTCCAGCACCACGGAGGCCGGCGTGTAGCCGTTGTCGAGCGCAGCCGAATAGACGATCGGCTTGAAGGACGAACCCGGTTGGCGCAGGGCCTGGGTCGCGCGATTGAACTCGGATTCGGCGAAGGAAAAGCCGCCGACCAGGGCCAGCACGCGACCGGTCCGCGGGTCCATGGCAACCAGCGCGCCCTCTATTTCGGGGACCTGCTGCAGCGTGTAGCGCCCATCCTTGCCGTCGATCGGGGAGACGTAGACGACGTCGCCGACCCTGAGCACATCGGACAGCTTCTTGCTGACCCATTTGATGTCGGGGCCGGCAAGGGAGCCGGTGACGCGGGCCGGCAGCAGCTTGCCATCGACATCATTGACTGGCCGCAGGCCGATCCTGGCCTCGTTGCCGCCCATTTCCAGCACCACCGCGAGCGTCCACTCCGGCACGTCGTTCAGCGGCTTGATCGCAGCGACCGCTGCGCCCCACTCGCCCGAAATGTCGACGCTCGCCACCGGACCGCGGAAGCCCTCCTTCTGATCATAGGCGATCAGCCCGTCCATCAGCGCCCGCCGCGCATATTGCTGCAAATTGGGATTCAGCGTCGTGCGCACGCTGAGGCCGCCGCCGTAGAGCTGGTCCTCGCCGAATAGCCCCTGCAACTGCCGGCGGACCTCCTCGGTGAAGTATTCGGCCGAATAGAGCTGGCTGCCCGATTGCCGCGGAATGACGATCAGGGGTTCCTGCTTGGCCTTCTCGGCCTCGGCCTGTGTGACGTAGCCGTTCTCGGCCATTCGGTCGAGCACCCAGTTCCGCCGCTCCACCGCCTGCTTCGGCCGCCGGAACGGATGGTAGTTGTTCGGTCCTTTGGGAAGTGCTGCGATGTAGGCGCTTTCGCCGAGGGTGAGCTGATAGAGCGCCTTGTCGAAATAATTGAGCGCCGCCGCGGCCACGCCATAGGAATTGAGCCCGAGGAAGATCTCGTTGACGTAGAGTTCGAGGATCTTGTCCTTGGAGAAGGTGGACTCGATGCGCATGGCCAGGATTGCCTCCTGGATCTTGCGGTCCCAGGTTTGCTCGGTGCTGAGCAGGAAATTCTTCGCCACCTGCTGGGTGATGGTCGAGGCGCCGACCAGCGGGCCGTCGCCGCCTTCGACCTTGCGCATGATATTGTCCCGCAGGGCGCGGATGACGCCATCCACGGCGATGCCGCCATGCGTATAGAAGTCCTTGTCTTCGGCGGAGATGAAGGCCTGCAGCAGAGTGGCCGGAATCGTCTCGATCGGCTGAAACAGCCGCCGTTCGCGAGCATACTCGGCCAGGAGCGTGCCGTCCGCGGCATGGACGCGCGTCGTCACCGGCGGCTGGTAATCCTTGAGCACGGTATAGTCGGGCAGTGCGCTTGAAATCTGGGAGATGTAGACCGCCGCAACGCCTATTCCTGCCAGCGCACAGAAGATGCCGAAGCCGAAAAGCCAGCCGAAGAGTCGGAGCATAGGTAAGCGCACCTCAAAACATTTGCGTCGGCGGCGTCGGGCCGACGCGATTTGTGCAGGGGAATCATATCAGACAAGGGCGGAATTGTGGACATGGCAGGCGTGGCTGCCTGAAGTGGCAAAAACACCACAAGAGCGGGAACCAGCGGGCGGTATGTTAGTTGCTGTTGGCCCGCTCGGCCACCATGGGCTCCTCGATCCCGTCGAAGTAGCCGGCGATCCCCCGCGCCAAGGCGTCGACGACCCGGTCACGCCAGTCGCTCTTCTGCAGATTGGCGATATCGTTGCCATTGGACAGGAATCCCAGCTCGACCAGTATCGATGGCACGTCCGGCGCCTGCAACACGAAGAAATCGGCCTGCCGCACCGGGAATCGCCGCAGCGTGACGCTCGGCTCGAGCTGGCGGATGATCGATTGCGCCGCGAGGAAGGATTGCCGCCGCATCTGGCGGCGCATCAGGTCGACCAGTATGTCGACCACCGCCGGCGTCATTTCCGGCACTGCGAAGCCGGCGATGATGTCGGTCTTGTTCTCGTTTTCGGCGAGCACCTTGTCGAGCACGTCAGTGGCCTTCTCGTCGCGGGTGTAGACGCTGGCGCCGCGGATCTCCCTTTGCTGAAAGCTGTCGGCATGCACCGAAATAAACAGATCCGCCTTGTTTTCGCGAGCCAGTGCGACGCGCTCCTCCAGCCGCAGGAAACTGTCGTCCTCGCGGGTGAGCGCAACATCGAACCGGCCCGACGCCACCAGGACGTCCTGAAGCTGCAATGCAAAGGCAAGGACGATTTCCTTCTCCTTCACCCCGTTTGGCGCCGACGCACCGTTGTCGATGCCGCCATGACCGGGGTCGATCACCACCAGGGGCCGTGTCGCAGGAACGGGCAAATGCGTGCCCGGATCGGTGGAGACGGTTTCCGGCGCGACGCCCTGGTTGGCCATCGCCGCTGCCAGATCGCTGGCGACGCGGGCGGCAAACTCCTCGGACGTAGCGAGAATCAGGTCGACCACGAGCCGTGCCGGCTGATCGGCAACGGCGTCGAGCACATAAGCCTGCTGTACCTGTGCCGGCTCTGTCAGCACGAGCAGCGTGCGCGCCCTGCCCGCTTCCGCCATTTCGATTGTATACGAGGCGACGACGCCGCTGCCCGCCACGTCGGCGGGAACGGCGAACTTGATGCCCGCAACCTTGACGTCGATGGCAACCCGACCGGGCTTGTCGAGGGAGGCGATGGCGAATTCGGTCGGTCCGGAGAGATCGAGGATGAGCCGTGCGCGCTGCGGCGTCGTCGTGACCCGCGCATCGATGACCTCAGGCAGGGCCGCCATCGATTCGGGCTGGGCCGATGCCGGCTGGGGCGCAGCCAGGACAAACAGTGTTAGAAGCATGGCCAGGAGCATGCCGGCATATTCGCCAGTCTGCCCGCCGGAACCTGCGGATTTGTACAATTCGGAAACGCTCCCCATATGCCGCAAACAGAGATCGCAGGAAGAATGGACGATTCTGGGGCGTTAGTTGCCTTACCGGGCTTTTGCAAGGCCGGACCATGGCGGTTGCGGGAGAAAGCATGCATTCCCGCGTCTTTCGACTTTCCTGTTGCCAATTGGCAGCAACATCCCTAAAGCCATTTCTCGAGGCGGTTCGCTGCCCATTCCCTGTGCTGGTTAAGCGCGTTACGCATTTCAGCGGCAATGGGACAGCGGCTTGGCCCGGCATAGACAAGTGTTTGTTCCGGGCCGGAAAATGCGGCACATTTGACGCCTCGACAATAAGATTTCGGCCGCATCGGCCGAACGGCAGGCAGCGGCGTGAAGCGCTCGCCGCCTGTCCAAAGGAAGAGGTCTGATGGCCACTGGGCGGACAAAATCTGACGCAATCCAAGCTTTAGATTGCGCTTTTGTCGTACATCGCTCCCCGGTCCAGGCGTTCCGCGGCGGCACTCAGCGTGCAGCTGAAAAGACCACCAGCGGCGCGTTGCGCGCCACTGAACCACCTGGCGCCCCGCGCGCCATTGTCCCTGGCGGCGCTTCGCGCGCCACCTTTCACACACCATTCGCCTCGCATGGCGCCACGCCGAGGGCACCGGTTCGCCGGTCCGCGAGCGTCGGCGCGCGAAGGCGCGGAGTACGTTTTTATGGCTACGAAGAGAATGCTGGTGGATGCCATCCACCCGGAAGAAACACGGATAGTCGTCACATCAGGTAACCGCCTCGAGGAGTTCGATTTCGAATCCGCCACGCGGCGGCAGCTGAGAGGCAATATCTACCTTGCCAAAGTCACCCGCGTGGAGCCGTCGCTGCAGGCGGCCTTCATCGAATATGGCGGCAATCGCCACGGTTTCCTCGCCTTCAGCGAAATCCACCCCGACTACTACCAGATCCCGGTTGCCGATCGGGAAGCGCTGCTTCGGGACGAGGAAGCCGAGGAAGCTGAGCAGGACAGAGCCGAAAGTGCCGAAGCGTCCGCCGAGAGAGTGCCGACCGACGCCGATGCCGAAGCCGACCCCCAGAGCACCGAAGCCGACGACGAGTCGGGCCACATCGAGCAAGCCCCTGCCAATGCCGAACCGGTTGAGAGCATCGGCGGCGGCGACGCGCTCGAGGAAATGCCGGAACGCCGCAGGCCTTCCGTGTCCCGTCGCAACTACAAGATTCAGGAAGTCATCAAGCGCCGTCAGGTCATGCTGGTGCAGGTGGTCAAGGAAGAGCGCGGCAACAAGGGCGCCGCACTTACCACCTATCTGTCGCTCGCCGGCCGGTATTCGGTGCTGATGCCCAACACCGCCCGTGGCGGCGGCATTTCGCGCAAGATCACCAATGCGGTGGACCGCAAGCGTTTGAAGGATATCGTGGGCGATCTCGAAGTGCCGCAGGGCCAAGGGATCATCCTGCGGACGGCGGGCGCTTCGCGCACCAAGGCCGAGGTCAAGCGCGATTTCGAATATCTGCAACGCCTCTGGGAGAACGTCCGCTCCCTGACCCTCAAATCGGTCGCGCCCTGCCTCGTCTATGAGGAAGGCTCGCTCATCAAACGCACCATCCGCGATCTCTACAACAAGGAGATCGACGAGCTGCTCGTGGCGGGCGATGACGCCTATCGCGAAGCCAAAGACTTCATGCGCATGATCATGCCGAGCCACGCCAAGAACGTGCAGCTCTACAAGGAAGATCAGCCGGTCTTCTCGCGCTACAATGTCGAATCCCAGCTCGACTCGATGTTCTCGCCGCAGGTCACCCTGCCTTCCGGCGGCTACATCGTCATCAACCCCACCGAAGCGCTGGTCTCGATCGACGTCAACTCGGGACGCTCCACCAAGGAGCACAACATCGAGGATACCGCGCTCCAGACCAATCTTGAGGCGGCCGATGAGATCGCGCGACAGCTGCGCCTGCGCGACCTGGCGGGCCTTATCGTCATCGACTTCATCGATATGGTCGAGAACCGCAACAATCGCGCGGTCGAGCGCAAGCTCAAGGATTGTCTGAAAAACGACCGGGCCCGCATCCAGGTCGGCCGCATCAGCCATTT
>JAUXUM010000088.1 GCA_030680995.1 Devosia sp.
GCTCATCGGTGATCGAGCGGATCCACTTGATGGCCGCTTCGATCGCCTTGCCGTCCGAGGACGAGACCTTGACCGTGCCATCGTCGTTGATGTCTAACTTGGCGCCGGTCTTTTCCACTGACTCGCGGATCACCTTGCCGCCCGAGCCGATCACTTCGCGGATCTTGTCGGTCGGGATGGTCAGCGATTCGATTCGCGGAGCGAATTCGCCCACTTCGGCGCGCGAGGAGGTGATGGCCTTGGCCATCTCGCCCAGGATGTGGATGCGGCCGCCTTTGGCCTGCTCCAAGGCGATCTTCATGATCTCTTCGGTGATGCCGGCGATCTTGATGTCCATCTGCAGCGAGGTGACGCCCTCTTCGGTGCCCGCCACCTTGAAGTCCATGTCGCCCAGATGATCCTCATCGCCGAGGATATCGGAGAGGACGGCGAACTTCTCGCCCTCAAGGATCAGGCCCATGGCGATGCCCGCCACCGGCCGCTTCATCGGGACGCCCGCATCCATCAGCGCCAGCGAAGTGCCGCAGACGGTCGCCATCGAGGACGAGCCGTTGGACTCGGTGATCTCGGAGACGACGCGGATGGTGTAGGGGAACTCCTCCGCCTTGGGACGGATGGGGTTGATGGCGCGCCAGGCGAGCTTGCCGTGACCGATCTCGCGGCGTCCGGGCGAACCCATGCGGCCCGCTGCGCCGACCGAAGAGGGCGGGAAGTTGTAGTGCAGGAGGAAATTCTGCTTGTTGGTGCCCTCGAGGCTGTCGACATATTGCTCGTCGTCGCCGGTACCGAGCGTCGCGACCACCAGGGCCTGGGTCTCGCCGCGGGTGAACAGTGCCGAGCCGTGGGTGCGCGGCAGGAGGCCGACTTCGGCGACGATCGGCCGGACGGTCTTGAGATCGCGGCCGTCGATGCGGGTGCCGGTGTCGAGGATGTTCCAGCGGACGATCTTGGCCTGCAGCGACTTGAACACGGCGGCCACGTCCTCGGCCGACACTTCGCCGGCTTCGATCCTGGCGGCGTAATGCTCCTTGACCTTGGCCTTGGCGGTGGTGACCGCGTCGTAGCGGACTTCCTTCTTGGTGTTCTGGTAGGCGGCGCGCAGGTCGGCCTCGATGAAGGCGAGCATTCCGGTTTCGAGGGCCGAATGATCCTCGGGCGCAAAATCGCGCGGATCCTTGGCGGCCAGTTCGGCCAGCTTGATAATCGCCTCGATGACCTTCTTCGACTGCTCGTGGCCGAACATGACGGCGCCGAGCATCACGTCTTCGGAAAGCTCCTGCGCTTCGGATTCCACCATCAGCACGGCGTCGGCGGTACCGGCCATGATCAGATCGAGCTTGGAATCGGCACGCCGGTCGACCGCCAGGTTCAGCACATATTCGCCATCGACAAGCCCGACGCGCGCGGCGCCGATCGGACCCATGAAGGGGACGCCGGAGATGGTGAGCGCCGCCGAAGCTGCGACCATGGCGAGGATGTCCGGGTTGTTCTCCATGTCGTGCTGCAGCACCGTGACGATGACCTGGGTCTCGTGCTTGTAGCCATCGGGGAAGAGCGGACGGATGGGACGGTCGATGAGGCGCGAGGTCAGCGTCTCGTTTTCCGTCGGGCGGCCTTCGCGCTTGAAGTAGCCACCAGGGATCTTACCGGCGGCGAAATATTTTTCCTGGTAGTTGACGGTGAGCGGGAAGAAATCCACACCCGCCTTGGGCTCCTTGGCCGAAACCACGGTGGCAAGCACCACGGTTTCACCGAGGGTCGCAAGCACCGCGCCGTCGGCCTGACGGGCCATCTTGCCTGTTTCGAGGGTGAGCGGCTGGCCGCCCCAGTTGAGTTCTACCTTGTGGTGATCGAACATTTTTCGTCTTTCCATTCTGCCCGATGAGCGGGAACGCGAGGGCGCAGGCCTCACGAACTCATCGGGTGTGCCAGCGCGGTCCTCGCACCCCATGTGCTGGACCCGCCCAAAATCGGCACGGTTTCCGCCCGGCTCCCGTCTATTGACTTGGGCGCCCTCTCGAAGCGGAAAACGTTCCACTTCTCCGAGGAGCGCTCCGTTGTCAGGCGGGGCGGAACATGGACAAGACGATGAGCCGTTCACTTTCCCTTTTCGCCGGTCGCACGCTCGAACCGCAAAAGTCCTGGACCTTTGCTGAGCACGCTCCGCAGGGAAGCGCCCATGGCGCCATGAGCGGCCGATAATCTCGCCATGCCCCGCATGGTCTTGCCGGTCTACGCTAGGTCCTCCCCGCGCGAGCGGGCCGGACGGGCGCGGGGGGAGGTTTCCCCCCGGCCAGGTTTGGCTTGCGACCGCCTAGCGGCGCAGGCCGAGACGCTCGATCAGCGCCTTGTAGCGCGCTTCGTCGCCCTTTTTGACATAGTCGAGCAGACTGCGGCGCGTCGAAACCATCTTCAGGAGACCACGGCGGGAATGATTGTCCTTGTTGTGGGTCTTGAAGTGTTCGGTGAGGTTGGCAATGCGCTCCGACAGAATGGCGACCTGGACCTCCGGCGAGCCGGTGTCGTCCTTTGTGGTGGCAAATTCCTTGATCAGGGCGCTCTTGCGCTCAGGTGTAATCGACATCGGACAATTCCTTTCGAATTGGGATTGTTGGGCCGCCCCAGCCGGGATGTCGTCCAGAAGGGGCCATGAGGAGCAGGTTCGACCTCAGCCGATGCCACGCTCGCGGCTCATATAGGGGATCGGTGGGCGAATTTCCAGCTATTTCTCCTCGCCGGCCGCGGCGACCGCCGGCTGCTTGTCCGAGGCCGGCTCGGGCGAGGTCAGCGGCGCCGCTTCCGGTTCGGCGGTTTCATGCGGGACGGCATTGGGATCGAGCGCAGCGGCCGGAATCGCGAAAGTCCATTCGACGCCGTCGGGATGGAAGGCGGAGGCAACCTCGGCTCCCAGGGAGCGCCCGACCATGCTCTCGAGCACCGTCGTGCCGAAGCCCCGGCGCCGGGATCGCGCGGGCATGGATTGCACCGTCTCGCGCCAGACCAGCACCAGCCTGTCCTTCTCGATGCTCCAGGTGACGCTGAGCGTGCCGGTATCGGAGGCAAAGGCGCCGTATTTGACCGCATTGGTCGCCAGCTCATGGGCGGCCATGCCCAGAATCTGTGCCGCCTGCGTGTTGAGGCGGAAAGCGGGACCCTCCAGCATGACGCGGCCGCCTTCGACCGGGCAGAAGGGATCGATCTGATGGGTCAGCAACTCGCGGAACTCGACCCCGGCGATGCCGTGGGCGAGCAACAGGTCAGTGGACCGGGCGAGGCCGAAAATGCGCTTCTCGAAGCTTGCGACGAACTCGGTGATGGAATCGACGTTCTTGGCGGTCTGCTTGGCCATGGCGGCGATGACGGTCATCTGGTTCTTGGAGCGGTGAGCCAGTTCACGCATCAGAAAGCGCACTTCGGCCTCTGCCGCCTGCCGTCGCCTCGATGCTTCGGCCAGGGCGCTGGAGACGGTGGCAATCTCGGAAATGGGGTAGTCGCGGACCGGGACCGGCTCGCCGGCGCCCAACAGCTTGGCGTCCGCCTCGAGCCCATGCACGGAGCGGCCGATCTGCAGGCTGACCCAGTAGATGACGAGGATGACCGTGGCCGCGAGCAGGATGCCGCCAACGAACAGCGACCAGAAGGCATCCGACAGCGGCTGCGCGACGATGTTGCCGGGTGCCCAGGCGATGAGCGTCCAGCCGGTCATCGGCGATCTCTGCACCGCTGCAAGATAGTTCCGGCCATCGGCATCCAGCCGCATCCAGCCCGAGGACGAGGCGAGATTGCTGGCATCGGCCAGCGCGAAATTGTCGCCGGTCCCGCCCGCCCCCGGGGAGGCCGCAATAACGGTACCGTCGCTGTCGATAAGGGCAACGTGCCAGCCCGCGGGCAGCTTGCTGGAGCGGAGCGGTACGGCAAGGTTTTCGGCGAAACGGTTGAAGCCCAGTATCATGCGCTGCTGCCCGGGCAGGGTGATCGGCAGCAAGACGTTGTAAACCCAGCGCTTCGACACTGCGCCAAAGACCAGACCGGAGGCCACCACGTCTCCGGTCGCGAGCGCTCGTCTTCCGGATTCTGGATCGGCGCTGGGCGTCGGTGGCGTCCCGAAATCGACGCGCGTGCTCATGATCGATATGAGGTCGGAATCGAGCAGATAGATGCTTGCGCCAGTGCCTTCGAGCGCCGATTTCACCCGTTGATGGAAGGCGCCGATATTGCCTTCAAGCAGATAAGGCTCGGAGGCCAGGATCCTCAGCGTGGTTACATTCGCCGCGATCTCGCGCTCGACCGTCTGCACGATCGAGCGGGCCGTACCCACCATCAGTGTCTCGACGACCCGCTCCTGCGCCTCGTTGTTGCGTTGCAGCAGCACTGCCGAGAAGATGAAGGCGGGCACCAGGGCGACCAGTGCCAGGATAAAGAGATAAAGAGTGATGGAGTGCGCGCGGCGCGCATTTCGGGTGGCGGCCCTGGCGATTTTTTCCCCGGCAGAGTGTGCCATGACCGCACCAGTTTGTGGATATCCGCTTCGGAAGCCGACGATAGACTCAACCGTCGCGGGGCGCAATTTCGCCGGAACGGTCTCGACCCGCCAGTGACCGAATGGTTGCGGCACCGTGCCGTCAAACCATACAAATGCAATGAGTTGGCGGTGCTGCCGGCCGGTCAGTGCTCGCCGTCTTCTTCGCAGCCGAGGTAGGGGTCGAACACCCAGCCCACGGCATTGTCGTCGGCGAAGCGCTCGACGGCATACCAGGGCTTGCCGCCGTGCGTGACCTCCTCATAGGGACGCACGCGGACGCCATTGTCCCAAGTACCCAGGATCGCGCCGTTCGGCTCCTCGCGGACATTGAGCGGGGTGCCGGTCGGGTCGGCGACGGTGCAGATCTTGCCGTAGTCGTCCTCGCCCTCGCAGATGAGGTAGTCGCCGAAGACGTAGCCCCAGTCGGCGCCATAGCGGGAGACCAGGGCCCAAGTCTTGCCCTCGTGCTCCCGGTGCTCGATGACTTCGACCTTGGCGCCTTTGCGCAGTGTGCCGACGATCTCGCCATTGGGTCCGCTACGGACGTTGAGGGGGGTGCCGGTGGGGTCGATCACGGTGCAGACGGGCGGACCGCCGCAGGCCAGCGCGGCGGGAATGGTCAAACCAAGAAACATCATTGAAGCAAAGGACGTGCGTTTCATTTTCAGCTCCCAAGCAACCGATGAAGAGCCTATTCCATCCCCCGCTCGAATGGGAGCTGAACGGCGCTAGATGAGTACCCGCCTGGGCTTGAACTGGCCGAATTCGACCACGCCGATCGCCAAAGCCGCTCCGCCGCAGCTCGCCCAGGCCTCGCCCAGGTGAAGCGGAGCGCCGGCGCCCGTCAGCAAGACCGGGTTGCCGTGCCGGACAGCGGTAGCCTGATCGGGGGAAAGCCGCAACTCCGGCAGTCCGGCAAGACCGGCCGAGACCGGCAGGAGCATCGCGTCCCTGGCCTCGGGCGTTGCCGCTTCGAGCGCCTCGAGGGTCACGGCTTCTGAGTCGGTGAAAGCCCCGACAACGGCGCGATGGAGACTGGTCACGTGTCCCCGCGTCCCCAGCGCCTCGGCGAGATCGCGGGCCAGAGCGCGGACATAGGTGCCTTTTTCACAGCTCATCTCGAAGTCGGATCGATCCTGGGCGTGCCGCAACAGGACGAGCCGGTCGACGAAGACGGGCCTAGGTTGCAGCTCCACCTTTTCCCCGGCCCGGGCCAGGTCATAGGCACGCTCGCCGTCCACCTTTATCGCGGAGAACGCCGGCGGAGTCTGCAGGATCGCGCCGGTGAAGCGTGGCAGCTGCGCCAGCACCTCGGCTTCGCTCGGCCGTTGATCGGAGGTGGCGACGACTTCGCCTTCGGCATCGTCGGTGGAGGTCGCGATGCCCCAGGCAACGGTGAAGCGATAGATTTTGGTGCCGTCCTGCACCGCCGGGACGGTCTTGGTCGCCTCGCCCAAGGCGATCGGCAGGATGCCGGTGGCGAGCGGGTCGAGCGTTCCCGCGTGCCCCGCCTTCCTGGCGCCGAACAGCCAGCGCACCTTTCCCACCGCCTGCGTGGAGGTCATGTCGTAAGGCTTGTCGAGGACGAGCCAGCCCGAGATGTCGCGTTTGCTCTTTTTGGTCTGGTTCATGTCGCCACCGGCACGGGTTTCCCTCTCCCCTTGAGGGAAAGGGTGGTTGCGAAGCAACCGGGTTGGAGGTTCGTCGAGGGACCAGCTGACCCCTCATCCGTCTTGGCCCAAACGGGCCTCGCCACCTTCTCCCTGAAGGGGAGAAGGGAACCCGGTGCTAGTCGTTACTTTCCTCATCGTCCTTGTGCAGGTCCCGCTGCACGCGCTCCGACCGCAACAGCGCATCGATGCGGCCGAACTCATCGAAGGTGTCGTCGACGAAGAATTTGACCTCGGGGGCGAACTTGAGGTCGAGCTCGGGGGCGATCCGGCCGCGGATGAATTTGCGGTGCCGGTTGAGGGCCTCGACGATCTCGGCCGCCCGCTGGCCGCCGAGCGGCATGACATAGGCGTTGGCGAGCTTGAGGTCCGGCGTCATGCGGACTTCGGGCACGGTGATGACCGCGCCGGACAGCACCGGATCCTCGATTTCGCCGCGGGCGAACAGCCCCGCCAGGGCATGCCGCACCAGTTCGCCGACGCGCAGCATGCGCTGGGTCGGTCCCGACGGCTTGTGACTCTCTCGCTTCATCTGTTCGAGTTAGGCGTTCGGGCGCCCGCGGTCAATCGGCGGCGCGCACGATCAGCCTGGCATCGGCCTGCAATTGATCGGCCCGCGCCTGCAGGGCAGCGGTGGTCA
>JAUXUM010000101.1 GCA_030680995.1 Devosia sp.
ATCATCGAGGCCATGAAGACGATGAACCAGATTCCGGCGCATCGTTCCGGAACCATCGCGCGCATCGTCGTTGAAGACAGCCAGCCGGTCGAATACGGCCAGCCCCTCGTCGTCATCGAGTAAGGCACCGCGATGTTCAACAAGGTCCTCATCGCCAATCGCGGCGAGATTGCGCTCCGCATCCTCAGGGCCTGCAAGGAGCTCGGCATCCAGACCGTGGCGGTACACTCGGTTGCCGATTCCAACGCCATGCACGTGCGCCTCGCCGACGAGAGCGTCTGCATCGGCCCCAACCCGGCCAAGGACAGCTATCTCAACATCCCTTCTATCCTCGCCGCCTGCGAGATCACCCAGGCCGACGCCGTGCATCCGGGATACGGCTTCTTGTCCGAGAATGCCCGTTTCGCCCGCATCCTGACCGAGCACAAGATCACCTTCATCGGCCCATCCTCGCACCACATCGAGATCATGGGCGACAAGATCACCGCCAAGAAGACCGCGGTGGAGCTGGGCATCCCCGTGGTTCCCGGCTCGGAGGGCGAAGTCAAGACCGCCGAGGAGGCCAAGGTGCTGGCCAAGGAGATCGGCTATCCGGTCCTGGTCAAGGCGACGGCAGGCGGCGGCGGCCGTGGCATGAAGGTCGCCTACAACGACGAGGAAATGAGCATTGCGCTCTCAACTGCGCGCACCGAAGCCAAGGCCGCCTTCGGCAACGACTCGGTCTACATCGAAAAGTACCTTTCCAAGCCGCGCCACATCGAGATCCAAGTGATGGGCGACGGCCGGGGCAATGCCGTGCATCTGGGCACCCGCGATTGCTCGCTGCAGCGCCGCCACCAGAAAGTCTGGGAAGAGGCGAGCGCGCCCACCGTCTCGCCCGAACAGCGCGCCAAGATCGGCGAGATCTGCGCCGCCGCCATGCGCAAACTCAAATACTCCGGCGCCGGCACCATCGAGTTCCTCTACGAGACCGGCGAGTTCTACTTCATCGAGATGAACACCCGCCTGCAGGTGGAGCATCCGGTCACCGAGCGCATCACCGGCATCGACATTGTCTATGAGCAGATCCGTGTCGCGGCCGGGGAGAAGCTCTCGCTCAAACAGGAAGAGATCCAATTCTACGGCCACGCCATCGAAGTGCGCATCAACGCCGAAGATCCGCAGACCTTCGCGCCCTCCCCCGGCAAGATCACTTTCTATCACCCGGCCGGCGGCGTCGGCATCCGCGTCGACAGCGCCGTCTATCAAGGCTACTCGATCCCGCCCTACTACGACAGCCTGATCGGCAAGCTGATCGTCTATGGCCGCACCCGCTCCGAGTGCCTGCAACGGTTGCGCCGCGCGGTCGACGAGTTCGTGGTGGATGGCGTCAAAACCACGCTGCCGCTGTTCCAGCGCCTGATCAAGGAACCCGACATCCTCGCCGGCAACTACGATATCCACTGGCTGGAAAAGTTCCTGCGGGAAAACAAGGCCTGACATCCCTCAAGCTCAGCCTGCCACCGGCGTCATCCCGGCGAAAGCCGGGACCCACTGCTCGTAACATTCCGACGTTCCAGTCTATCCCGCCTGGCGATTGAGGCTGGGTTGGACAGCCCGCCGAGGGTGCAGAAGTCGGCGCACTGGATCCCGCCGTTCGGCGGGACGACGGCCGTGGGTGGTGACGTTTCAAGGCCGACAATAATATCGAGACCATTTGCTCTCACACGCCACGCAGCCCATATTGTTTCGGCCATGTCCCGAAAAACCGATCCATTTGCTCTCGATCTCACCCCCGAACTGATCATCCGCGCCTATCAGGCCGGCATTTTCCCCATGGCGGAGGATGCGAGTTCGCCCGACCTGTTCTGGGTCAGCCCGCAGCAACGCGGCATCATTCCGCTTGATGGGTTTCACGTCTCAAAAAGTCTGCGCAAAGCCATGCGAACGCGCGATTTTTCACTCCGCATTGATACCGATTTCGACACCATCATAGAGGGCTGTGCCAGCGAAGGCACCGATCGCGACTCGACCTGGATCAACCCCACCATCCGCAAGCTCTATGGTCAGCTCTTCGAGCGTGGCATCTGTCACACGGTGGAGGTCTGGGATGACGATGAAGTCGTCGGCGGGCTCTACGGCCTCTCCATCGGCGCGGCATTTTTCGGCGAAAGCATGTTCCACCGCGCAACCGATGCCAGCAAGATCGCGCTGGCTCATCTGGTCGAGCGCCTGCGCGCCGGCGGCTACCGCCTGCTCGACACCCAGTTCGCTACCGATCACCTCAGGTCCTTCGGTGGCGTTGAAATCTCGCGAGAGGAATACGAGGTCAAGCTGGCCGATGCCCTTGTGCACCGGGGAGACTTCCACGCTTGGGATAGTGCAAGGTCAGATCCCGGCGCCTGAGCGGCCCATTCCTGCACCCGGATCACACCAATGGCGGACACGACGCAGACCTGCAAGCCAGCCGGCCAGGGCGAGCCGAAGCGGGAACTCGGCGTCTTCGGTGCCACCATGATGGGCATGGGGGGCGCCATCGTGGGGGGCACGGGCGTCTTTGCCAGCATCGGCATTACCGCCGGACTGGCCTAGCCACGGTCGTCGACCGCCCCGCCATCCGCTGGAGCTTCCAGCCTTGGTGCTTCGGTGCCATCGACCGCCGTCGGCGGCGCCACGTCGGTGCTTTGCTTGCAGTCGACGAGCCAGATGTCATAGACGGCGTGGTCGATGGCGTTGAGCGCCGGGCTGTCGGCGAACATCCAGCCGGTGAAGATGCGGGTAACGCTGCCCTTGAGGCTGACCTGGTCGACTTCGAGAAACACCGAGGTCCGCTGCGTTTCCGTCGGTGGCCGCGTGTAGCAGACCCGCGGCGTTATCTGCAGGGCGCCGAACTGCACGGTTTCATCGATGTAGACGTCGAAATTGGTGATGCGCCCGGTGATCTTGTCGAGGCCGGAGAATGCCGCCACCGGATTGGCGATGGTCTCGGCAGCCGCGGGCGTCGCCGCTAGCGGGAGCGCTGCCAGCAAGAGCAGACTGCATATCTTGCGGATGGTGGGGGGTAGGTCGCGATTCACGTCAGACTGCGCCGAAAATGGTGGCCTTTGAGAACCGGAGCGCAACGTACCTTGGGTACGTGAGCACCGGAAGCGGAGAAGGCTGACATTTGCAGGCCAGTATGGCGTGAATATCGGCCTACTCCGGCGACCAGGCGTCATAGTCCCCGCTAACGCGCGGGCGCTCGCCCTTGTTCAAGAGGCTTCCGTCCGGCCGATAGGCCGCGGCGGTGCCGGTAAGATTGCGCGTATGCGGCTTTTCCCACGACCGTGGCGCATAGTGCTCCCCGGTGGGGGGCAGTTCGGAGCGGTAGTGCATCCAGCCATGCCAGCCCGGCGGGATGGTGGTCGGGTCGGCGGGGCCGTTGTAGATCACCCAGCGTTTGGTGCCCTTCTTGGACTGATAGTAGCGATTGCCGAATTGGTCTTCGCCAACGGGTTCGAAATGCAGCCAGAGATAGAGTCGCGTGCCCCAGGTGTTGCCGCGCCACCAGGCAAAAATCTCGAGGAGGAAGTCTTTCATGCCGCATGCCCGTTATGCGCGGGTCCATGCGCCCGCGCCTTGCGCTAGCCTCTACCATGCTCGTCTGCGTGCGCCTAGACCGGAAAGCACGACTTGGGCGCCGTCTGCGGCCCCCGTGGGTCGCAAAAACAGCAATGCCCGTTGTGGCGAATTATGACGGAAATAATGCGCTTGACAGGTTTTGCACTCCAAACTGCCGTTCCTGACGGAACCGATAGCTGGCCGGTTTCATGCTCGCGCACCACTGCAGCTGTGCCCAAGAGTTGAGAATTTGACGTGCCTTAGGGCCGGATCCGTACGTGGGAACGCTGGCCGCGAGACAAAAAATTAATCGAGTCAGGGAACGAATCGGCCTCGCGAGTTTTCCCCGCAATCCACACATGATATACTAGATTTAGCGTCGAAAGCGGGCCAGCACGCTACGGCTTGTCTTGGTGACGCTGTTGGTCGCCGTTGACCGACTCGGCAAAAGGCGAGACGTTTTTCCGGCGCGTTCGCTTTGGCGGCGCAGCAAGCCTTCGGCAAGACCGGCAAGAGACCGGTCAGGGCGCCGAGGCAGGGGCAAATCGGAAACCTGGCGGCAGTTCGGGTTTTCGGGGTTGGAAGCGTCAAACTGATCGGAACGAAGCCGTCGTTGCGGCGAGCGGGCCTGTTGCGTCCGCGTCATTTGGGGAATTTATAGAGAATGCGCATCGAACGCCGTTACACCAAAGCCAATGAGGGTGCCTATGCCGGCATCGAATTTCGCTCGACCACGAGCGAAATTCGCAACCCGGACGGCTCGGTGGTTTTCAAGCTGGAAGGCATTCAGGTGCCCGCCTCCTGGAGCCAGGTGGCGGCCGACATCATCGCGCAAAAGTATTTCCGCAAGGCCGGCGTCGCCAAGATCCTGAAAAAGGTCGAGGAAAACAACGTTCCCTCATGGCTCTGGCGTTCGGTCCCCGACGACAAGGCGCTCGCCAAGCTCCCCGAAGGCGAACACTACGGCTCGGAGATCGACAGCCGCCAGGTCTTCGACCGGCTGGCCGGCACCTGGACCTATTGGGGCTGGAAGGGCGGCTATTTCGACGGCGAGGAGGATGCCCGCGCCTTCTTCGACGAACTCGCCTATATGCTCGCCACGCAGAAGGTCGCGCCCAACTCCCCGCAATGGTTCAACACCGGGCTGCATTGGGCCTATGGCATCGACGGCCCCGGCCAGGGCCATTTCTATGTCGATCCCTTCACCCACAAGCTCGTCCAGTCCAAGTCGGCCTACGAGCACCCGCAGCCGCATGCCTGCTTCATCCAGTCGGTGAGCGACGATCTCGTCAACGAGAACGGCATCATGGACCTCTGGGTGCGCGAGGCGCGCCTGTTCAAGTATGGCTCGGGCACCGGCACCAATTTCAGTAAACTCCGCGGCGCCGGCGAGCGCCTCTCGGGCGGCGGCAAATCCTCCGGCCTGATGAGCTTTCTCAAGATCGGCGACCGCGCCGCCGGCGCCATCAAGTCGGGCGGCACCACCCGCCGCGCCGCCAAGATGGTGGTGATCGACATCGACCACCCCGATATCGAGGGATACATCAACTGGAAGGTCAAGGAGGAGCAGAAGGTCGCGGCCCTGGTCACCGGCTCGAAGACCGTTTCCAGGCACATGAAGGCAATCATGCGCGCCGCCGTCAATTGCGAGGGCAGTGGCGACGATTGCTTCGATGTGCTCAAGAACCCGGCGCTCAAGCGCGAAGTCCGCGCCGCCAAGAAGGCGATGGTGCCAGAAAACTACATCCAGCGCGTCATCCAGTTCGCCCGTCAAGGCTACACCGATCTCGAATTCCCCGTCTACGACACCGACTGGGACTCCGAGGCCTACCTCACCGTCTCCGGCCAGAACTCGAACAATTCCGTCCGCGTCACCGACGATTTTCTCAAAGCCGTGGAGACCGACGGCGATTGGCAGCTCACCGCCCGCCAGTCCGGCAAGGTCACCAAGACGCTCAAGGCCCGCGAGCTCTGGGAGCAGATCGGCTACGCCGCCTGGGCCTCGGCCGATCCGGGCATCCAGTACCACACCACCATCAACGAGTGGCACACCAGCCCCGAGGCCGGCCCTATCGTCGCCTCGAACCCCTGTTCGGAATACATGTTCCTCGACGACACCGCCTGCAATTTGGCGTCGGTGAACCTGCTGCCCTACCGCAAGCCCGATTCCTCCTTCGACGTCGCCGCCTTCGAGCACACCTGCCGGCTGTGGACCGTGGTCCTCGAGATCTCGGTGATGATGGCGCAGTTCCCCTCCCGCGCCATCGCCGAGCGTTCCTTCCAGTACCGCACGCTCGGCCTCGGCTACGCCAATGTCGGCGGCCTCTTGATGACTTCGGGCATCCCCTACGACTCGGCAGAAGGCCGCGCCATCGCCGGCGCCATCACCGCGGTGATGACCGGCGTCGCCTACGCCACCTCGGCCGAAATGGCCGGGGAGCTCGGCCCCTTCGGCGATTACCAGCGCAATACGCCGCACATGCTGCGGGTGATCCGCAACCACCGCCGCGCCGCCCACGGCGAGACCAACGGCGCCTATGAAGGGCTCTCCATCAACCCGGTCGCCCTCGACCATGCCTCGCTCACCGACCCCACCCTTTCCACCCGCGCCAAGGCGGTGTGGGACGAGGCGCTGGCGCTGGGCGAACAGCACGGCTACCGCAACGCCCAGGTCTCGGTGATCGCCCCGACCGGCACCATCGGCCTGGTCATGGATTGCGACACCACCGGCATCGAGCCCGACTTCGCGCTGGTCAAGTTCAAGAAGCTCGCCGGCGGCGGCTACTTCAAGATCATCAACCGCGCCGTGCCCCCGGCCCTCCGGACCCTGGGCTATGCGGAAAGCCAGATCGCCGAGATCGAGGCCTATGCGGTCGGCCACGGCAACCTCAACCAGGCCCCGGCGATCAACCCCACGACGCTGGCGCAGAAGGGCTTCCCCACCGAAAAGATCGAGGCGCTGAACAAGGCCACCGCCTCGGCCTTCGACATCAAATTCATCTTCAACCAGTGGACGCTGGGCGCCGATTTCCTCAAGAGCCTCGGCGTCACCGACGCCCATCTCATCGACGTGAGCTTCGATCTCCTCGCCTTCCTCGGCTTCTCCAGGAAGGACATCGAAGCGGCCAACATCCATGTCTGCGGCGCCATGACGCTGGAGGGCGCCCCGCACCTCAAGCCCGAGCACCTGCCGGTCTTCGATTGCGCCAGCCCCTGCGGCAAGATCGGCAAGCGCTACCTCTCGATCGAGAGCCACATCCTGATGATGGCGGCGGCGCAGCCCTTCATTTCGGGCGCCATTTCCAAGACCATCAACATGCCCAACGACGCCACCGTCGAGGATTGCAAGCAAAGCTACATGCTGAGCTGGCGCCTGGCATTGAAGGCCAACGCCCTCTACCGCGACGGCTCCAAGCTTTCGCAGCCGCTCAATTCCTCCCTCCTCGCCGATGACGACGAGGACGAAGACGACGCGGCCGAGACGCTGGCCGCCCTCCCCGCCGCCGAGCGCGTGCCGCAGATCGTCGAGCGCATCGTCGAGCGCCTGGTGCGCGACCGCGAAAAGCTCCCCAACCGCCGCAAGGGCTATACCCAGAAGGCGATCGTGGGCGGCCACAAGGTCTACCTGCGCACCGGCGAGTTCGACGACGGGCGGCTGGGCGAGATCTTCATCGACATGCACAAGGAAGGCGCCGCCTTCCGCGCCATGATGAACAACTTCGCCATCTCCATCTCGCTCGGCCTGCAATACGGCGTGCCGCTCGACGAGTTCGTCGAGGCCTTCACCTTCACCCGCTTCGAGCCGGCCGGCATGGTCATGGGCAACGACTCGATCAAGAACGCCACCTCCATCCTCGACTACATCTTCCGCGAGCTCGCCATCTCCTATCTCGACCGCACCGACCTCGCCCACATCACCCCGGACTCCGGCTCGACCTCGATCGGCAAGGGCGTCGCCGAGGACAAGCAGTTGCGCGATGCCTCGCACGCCCCCACCCCGGTCTCGGCCCAGAGCCTGGTCTCTCGCGGCATGACCCGCGGCCGCGTCAAGAACCAGAACCTGATGCTGGTCTCGGGCGACAGCCAGGCATTCAACCCGGTCCAGGCCATCCAGTCCTCGACCATCACGGCGCTGAAATCATCGACGGCCCTGAAATCCGACCCCAACCCCTCCGCCTTCAACCCCGCCGAACTCGAACCCATCCCCTCGCCCCCGCCCTCCAAGGACGCCGGCCTCTTGCGCGCCGAAGCGCAGATGAAGGGCTATACGGGCGACCAGTGCACCGAATGCCACAATTTCACCATGGTGCGGAACGGGACATGCCTGAAGTGCGATACGTGCGGGAGTACGACGGGGTGTAGTTGAGGGCGCAAGACAGCTACTACAGAGACCGCTGCAGACCGACGAATGTGAGTCGCACGAACATCGTCGCAGCACTATGCTGCGGCGATGAGCCAGCCCCCACCCACCGGACCCACCTCTCCCTCGGGGAGAGGGGGGGCGCGAAGCGCCGGGAGAGGGGCAGCAGACGGCTCTTTCCCCTCCCCTCCCCACGGGCCGTCATCCTCGGACTTGATCCGATGACCCAGGAGACGTCCTCCGCAGACGCCTGAAGCCCGAGGGGGTACCTGAGAGCTCCCGGCCTCCTGGCCGTTCAATCTCGCCCCGGAAGGGGACCGCCTGCCCCGTGAGACTGGCAAGCTCCGCCTTCTGGCGCGCCTCGCGGCGCGCGAAGTCTGGGTCCTCGGGTTGCGCTACGCGCCCCCGAGGATGACGGTCCGTGGCAGGGGATGCTGCGGCGGATCACTGGTCCCTCGGTCACCCCATCCCTCCCCCTTGTGGGAAG
>JAUXUM010000111.1 GCA_030680995.1 Devosia sp.
ATCCAGAATCTAGCGTGGGGCATCGCCCAGCCGTTCGCGGGCGGCCTGGCCGACAGATATGGCACAGCCAGGGTATTGTCTGTCGGTGCCGTCATCTATGGCGGTGGCGTCATCCTGATGGCGTTTTCACCCACCGCCCCCTTGCTCTATCTGACGGCGGGAGTGATTACCGGCGTGGGCATCGCGGTCGCCTCCTTCTCGGTGGTCATGGCCGCCTTCGGCCGCTCCGTACCGCAGGAGAAGCGGAGTTTCGTCTTCGGCATCGCCACCGCCGCGTCCTCGCTGGGCCAGTTCATCTTCGCGCCGCTCGGGCAGGCCTTCATCACCAATTTCGGCTGGCAGATGGCGCTCGTCTATCTGGGCTGCCTGTTGTTCCTGTTCATTCCTCTTTCGGTGGCCCTGCGTGGCCGGACCGAAAACCCCGTTGGCCAGGCCAATCTGCGTTTCATGCAGGCACTAGCCCGGGCCTGGGGTCATGGTTCCTACCGGCTGCTGGTGATCGGCTTTTTCGTCTGCGGCTTTCACCTGGCCTTCGTCAACGTCCACATGCCAGCCTATCTGGTGCAGTGCGGGCTGTCCCCCGAAGTGGGCAGCTGGTCGATCGCGGTGATCGGGCTCTTCAACGTCGTCGGTTCCCTGCTCTCGGGCTATCTGGGCGGGCGGCTGCCCAAGCAGTTCCTCCTTGCCACCATCTACTTCTCCCGCGCCGTGGTGATAGGTCTCTTCGTGCTCTTTCCGGTGACCGAACTCAGCGCCTACATGTTTGCCGCCGCCATGGGCCTGCTCTGGCTCTCCACCGTGCCGCTCACCGCGGGCCTCGTGAGCCTGTTCTTCGGCGCGCGCTATATGGGGATGCTCTATGGCATCGCTTTCCTCTCGCACCAGGTCGGCTCCTTCGTCGGCGTCTGGCTGGGCGGCTTCGTCTACGATCAGACCGGCTCCTACAGCCTTGTCTGGTATATGGGCATCCTGCTCGGCCTCGCTTCGGCCGCCCTGCACCTGCCGATACGCGAGCGCGGCGCCGTCAATTTCCACGCCGCTCCCGCCTGACCGTGTGTAACTGTTTTGATCGACCCCTCGACTTGTCATCAGCGGTATGGAGGTTCATGGTCCCGCCTTTGCTTTGACCGCCCCCTCCGGTCCGACTGGACAATCACATGACGACGAACACATACACGGCGCGGGAACTCTCCCGCCCGGAATTCATTGCCTTGCTGGCGGCCATGATGGCGCTCAATGCCCTGGCCATCGACGTGATGCTGCCGGCCCTGCCCTATATGGGCGAGGCGCTCGGCGTTACCAACGAGAACGAACGGCAATTCGTCATCGCCGCCTACATGCTCGGTTTTGGCGCGGCGCAACTGGCGTTCGGGCCGCTCTCGGACCGCTTCGGCCGGCGCGCGCCATTGCTGATCGGCCTGGTGGTCTACGTTGTCTGTGCCTTTGCGGCGACCTTCGCGCCCAATTTCGCAGTCCTGCTTGGCCTGCGTTTCGTCCAGGGCCTGGGAGCCGCCGGAACCCGCGTCATCGCCACCTCCGTCGTGCGCGACAGGTTCTCCGGCCGCGCCATGGCCGAGATCATGTCCCTGACCTTCATGGTGTTCATGGCCGTCCCCATCATCGCGCCGGGCATTGGCCAGATCCTGCTGATCACCGGCCCGTGGCAGACGATCTTCATCTTCATGGGCGGCTTGGCGACGGTATTCAGCCTCTGGGCCTTTTTCCGCCTTCCCGAAACACTGGATCCCGCCAATCGGCGCCCGTTGACCTTTGCGGTGGTGACCGACGGCTTCCGTATCGTCTTCACCAACCGGCTGGCCCTGTCCTACGGGCTCGCCGGAATGTTCCTGTTCGGGGCGCTGTTCGGGTTCATCTCGACCGCACAGCAGATTTATGTCGAAGTCTATGGGCTGGGCGTCTATTTTCCTGTCGCCTTTGCCGCCATGGCCGGCCTCATGGCGATCTCGTCCTTCCTCAATTCGCGCATTGTGCGCCACTTCGGCATGCGGCGGATAAGCCATTTCGCCGTCCTGGTCTTCACCGGAGTGAGCGCCATCTGGCTGACGCTGAGCGTTGCGGGCTTCATGCCGCTATGGCTGTTCTTCCCGCTGCTGGCCATCATCATGTTCATGTTCGGCTGGGGCGCCGCGAACATGAATTCGCTGTCGATGGAGCCGCTCGGAGCGGTGGCGGGTACCGCATCTTCGGTTTTCGGCTTCATCCAGACGGTCGGCGGTGCCCTGCTCGGCAGCTTCATCGGCCAGCAGTTCAACGGCACCGTGGTGCCGGTGGCAGCCGGCTATCTGATCATGGGTGTACTGGCGCTGGTCTGCATTCTCGTCGCCGAGAACGGCAGGCTCTTCGGCGTGGGCAAGGAATATGCCGACCGTCCCTCAGGCGCTCATTGAACCGGCTGCTTCACCTTGCGCAGGCCAAGCCGCTCGAGCACGAAGCGCTCATAGAATGGCTCGCTTTCGCCTCGCTTGATCTTTCCGAGGAAGTATTTCTCGAACCCGATCTTGGCCAGATGCACCCACTTGCCCTCCGCTGACCAGTTCAGGTTGCGTGGAGGGATCTGCGGCTCCGCGACGAAAGCCACGCCGGAATCGCCGAAATCGGCGAGGCAGACCGCGTTCCAGGTGGCTTCGGCCACCGGCTCGGCCCCACGCAACAGGGCGCCGATATTCGCGGCAGTCGCCGCGACCATGGATTCGATCATGAAGCCGGTCTTCGGAACGCCGACGGGAACCGGAGTTGGCCCGACCGGCGGAATGGCCACACATACGCCGACGGCAAAAATGTCGGGAAACGCCGGATTGCGCTGCTTGGCGTCGATCAGGATGAAACCGCGGGGATTGGTCAGCCCTTCGAGGGCGCGTACCGCGGCAACGCCGCGGAAAGCGGGCAAGAGCATCGAGAACTTGTAGGGCAGTTCGTGGTTGCGCCGGACAGCGCCGTCCTCGCCAACCTCCTCCACCGCGATCTTGCCGTCGGCGACTCCGGTCACCCTGGCATTGGTGATCCACTTGATGTGCCGGTCGCGCATTTCGCTTTCGAGCAAGCCCTTGGTGTCTCCGACCCCGTCGAGGCCCAAATGGCCGATATAGGGCTCGGAGGTGACGAAGGTCATGGGCACCTTGTCGCGCAATTTCCGGCGCCGGAGTTCGGTGTCGAGAATCATGGCGAACTCGTAGGCCGGACCGAAGCAGGACGCCCCCTGCACCGCGCCGACCACGATCGGACCGGGATCGGCTGCAAAGGCCTCGAACGCCTCATGGGTGAGTTCGGCGTGCGCAACATGGCAGATCGAATTTGTGCCGCCCGTGGGGCCCAGACCTGGAATCTCGTCGAAAGCCAGTTCCGGGCCCGTGGCCACGACCAGATAATCATAGCCGACGGAACTGCCGTCATTGAGTTCGATGCGCTTTTCGGCAGGATGCAGGCGCTTGGCGCCGGCGGTCAGATAGTTGACCTTTCGCCGCTGCAGCACCCCGTGCAGATCGACCTCGATGTCTGAGCGCTTGCGCCAGCCTACCGCGACCCAGGGGTTGGACGGCACGAAATGGTAGCGCTCCTCCTCCCCGATCAGCGTCAGCCGGTCGCCCGGCTGCAACTGATCCAGCAATTCATAGGTCATGATCGTTCCGCTGAGGCCAGCGCCCAGAACCACGGCATGCGACATCGCAACCTCCTCGCCAACACAGACGCTCACAGTTAGCTACCGCGCCGCGTGGGCCGCGTTCTTGATCAGAATCAATCCGGGAGCCTTGGCGTCAGCCGTCGCGCCGCGCCACGAAGATTGTCCAGCCCAGATAGGGCCGGATCGTCTTCAGATAGAAGGTCCAGTCAATCCGGCTTTGTTCCAGGACATTGGCATGCTCGGGATGATCGGGGTTTTCCCTCGCCCACCTGAGCACGGCGTGCCGATGGTGGCTCACATAGCGCTCGAAATCGGCGTCCGAAGCACTGATCAGTGCGGAGACTTCGGCGCCGTGCCGCTCGATCACGCCGATCGTATCGCGCGCATCGTCGGGCAGATGCAGGTCGGGTCTGGAGATGGGCGCATGGTGCTTGAGCGTCAGATCGCCGATGACAAGCGTGCCGCCGGGCTTTGCCGCGGCCGCCATCCAGTCCACCGCTTGCGCGAAGCTGCCAAGCGCGAAGCTCGCCCCCAGACACATGACGATGTCGTATGACGCGGGTTCGGGAGAAAAGTCCTGGGCTGGGCCGTCGATGAACGTCAGCTTTTCGGAGAGACCACGCTCCGCCGACTTCCGCCGCGCCTGCTCCAGGAAATGCGGATTGAGTTCGAGGCCGGTGCCCTGGATCGCGAGCCGTTCGGCCCACTGGAGCATGACCCAAGCCTTGCCGCAGCCGGCATCGAGCACCTTGAGCCCGTCCCGAATGTCGCAATAATCATCCAGGAGGCGCAGTTTGCGATCGGTCACCGGGTTCTGGATCTCGATATCGTGCTCGGCGATCGCCCAATAATCCTTGCTGTCCACCTTCCGCCTCCCCTGCCCGACCCGGACTAAACGGTAAAGACCTCGCGCCGCAGCAGGTTCCAGCTGTCCCGGTCCGACGCCAGCAACAGGCCGCCGCTCCGGTGCATCGGCAGATAGGGCGAGCCGTCGAGCCGCGCGGCATATCCCCCGGCTTCCTGCACGATCAGCGTACCAGCCAGATGATCCCAGGGCATGAGCTTGTTGAACATGGTGAAATGCAGGTGCCCGGCTGCGGCCATGCGGTACTCGTGTCCGGCGCAGCGATAGCTCGCGGACATCCGAACCTTGGCGAGGTTGCCCAGCACCCGCGCCCGCGCTTCCAGGGGCAGGAAGAAGGGGGATGCGGTGCCGACCATCTGCCCCAGTTCGGTCGCCTTGGCGGCGGCGAGCCGCAGATCGGCGGTGCCGTCGGGAAACCGCATGAAAGCGCCGCTGCCCTTTTCGGCCATGACGAAATCGTCGCCCATCGGGTCATAGATGATGCCGGCGATGGTTTCGCCGTTCCGCACCACCGAAGCCATCACAGCGAAGAGCGGCAGGCCGGCGGCGAAATTGGCGGTCCCGTCCACCGGATCGACGACGACCGCCAGTTCCGCATGATCGAGCGCGTCGAGCAGCCGCGGATGCTGGGCCACCGATTCCTCGCCGACGAACAGGGTCCCCGGCGCCAGCTTGGCCACTTCAATCCTGATGAACCGTTCGGCTTCATCGTCGGCCTCGGTGACAAGGTCGATAGCCTCGCTCTTCTGCCGCACCATCCCTGCGTCGAGCCGGCGGAACCGCGGCATGATCTCGCGCTGCGCCGCCTCCCGGAGGATGCCGGCCAGGCGCGGGACGTCGACCGGCGCCATCAGCGCCTATCCTCGAACAGGCCGGCGAAATCGAAGAGCCTGGGGTCGAGCAGATGGCTCGGCCGCACATTGCCCAGCGCGCGGATCATGACGTCCTTGCGGCCGGGCATGCGCTTCTCGATGTCGGCGAGCATGGCCTTCATAGCGTTGCGCTCGAGCCCATCCTGCGAACCGCAAAGATCGCAGGGGATGATCGGGAACGCCATCGCCTCGGCGAATTTCTGCAGATCATCCTCGGCACAATAGATCAACGGCCGCAGCACCTCGACGTCGCCTTCGTCGTTGAGCAGCCGCGGCGGCATGGCCGCGAGCTTGCCGCCGTGGAAGAGGTTCATGAAGAAGGTCTCGAGACTGTCCTCGCGGTGATGGCCGAGCACCAGCGCCGAGCACCCCTCCTCGCGCGCGATGCGGTAGAGATGGCCGCGCCTGAGGCGCGAGCAGAGCGAGCAGTAGGTCGCCCCCTCCGGCAGCTTGTCGGTGACGATCGAATAGGTGTCCCGGTACTCGATGCGGTGCGCGATGCCGTGCCGGTCGAGGAAATCGGGCAGGATGTGCTTGGGGAAGTTGGGCTGGCCCTGATCGAGGTTGCAGGCGAGCAGCTCGACCGGCAGCAGCCCGCGCCACTGGAGATCGAGCAGCAGGGCCAGCAGCCCGTAGCTGTCCTTGCCTCCCGAGATCGCCACCAGCCACCGTTCGCCGGGCCGCGCCATGGCGAATTTGTCGATCGCCTCCCGCATCAGCCGGATCAGCCGCTTGCGCAGCTTGTTGAATTCGACGGTCCGCGGCGCATCGCGAAACAGGGGATGTGCGCCGGAGAGTTCTTGCTCATCCTCCAATGGTTTCTCGATTACCAGTGCGTCGGTCATGGTCTACTCGTCGATATGCGAAAGCGGCGGCAAGGCCGCCCCCTCCTTAGACCAGTTTGCCGCAAAGCTCTACTGTGCGGGTGAGGCTTCCGGTGCCGCCATGCCGACATCCTGTCCGGTATTGTAGCGATCGAGATTGACCTCGAACTCATGCAGGCGCTTCCAGATCGAGCGCAACTCAGTGAGTGTCGTCCAGTTGTCGAGGATGATGGAGAACGAGCCGTCCACACGGCCATAGGCGTTCGAGACCTGTGTCAGCAGCCCGATGCTCACAGCCCCCGTGAACATGCCGGGCCCCATCATGAGGAGCGGCGTAAGCTGGGTCACCTGGCTGTACAGGTTGGACCACATGTCGAAATAGCCGTAGTGGGCGTAGAGCCGGAAGTAGTTGTGCCGGATGCCGGTGAACAGCGAAAACAGCGTCTCCGGCTGGGCGTGGCGCGCCTTGTCGTCCTCACCGAATACCAGTTCCTTGCGGAACGCCGCCTCCACCTTCTGGTTGTTGTACTCGAGGCCGGGGAGGAAGTAGCCGACGAACCAGGAAATCGCCATGCCGCCGACGCTTATCAGCAGTGCCGCCCAGACCAGGGAGCCTGGAACGTCCCGGATGATCGGCAGGTCGACCTGATCGCTGAGGCCCCAGAGGATGGGGAGGAATGCGATGAGCGTCATCAGGGCGCGGAACGCCTGCAGCCCCAGGCTCTCGACGATCCTGGCGAAGCGATTGGCATCCTCCTGGATACGCTGGCTCGCCCCTTCGATCTCGTGCTGCACGTTGCGCCAACGCGGGACATAATTCTCGGTGATCGCCTGCCGCCAGCGGAAGCCATAGTGCCTGACCACGAAATTGGTGGCCGTCACGATGATCACATAGGGGATGGCGATCCACATGAAGGTATTGGGCATCGGCACGGTGATGAAGCCGAGGAAGTTATAGGGGGCGGTGGTAAAGCCGAACAGCATCCCCCAGAATTCGGAAATGTCTCGCGTTGCCGCGCCCTGCAGCAGGTCATAGAATTCGCGGTACCATTCGTTGAGAATGACCGTCAGCTGCACCTGCAGATAGATCGAGACGAAGATCGCCCCGCCAACCCCATAGGCCCACGACACCCATTTGGGGTTCTGAAAATATGATTTTATCACTGGTGCCTCCGCCGGGATGTCTCTGACGCCGCTAATCCGTCACATGAAAAACAAGGCCCGCGCAAGGCCGGAGTCCTTGCGCTCCCGGAAAAGTAAAAGGGCCGCTCGCGGAGCAGCCCTTTGAAACTCTTGCCGATGGTGTCCGGCTCGTCAGCGCGAATAGAATTCGACGACGAGGTTCGGTTCCATCTGCACCGGGTACGGCACGTCGCCCAATGCCGGCACGCGCACATAGGTGGCGGACATCCTGTTGTGGTCGACCTCGAGATACTCGGGCACGTCGCGCTCGGCAAGCTGGACGGCTTCGAGCACGATCCCCAGCTGGCGCGACTTCTCCCTGAGTTCGACCTTGTCGCCGACCTTGACCTGGTAGGACGGGATGGTGACGCGCTTGCCGTTGACCAGCACATGGCCGTGGCTGACGAACTGCCGGGCCGCGCACGGGGTCGGCACGCACTTGGCGCGGTACATACGCGAGGCCAGCCGGCTCTCGAGCAGGCCGATCAGGTTCTCGCCGGTGTCGCCGCGCACGCGCGCCGCTTCAGCATAGAGCTTCTTGAACGACTTTTCGGTGATCGAACCGTAATAGCCCTTGAGCTTCTGCTTGGCGCGCAGCTGCAGGCCGTAGTCGGAGGTCTTGCCCTTACGGCGCTGACCGTGCTGGCCGGGACCATAGGCACGGGCGTTGAGCGGGCTCTTGGGCCGGCCCCACAGGTTTTCGCCCAAGCGGCGATCGATTTTATGTTTGCTTTCCTGGCGCTTCGACATCGCGAGTCCCTTGAATAGAGTTGGATATGGACCGCGCCCTCCTCTGCCCATCCGTTCCCGGATCGGCCGACAGATCTCGATACGCAAGAGATCCCGGGTGCGCTCGTGAGCCCGAAGGCTCGACAAGTGGGCGGGTGATAGAGGCAGAAGGCCCCGAAGTCAAGGATTGGCCGGAATGCACTTCTCATGCCGCATGGGCCGCATCGTCGAGCACAATCGGGTCGCTAAGATACTCGCTCCCTTCTGGGGCAATCTCGTTGCCGCGACCGGCCGCGACGCCGCGCGACAATCACGGTCTGGCGCGACAAGACACGCCCAGGCCTAACGGTGCCTTCAATAAGGAGGAGCGATGGAGAAGCCGCCCCAGTTGCGGTTCCACGAGCCGCTCTTGATCCCGTTGCGCAGGCTGCCATGATATTCGTCGTCATCCTGGCCTGCGAAGAAGCGCAACCTGAGGCGACCGCCAAGCTCGACACTGATCACGCCTGCATGGGCTGCCGCGACACAGACTGGAGACTTCGTTAAATATCGGTCCGTGCCGACAAGGCTTGCGTTCGAGAAGATACGATCCGGGTTGGGTGGGCACTGATAAGTGTCGATGGAGTTCAGCCCGAGATCGTCTCGGTACCAGTCGATGACAACGGTATTGCCGGCAGGAACGATGCCTTCCTCGTTGTAGATATCACGCTCCTCCTCGTCTCCTGCAGCGTCGAGGTCAGGAGTGAGAACGGCGCCGCCCGTGGCGGGTTTGGCGAGGGCGGCCAGTCGCTGCCGCTCGACCGCCACCTCCCCGAATATGGCGCGGGTACGCTCCTGGATTGCTTGAAGCCGCTTGCGCTTTTTCTCCGCTACCGCGATACCAAAGTATGCTGCCCGCAGCAACTGGCTGACCTCGCGTTGCTGCAGTTGGCCGCGTCGAACGTACTCGCGCAGCGTCGCGACTGTTTCGGACTTGATACGGTTCAGGAGGGCTTCTTCGGTGGCATCCGCCACAATGCCGATGACCCGCGCAATGCGCTTAACAGCCTGCGCGAGGAAGCGCTTCGCTATCGTTTCCGCGGTCTTGCGTGCTGTCTTCTGCACCTTGCTCCCGCCGGGTTCAGTCGACATTGCTTCGGCCTCACGCTGCATGGCCCGTAACTCATCCTGCGTAAGCTCCAGACCCGTAGCGACTTCCTCGAACGTATTGATGAGTTGCCGAAGCTCGTAGACCTCGCCCTGGGCGTTGATGATGGCGTCCGCCGGTAAGCGAGAACCGCCCAACTCCTCGGTTTCTGCCAACAAAGTCTCCTCTTCTGCCAGCAGTTCTGTCAGGCGTGGCGAAGTGAGAGGCTGCTGCGAGGACGCGGGTCCGACAATGATGAAGAGAAACAGGAACGTGGCGAGGCAGATAGTATCCGGCCGCAGGCGTCGCATGAACGTTCTCCCAATGGCACCTCACGGCAAACTACGCCCGTTTCAGTTCCTTGTGAACGGCATCCCCTCAGCGCCACCTTCTATTGGCTGCGCTTTTGGGGCCTCTGCCGGCGGGAGTTTGGACGTTCATGCTTGCGGTCAAGTGAAGAGATGACCCCGCGCAGGGTCCGCACTTC
>JAUXUM010000125.1 GCA_030680995.1 Devosia sp.
AATTGACCTCGAGATCGAAATTTTTGAGCGCAACGAAGCTGCCGAATTTCTTGCCGACCTGCTTGAGCTGAAGTTCGGTCATGGCTGCACACCGCCCGCGGAAGGCCGCCCGGCAAGGTATCCGCTCGCCTTGAGCGCGGACTGCCAGCGCAGGCCGCCCCAGGTGGAAACTTCGGCAAAAACATCGCTGAAGTGGCCCGCCATGAGCACGAAATGATGCTCCAGCCCGTGGATCATCACCGTCTCGAGGACGTCCTCAAGCGTGAGGTCTGTGCCGCATTGCGAGAAGTTCGCGAGCCAACCGCGAACCCCATCGAAGCCCGGCTGACCGCCGCGTACCACCTCTGCTTCGAGTGCAAAGATGGCGGTGCCATTATCTCCGAGCCGGACGAGCGTCACCGGCCCATCTGCAAACGTCAGATCGAGGATTGCCCCAATGCGCGGCTGATCCGTCGAACCTCGGCCCAGCATGGGATGATTGATCCAGCGGGCGCCGTTGTCATCGCCAAGGTGGATTGCCCCCCCACCACCATGCCAGACGAGCATGCGTCCACGCGCTATGTCCGGGGCGCAGAGATCGAGGAGGCAGCCGGTGGTTCCTCCGGCGGCGAGCACCGCAATCTGGCTCATGGCACCGAGGACGTCGCCCTCGCTTGCGACGGCACGGCCGTAGCGTTCCTCGACCCAGGAGAAGGCAGCCCCGGGATGAAAGCCAGGATCGTCCTGCAGCGCCGGCCAGTCACTGATAGCGACCGCACCAAGGTTCTCGCGATCCATAAGGCCGGCGATGGCGAGCGCGTAGCGGGCGGAAAGGCGGAGGTCATCGCCGGCAATCTCGACCTTGGCCGCGGCAGCCATCGCCACGGCCTCGGCGGCCACCAATCCGTCTCCGATGGCGTTTGCGGCTTCGCGCAGGGCTTCGATCGAAAGATCGACGATCTCGGCGGACCACGATGCAGCCAGGGCCTCGCGGTCCACGTCCATGTTGTAGAAAGTGGGGGCAAGGCCGCCGACCCGCCCAACCCGCAGACCGTTGAGCGCCTTGAGCACCCGCAGCGAGCGGATTGTGTTGACGAAACGGCGGCGGAAAACGGCGTCATCAGCTTCACCAAAGTACCAGGCCACGGGCGAATGGCCGGCCGGACGAAACTTTCCGGTGATCGAAAGACTCATGTTGAGGGACACGAACCCGTTGAGCTGGATGTCCTTCTCGAACACCGGCTCGGGCACGGACCAGAAGCCGATCCGCATACCTGACTCGGACAGCGTTCTCGCAACATCGCCCATGGTGAAGCCGCCGTGAAGCAAGAGGACCAGATCCGCACCGAACCTGGCGGCTTCCAGCAATCCAGCCGCCGCGTCCTCGGCATTGATGACGACGGGCTGGTGGAAGGACATCATGGCGCCCTCCGCTTCGGCCAAGGCGGAAAGCCCGGCGCGGGCGCGATCGAAGACGCCGTGGCGCTCGGGGAAGTAACTCGGCAGCGACCCGAACAACACCATGATGCGAACGGCGTCAGTCATTGAGCGGCCGCTTCATGATGCTTTCTGGCGCCTGTCGCCGCAGCGCAAAGCTCTCAAACACGATGGTGCCCGCACGCAGCAGATCCTCGTAGAAGACGGTCTTGCCGTTCTTGCCGAAAGCGATGCACGCCTGCTTGAGGATGGGCATGCCCACGTCGATCGCCAGCAATTGGGCGGCTTCGCTGTCGGCGGCGATTGGGCTGATCTCCTCGCAGGCGGCGTCCCAGGTCAGGCTGAACTTTTCCTGCAGGATGCGTAGAATGGACTGGCCGGTACCGGTCTCCGGAAAATCCTCGGGCCTGACGTCCCCGATCTCCGACTTGGCAAGCCACGTGCTCACCAGCATGGCGGGCTTGTCGTCGATGCAGCGCAGGCGGCGGATCTGCAGGAGCGGGCCGTGATCGACCAGATCCCGCGGCAGGGGAAAGGTCAAGGGATTGGCAGGAACGATTTCGCGGATCGAGAGCAGCCGGCTGGTCGGCGTCGCGCCACTGCGGAACACCATGTCGGTGAATGAGCTGAGGCAGTTCTGCTGTGGTGGGGACAGCGCGATCACGCTGTAGCCACTGCCTTGACGGCGATTGACGTAGCCCTCGCTGACCAGCTGCTCTAGGGCGCGACGGATGGTGATCCGGCTGACCTCGAACTCGCTCGACATCTGCTCTTCGGTCGGCAAGCGCGATCCGACCGGGAACCGGCCCTCGGTGAGCTTGTCCCGCAGCCTCTGGTAGACCAGAGCGTATTTTGGTTGGGTCTCTTGCAAGACTAACTCCTCTTTGAAAAGTCCATTGCTTCCCTGACCCGGCGCGCGATGCGCTCGGGGGACGGGATGTAATAGTCTTCCATTGGGGGAGAGAAAGGAACGGGTGCGTGCGGGCCCGTCACCTTGAGGACAGGGGCCTTGAGGCCAGCAAAGCCCTTCTCGGCTATGAGCGCCGCGATGTCGGTGGCGAGGCTGCAGCGCGGGTGGCTTTCATCGACAATGACCGCGCGACCGGTCTTTCCGACGGAGGAAAGGATCATCTCCTCGTCGAGCGGCGAATAGGTGCGCGGATCGATGATTTCGACGTCGATACCCTCGGCCGCGAGCGTTTCCGCCGCCGCTTCGGCGAAGAGGTTCATGCGCTGCACGGCAACGATGGTGACGTCCCTACCCGCGCGGCGGCGCCTGCCCTTGCCGAGCGGGATGGCCTCGGCCGCCTCGGGCACCGGCTCCGCTCGCATGTAAAGACGCTTGTGCTCCAGGAACACCACCGGGTCGTCGTCGCGGATGGCGGAGATCAGCAGACCTTTGGCATCGGCGGCCGAATAGGGCGCGACCACCTTGAGGCCGGGAATGTGGGTGAACAGTGAGTAGAGCGTTTGCGAGTGCTCGGCCCCGGCGCGGAATCCGGCGCCGACCACGGTGCGCATGACCATCGGCACGTTCTGCTTGCCGCCGAACATGTAGCGCATCTTGGCCGCCTGGTTCATCATCTGGTCGAAACAGACGCCGGCGAAATCGACGTACATCAATTCGCACACCGGCCGCATGCCAACCATGGCGGCGCCGATCGCGGCGCCGAAGAATCCGGCTTCGGCGATCGTCGTGTCGCGAACGCGGTCGCGTCCGAATTGTGTACAGAGCCCCTTGGTGACCCCGAAGGGGCCGCCCCAGGCATCCATCGCGCCCGGGTGCTCGTCACGCCCCTGGCCACCGGCAATGTCCTCGCCGAAGAGCACGACGTTTTCGTCGGCCTCCATCGACTGGCGCAGGGCCTCGTTGATGGCATCCTTGACGGTGAGATCACGCATAGGCGATCCGGTCCTTCGGGTAGGCGACATAGACCTCTTCGAGCGCATCCTCGGGCGCCGGCCATGCTGCTTCGGCGGCCCGTGCGAACGCATCGTCCACGTCCCTGTGCGCAGCAGCCTCCAGGGCTTCGATCGCCGCGCCGCCGAGCCCCAGCTGGCTGGCCGTGTTCCGCGCCAGCAGCACCGGATCTCGCGCGCGCGCCTTGGAGACTTCCGCAGGCGGCTGGTAGGCCTGCTCATCCCCTTCATACTGGCCCGAGAAGCGATAGGACTTGAACTCGATGAGTTCCGGACCACCCCCCTGGCGCATGCGCTGGACAGCATCCGACGCCGCCTCGTAGACGGTGAACATGTCCATGCCGTCCACGGTCCGGGCCGGCATCGCATAGGCCGCCATCATGTCGGCGACGGTTTCGGTGTTCAGGTGCCAATCGGTTGCGGTAGCCTCGGCGTAGCCGTTGTTCTCGCACACGAGGAGCAGGGGCACATTCCAGAGCTTTGCCAGCCCCGCGGCCTCGTGGAACACGCCGTTGTGCACGGCGCCGTCGCCGAAGAACGAGACGGCGATCCGGTCGGAGCCCTTGCGGCGTTCCTGCAGCGCCGCGCCGAGCGCGATGGCGGGGCCGGCGGCGACGATGCCGAACGCGCCCAGCATGCCCTTGTCAAAATCGGAAATATGCATGGAGCCGCCCCGCCCCTTGCAGACGCCGGTACGCCGACCGTGGATTTCGGCCGCGATCTCGCAGAGATCGACGTTCTTTGCGATGGCGTGACCGTGGCTGCGGTAGGTCGAGGTGATCCAGTCGTCCTGTCGCAGCGCGGCCATCACGCCGACGGCGATAGCCTCGGAGCCGAGATAGGTGTGCAGATAGCCCGGAACCGCCTTTTCCCTGGCCAATTCCTGAATGCGCTCTTCAAAAAAGCGGATCCGGAACAGGCACTGATACATCCACCTGACGGTCGATTCGGGGGGCACGATTCCTCCAGAACAGCGGCTATTTGATATGCCAAATTGCTGAATATGGATTTGATATAATCAATTTAGCTTACGGTCAAGGGCGCTGTCTTGCGTGGTCCGACACCGCTTCATCAAGCGACCCCGCCGCGGTTGGTTATCTTGGCAAAGTAGGGGTCTTCATTTCCGCTCGTCATGACTCGACTGGATGAATCGACGCGATCCAGTCCAGGCGCTCCGCCACCCCCGGCACTTGATGGGTTTGCAAGTCACGGCTTGCCCGGGTTGGCCGGGCCTGCGAATGCGCTCCACCCCCACCACCATCGCGCGACGGTCGTGACCAGGGCGAACACCGCGAAGACCGATGCGAGGATGGTGAAAGCTCCGGGCAGCAGGCAGAGCAGTACAAAAAGGGCGATCGTCTCCGCGCCTTCAGTGATCCCCCCGAGATAGTACATGCCTTTTTTGGGCATCGCGGTCGAGGACAGACCCCGCTTTTGCGCAATCACCGCAAAGCCAAGAAAGCTTGAACCTGTCCCGACAAACGACAGAAGCAGGGCCGACGCGGCGAGGCCGTTCGCGGCGGGATCGGCAAGCGCGAAAGCGAACGGGATTGTTGCGTAGAGGAAGAAGTCAAGGGCGATGTCGAGGAACGCGCCACGATCAGTCGGCCCGGATTCTCGGGCAATGGCGCCATCCAGTCCATCCAGCAATCTATTGACAGCTATGAAGGCGAGCCCGAGGCTGTAGTGGTGGAGCGCAATTGACGGGACAGCCAGAAGCCCGGTCACGAAACCGACAATTGTGACGGCATTGGCGGATACGCCGTTCCCCGCCAGCCAGCGACCCGGCAGCTGCAAGACGCGCTCCTGCCAAGGAACCAGATAGCAATCAAGCATAGCTGCAGACCCTTCGTTTGATGGCCCGCCGCCGGTGCCGGACGCAGCGAGGCCCTGCTTCCGACATGGTCAGGCGGGCGGAAGCATGACGATCAGACGACAACGCCCCGCACATCAGCGACCTCGCCGCGTGCCGGATAGTCGTGCTTGAGGACGTAGTCGACGGCGCTCAGAATGTCGGCGAAATGGGGACGTGCGAAAGGCATGGTCTGCACGCTTGAGAAGTAGAGCGTTCCGTCCGATCGAACCAGAAAGAGTCCAGGTTCAGCGAACAACGCCGGCTCCTCGATCCCGAGAGATGTCTTGCCGCGCCCGGATGACGCAAACAAGCCCCACTCCCGTGCCTTGGACAATGTCATGCCATAGCCAATGCGCAGGCGCGGAAGCTGCCAATCACTCTTGGCCGCTTCAGCTCGTTCCGCGCCATCGCAAGAAATGGCAACGACAGAGACGCCGCGAGTCTCCAGGTCGTCCAAGCGCTCTTCAAGAGACTTCAGGTAGCTCCGACAAACCGGGCAATGACGACCCCGGTAAAAGACGACCAGGCTGAA
Organism: Devosia sp.; assembly: GCA_030680995.1. GTDB lineage: Bacteria > Pseudomonadota > Alphaproteobacteria > Rhizobiales > Devosiaceae > Devosia_A. The sequence goes on from JAUXUM010000125.1 coordinate 5,724, forward strand.
TGTGCCGGGCCTTTCCTCGCTGAGATCAAAAGTGCCCCCTCCCGCAAGAGCCGTCCTGAGCCGCGGAACCGGCTGGCGCGGAAACAGCGTCGTTAGGTCAGTGCTCATATGTCACCTTTGCCTTTGAACGATTTGCGGATGCGACGCCCAGTCATCTCAGACAATCGGTTGCATTTTTTTGAGCGGCCGATCTAGTATCAATCGCGAGGCGGAGGGTTGCGCAGAATTGCTTCAGGTGACTCGGACGTTGCGGAACGAGGATAATTCGGCGCAAAGGAGGCGACAATTTTCCTGTGCCGTTCGGTTGCCGGGACGGAATCGGATCGACTAGGCCGCAGCTCCGGAAGCCCGGTCCCGATCGCCTGAGGTCAGCGCTCCGTAGACCCAACCCAGCACCGCACCGAAAATTATGTGGAGCACCAGTGTCATCATCGGCGCCGCTACCCCGAGTTGCATCCCGAAGAAGCCGGCGCCCGCCATCGGCATTATCGCGACCATCATCATCAGCCAGGCAGCGAGGCCGAACAGCATGCCGCGTGCGACGACATTACCTGGAAGATACGACCCGACGATCGCGAAGAGCACCCCCCACACGACGGAGCCGATGATGAAATGCATGAGCCAGCCTATGGCTACGCTCGGCAGTCCCAGCATACCGGTCAACATCTGTGCGATGTCCAGTTCAGGCATGATACCCATGACCTGTTTCATGACCATGAGCGCCGACAGTACGATCGTCGCGGCGAAACCGGCTACGATGCCCTTGAGCAACCTGGACATTTTGAATTCTCCATTCGTTGACATCTGCGATTGGAAGGATGGCCGGCCTGCGCCTGCGTTTGGGCTTCCTCCGGCGATGCGCGCACTGCCGGTGAGCTGTACAACGAAGCTGGCGGCAGGCGTGCGCTTACCTGTAGGTCTATCGGGACCCCCTCGCGTTACAGATCCGTCTCGAATACGTCTTCGGAGAACTTCCGCTGGCGAACGAATGGGCGCTTCGGTGGGCGGCGTGGGCAGGTTCGCGGCACGCGGCGGCCACAGCTGTTACCTCGTTGGACGCACGGGTCGGGACCTGACATGAAAGACCAAGTCAAGCAGAGTAGCGATGACGGCCGCATGCTCGAAATGCTTCGGAACGGGGATGAAACCGCCTTTCGCACTTTGGTTCGCAGACATCACGCGGCGATGATCAGTTTTGCACGGTCGTTTCTACGCGAACGCGCCTCCGCGGAAGAAGCGGTCCAGGACTCATGGGTGGCGGTCATATCGGGGATAAGATCATTCGAAGGCCGGTCGTCGCTCAAGAGTTGGATCTTCGCAATCGTTGCAAACAAAGCCCGGACAAAAGCAAAACGCGATGGCCGAATGGTGCCATTCTCCGACTTCGGCGAAGCGGACGAACCGGCGGTGGACGCTGACCGGTTCACCGCCGAGGGGTCATGGGAGAGCCCGCCGGGAAGCTGGTCCGATCTCAACCCGGAAAGAATCGTGGCCGGGCGACAACTGCTCGCTCACGTCATGGCGATCCTGGAGACGCTCCCCTTGGGCCAAAAAACGGTGGTTCTGCTCAGGGACATCGAAGGACTGAGCGCGCCCGAGGCCTGTGATGTGCTCAATATCTCAGAGGCGAACCAACGCATTTTGCTGCATCGCGGCCGTTCGCGTCTCCGACAGGCCGTGGAGACCCTTCTAACAGGCCAGGAGTCACCAAACATGCAGAATGAGCCAGATCGTCAATAAAGTTGGCCTGTAACGCATTGGATGGGACGCAGACTAAACTATATCGTACACGACCTTTCACGAGGTTGCGCCGCGCGTCTTGCAAGTTCGGAGAATGATATGCTTACCTGCCGTGAAATCACGGAATTGGCGAATGGATACCTCGATCGCGAGTTGCCCCTGCTCACCCGCGCGCAGTTCCGCCTCCACATCATAATGTGCTCGCACTGCCGCAGATATGTTGATCAGCTTGCCAAGACCGTCAACATGTTGAAGACGCTACCGCATGGCACGCCGCCGCCTGACGTAGAGGAAAAGCTGGTGCGACTGCTCGAGCGCAAAGGAGCGACTGAGTTGCCTGAGTGACCGGCTCCCATCTTTACACAAAAGGCGGTGGTTTCGTGTCCATTATCCACACACTTCGAGGCATTGCCGGCCGTGCGATCGAGGTGAGGTGGACCGCGAGCCATTCAATTTGTCCTCCGGCGTGCCTTGACGTCGGCCGGGGTCTTGGTAGGCGGGCTGTGCCGGCGTCATAGGGAACCTCGGCCATTTCTCGCACACGCGCCGGCGGCTTCCCGCAACTTCGCGGCGGGTAGGAAAGCACTGTTCTCAACCGGCGCTCGCGCATTTGCCTGTATGACACCGTAACGCTCTTTGCCTCCGAAAGGACAAAGATGGAAGAACGCCCACCTGACGATCGCGCCATCAACGACCAAGACTTTTGAAAATGTTTCGTTCTGCCCCATTGAGGAATTCGGCGTTTGATCACGGGGAAGCGGTTTCGCTGCCCGGCAGGGTGGCAATCCCGTATCGGACGTTCTCCAACATAGGTCCTGCGCCGCATGCACGAAGCACTCCTTTCAATTCCCGAGCCGGTTATTCGCATCGCGGCCTTTCTCGCCATCTTCGGATCGATGGCGGCCTTTGAGTTAATGTCTCCACGCTTGGCGCGCCCGGAGATGACGGGAGCGCTGCGGTCGCGCCGCTGGGTCGCCAATATCGGTCTGGTGCTAGTTTCGTCAGTCGTATTGCGGATAGTCTTCCCGGCGGCCGCGGTCGGCGCCGCGTTGTGGGCGTCTTTGAACAATTTCGGGTTGTTCAACATCGCGGGCGCACCGTCATGGCTCGCAGCTATCCTGGCCTTCCTGATCCTCGATTTCGCGGTTTGGCTGGAGCACGTCGCAAGCCACAAGCTGCCCCTGCTGTGGCGCATCCACCGCATCCATCATTCCGATACAGGCTTCGATGTCACCACGGCACTTCGGTTTCATCCGCTGGAAATCGTCTTGTCCATGGCCTGGAAGGCGGTCGTCGTCCTGGCTTTGGGCGCGCCGGTCTGGTCGGTCCTGGTCTTTGAGATCGTTCTCAATGGCGCGGCGATGTTCAATCACGCCAACATCAGGGTTCCAGATCGCGTCGATCGCTTCCTGAGGGGAGCTATGGCTGAAAATGGGTGATGGGGCCTGAGAAGGCGGCGTATCGTGGCGGGTGTCGAAGCCTGCCAGAACTTCCCGAAGGAACGATACGCCATGAACGAAGATACCACGATCACCCCGTTTCACCAGCCCGGATTGATCATCGACCCGTTGACCGAGATCGCCCGCGAGGGCGCGCGCCAGATGCTGATGGCGGCGCTGAAGGCGGAGGCGGCGAGCTTCGTCGCCCAGTTCGGCGAAGAGCTTCTGGCCGACGGGCGCCAGCGCATCGTCCGCCACGGTGCCGGGCCGGAGCGGACGATCCAGACCGGGATCGGTCCGATCCCGGTGCAGCGGCAGAAGGTGCGCGACCGCGCAGCGGACGTGCCGCCCGAGAAGAAGATCCGGTTCAGCTCGAACATCCTGCCGCGATGGGCGCGGCGCTCGAGAAGCCTCGATGCCCTACTGCCCATCCTCTACCTGCGCGGCGTCTCGACCGGGGATTTCCAGGAGGCGCTGACGGCGTTGCTTGGGGCGGACGCGCCGAACCTGTCGCCCGGGGTGATCTCGCGCCTCACGGAGGGCTGGCAGGACGACTACGACCGCTGGCAGCGCCGCGATCTCTCGGCCCGCCGCTACGTCTATATCTGGGCCGATGGCGTCTACCTGCAGGCCCGGATGGAGCCGCAGGCTGAGTGCATGCTGGTGATCATCGGGGCGACACCGCAGGGCAAGAAGGAGCTTCTGGGCTTCCAGGTCGGGGTCCGCGAGAGCGCGCAGAGCTGGCGCGAGCTGCTGGTCGACCTGAAAGCCCGCGGGCTTTCCGTCCCGCCCGAACTGGCCGTCGGCGACGGGGCTCTCGGGTTCTGGAAGGCGATGGACGAGGTCCTCCCCGGCACCCGCCATCAGCGCTGCTGGTTCCACAAGGTCGCAAATGTGCTCAACCACTTCCCGAAAACCATGCAGCCTGCCGTCACCGCAGACCTGCGCGAGATCTCCTACGCCGAAACCCGGACGGCGGCGCTGGTGGCCATCGAGACGTTCAAGGAGAAGTTTGGCGTCAAATACGAGCGCGGGGTGACTTGCCTGACCAAGGACACCGAGGCCTTGCTCGCCTTCTACGACTTCCCCGCCGAGCACTGGGACCACCTGCGCACCTCGAACCCAATCGAGAGCGTCTTCGCCACCGTCCGCCATCGCACCGTCCGCACCAAGGGCGCGCTGTCCCAGAAGACGGCCAGGCTGATGGTCTTCACCCTCGTCAGGGCGGCTTCGAAGACATGGCGCAGGCTCAACGGCACGAACCAGTTGCCCCGCGTCATCGAAGGTGTCAAATTCAACGACGGCGTCGCTCAACACGACGCCAACCAGAGCCGCGCCGCCTGATCACGCCGCGTCACCCAGATTCAGCCATAGCTCTCCTGAGGGCCCTGGTCGTCACACCGGACATGCACAGGATTCACCACTCAAGCGACAAGATCGAAACCGACAGCAATTACGGCTTCAACCTCTCTTTATGGGACCGGCTGTTCGCCACCTATCGCGTCAGACCCGGACTTGGGCAGGAACAGATGGAAATCGGCCTCATCGAGTATCGAGACGACCGGCCGACGCGCTTGAGCTGGCTGCTGTCGCTGCCGTTTCGCAAGAAATGAAGAGGCGACCGACATCCGCCGGCGGTTGACGGCCATCCCCTTCAACATGCCGGGACGCCGGCGTGACGGACCTGGGCGTCAGCGAGTCCAGCGGCATTGATCGAGACCTGCCGCGGAGGTGAAACCGATGGTGCATGAAGACGAGGCCGAGGACGCCCGAGGTCCGGTGTATTGGCGATTCCTGCCCTTGGCGCTGGTCGCGGCGGGCTTGGCCTTGGCGTACGCAATGGGATGGCACAGCTATTTGACGCTGGAATATTTGTCCGCCAGTCGCGCCGCGCTGAAGGCAGCGGCATCCCAGCACCTCGTTCTCACCCTCCTCGCCTACATGGTGACCTACAGTATTGCGGTCACGTTTTCATTTCCCGCCACCTGGATGCTGACGGTGTTCGGCGGGTTCCTGTTTGGATGGATAGCCGGGGGAGCAGCCGCGGCCATCGGCGCCACCGTCGGCGCAACGGCCCTGTTCCGGGCCGCGAGGTCAGCTTTCGGGGACTCTCTTCGAAAGCGGGTCGGCAGCACGATCGCGCGGCTGGCTTCAGGGTTCGAGCGAGACGCATTCGGGTACCTGCTGGCACTCCGTCTGGTGCCCGTGATCCCGTTCTTTGTCCTCAACATCGCTCCAGCCATGTTCAAGGTTAGGGTCCAGGCATTTATTGCGGCCACATTCCTGGGCATTCTTCCCGGAACGTTTATCTATGCGTTTCTGGGAGAAAGCGTCGATGAGGTCCTCCTCGCAGCGCAGCGCGCCGGGCGGGGTGTCACGGCGCAGGACCTGGTCACACCTGAAATCACCTGGGCCCTTGTTGCCCTTGCCGCAGTGGCAGCGATTCCTCCGGTGGTCAGGCTGATGCGATCGACGCGACGGCCAGCGCCTTGACGCTCCAACCGGCAACGACCGGCAGTGTTCATCCGGAACCGAACCCGGCACCCACAAGTCACCTGACCATTTCGTAACGCTGGCGCTCGGCGAGACGACTAAGTCTGTTCCACAAGGTACCAAGGGTTCTCCGTGACATGTCCGAAGCCAGCCAAGGCCGCCTGCCGCTCGTTTCATGCGACGTTTGCGTCATTGGCGGAGGGTCGGCTGGATTGAGCGTCGCCGCTGGCGCAGCCCAGTTGGGCGCCAGCGTCGTGCTCATCGAAAGGGGAGCAATGGGAGGCGACTGTCTCAACACCGGCTGTGTCCCTTCGAAGTCACTCATCGCCGCGGCTCATGCTGCGCACGCCTTTCAGTTCGGCAACGGGTTGGGCGTCGGCACTGGAGATATGGCGCCGGTCGATTTCCAGAAAGTGCACGATCACATTCACGGCGTGATCGCGTCGATTGCCCCGATCGACAGCGTGGAACGCTATGAGAGCATGGGTGTCCGCGTCATCAAGGAGACTGCCCGGTTCGCAAGCCCCGACCAGGTCGTGGCGGGCGGCAAAAGGGTTCGGGCGCGTCGCTTCGTGGTGGCGACGGGGTCGCGCGCCGCCATCCCGCCGGTTCCCGGGCTGGCGGAAATCGACCCGCTGACCAACGAAACCATTTTTTCCCTGACCGAATGTCCCGGGCACCTGCTGAGCGTCGGCGGCGGCCCCATCGGTCTTGAAACGGCGCAGGCCTTCCGGCGCCTGGGGGCCGCAGTTACCATAGTCGAACGCGGCACTATTTTGCCGCGTGACGAACCCGAGGCCGCCGCGATTGTCCGCAAATCATTGGCGCGGGAAGGGGTAGACCTTCACGAGCACACCAACCTGCTGGCCGCCCGCAAGGCCGGAGCCGCCGTCGAGATCGATATCGACCAGGCCGGCCAGGTGCGCACCGTCACGGGAACCCACATCCTAGTGGCGGCGGGACGGACGCCGAATGTCGACGGGCTCGGTCTTGCCGAAGCCGGCGTCGAGTACGGGCCGCGCGGCATCAAGGTCGACGCTCGCCTAAGGAGCTCGAACCGAAAGATCTTCGCCATCGGCGATATCGCGGGAGGCCCGCAGTTCACCCATATCGCCGGCTATCATGCGGGGATATTTGTCCGCAATGCGCTCTTTGGCCTTCCGGCCAAAGCCGACTACAAGACCCTGCCATGGGTGACCTACCTCGATCCGGAGGTCGCCCATGTCGGCCTGACGGAAGCCGCGGCAAGAGAGCAGCACAAGGGCGTGCAGAGCATCGTCGAGCACTTGAGCGAAAACGACAGGGCCCAAACCGAACGGCGCACGGAAGGCTTCATCAAGCTCGTCTTGTCAAAGCGCGGCCACGTGCTCGGGGTGACGATAGTCGCCCCTCATGCCGGGGAAATGATCGGCTTCTGGGGGTTGGCGATCGCCGGAAGAATTCCGCTCTCGGCGGTTGCCGGCATGATCATTCCATACCCGACCATGTCGGAAATATCGAAGCGCGCGGCAGGGACCTACTTCAAGCCAAAGCTGTTCAGCCCGATTTCGCGAATGCTCGTACGGGCCGTACAGAACGTCCTGCCATGAGGACCGGCCCAACGGCCATATGGGCAAGACTTGCCCTCAACTCGCATCAATCCGTTCGACGCAGAAGTTGCTGGACGTATGGCGGCATGGCAGCGACGATTTTTTCGACGCCTTCCGCATCGGGATGACGCAGGTCGCTCTGATTGAGATCGGCGTCCATTGCCACCCCGTCAAGAAAGAAGGGGTAGAGGGCTGCCTGGAGCTGCGCCACAAATCCCTGGGTGGTGGGCAGACCATACGCCACTCAGTTGGGCGCGCGACGAATCGCTTGGTTCCCGGATCCCGGAGGGCGAATGGCGGCCACGGGACTATTCCGGCTCGCCGCCGATTTCGCTCGACACGGAAATGAAGGTGCCGCTTGGCCTCGCAATCGGCGACACGCTGGAAATCACCGTGCTGGGCAGGCCGCTCGTCGCGACCATCAGCAGCTTCCGGGATGTCGGCTGACGCGACCCGACGTTCAATTTCCGCATGCTGCCATCGCCAGGGCCGATTGAGAACGCGCCTCAAAGCTTCATGGGGAGCATCAAGGTCATCGACGGCGCGGACGCAGTCATTGAAATGGAGCTGGTGCGCCAGTTTCCAGACCTCACTTTGGTGCCGGTGGGCGAAACGCTGGACCGCGTCTCAAGCATCCTCGCCAGCCTTGCAAACGCCATCACCCTGGCCGGCGGCCTCGCTGTGATCTCCGGAATGTTCGTCCTCGCCGGTGCCCTCGGCGCGGGTCGCGGGCAGCGGGAGTTGGACGCGGTCGTAATGAAGGTTCTCGGATCAACACGGCGAAACGTCATAACGTCCTTCTTGGCCGAGTCCCGAAGGTTGTTGAAGTTCGACTGCGCGGCGTCGCCGGGTTGAAGGTTGCGCGGCCTCCGATGTGGCGGCAACGGGGTTCGCGGCCCGGCGGCTCCGGGGAGCGACCGGTGCGGCGCGCGGGAGTGGCGGCTGTTTGTTGGCCTTCGGTTTTCGGAAGTCCTTGGCGGCATCGATCATGCCGGCGGCAACCCATCCCGGAGCCGTATTTCCGTTCCGCCACCGCTTTGGCGACAACTCACGGTTGGCGCGAAGAAAGCGCGGAGAGGTCGATCTCCGTGATGTGCCAGCGGCCCAGATTGGCGGTGTACATCTTGTCACCCTTGAGCGCGATATTGGTGGGGTGCGCGATGGTGGTGGCCGCCGGATCCTCGATCAGCGTTTCGAGCGGCCCGCCTGGCTTCAGCCGATAGATGCGGCTCGGCTCATAGCAGGAAATGTAGAGCGTTCCGTCCGCGGCCAGGGCGAGCCCGTCGGGGACATTGTTCACCCCGCCGACCACGACGCTTGGCGCGCCGGCCGAGCCGTCGGCCTCGATCGGCACGTAGCTTACCTGCGCCCGATCGCTCTCGACGACATAAAGGCCATTGCCGTCTAGGGCCATGACCATGCCATTGGCAAAGTCCATCGGCGCGCTGCACCATACGCCGCCCTCGCCGCTTGCCAGATCGAAGCGGAAAATGCCGGGCCCGACATTGTTGTTGCCGCGGCTGTCGGTGACGTAGAGAACGCCGCGCCTCTCGTCGACGATCGGGTAGTTGGGCACCTTGATGCCGGAGGAGGCGAAGCGGTGCACCGATCCGCTCCTGGCGTCGCAGCGGAAGACGGCGGCGTGCTTCAGGTCGCAGATGAAGCAATTGCCGGCCGAGTCGAAGGCGATGCCCAGAGCGAAGCCGCCGGTCGTGCCCTTCAGCTCGACCTTCGAGCCATCGGCGGCGATGCGCAGCAATTCACCCAGCTCATTGCCGCACCAGATCGAGCCGTCGGCGTGGATGGCGACGCCCTCGGGATGGGCAACGCGTGGCGTGGTGAAAATGCCGTCGAAGAAGACGCGGGCGGCACTCGTGGGCAACAGGGCGGTCATCGTTGGGCTCCCTTTTGAGTCAGAGCGCTTCGGCCTCGATGCGGTAACGCGTCGTGAAAACCTCTCCGGCAGAGAAGGCGCGCGCCGTCGGTGTTCCGGATTGAGCGATCGGATTATCGGCGAGCGCGGCGGCAGGTCCGAGGCCGAAGGGCGAACAGATGGGTTCCATGCCGAGCGCCAGGTGGCGGCCGCTCCAGGGCTCCATCGGGCGCCCGCGATTGGAGATCCAGAGCAGCAGGCTTGGGAAATGCTCCTTCCGCCAGGTCAGCCGCACGCGGTAGCCTTCCACTTCGTTGGCAAGGGCCACCGAGCCGTCGATACTGTTGAGCTGCAGCAGTTCTTCCGTGTTTTTTGCGAATGGCAGGCGGCTCGCGTCGATCGTGCTCCCGTCGCGGCCCGGAACGGCGGAAAGGTTCGAAAAGGTCCGGTCGATGGCAAAAAGCGGCGCGCTCGGCTCGACGGTGCCGGGGAAGGTGCGGCCATTGTCGAAGCGCGCTGGCTCGACCCGTGCCCGGCCGGCATCGAGCGGCAACCGGAAGGTGGGATGCAGTCCAAGCGGCAGCCGACAGGCCTCGCGAACTTCGATGCGGAGTTCGATATCGACGGCGGGCGCTCCGGCATCGGGGGTGACGGTGCGCTCAAGCCGCCCGACAGGGCTGCCGTTGGGATAGTCGATCGAGAGGCGAAGGCTCTGGCCATCGTCCCGTTCCCAGTTCCAGGGATGGTTGGAGCTATGCCCGTGCACCTCCTCGTCCGCCGCCGCGGGTTCCATCAGCCGCGCCCATTCGGGTGGCGAAGTCGGGTCGGAAATTGAGTAGCCGAAGGGCACGCAGGGCCATTCGCCGCGTAACCGCCGCAGGATGCCGGGTAGAGCGTCGTGTCCTGCCTCTTCCGCCCAGGGCGCCACCTGCATCGGGCTGACCTGCCGGCCATCGGCGAGCAGGAAGGTTACCGGCGCCAGCATGGCCGCGTGGCGCTGCACGGTGAGCGCGCCATGTTTCCACCCAAGGCCGCGATGGGCATCCTCCGCATTGCTCATCGCATGGCTTCCTTCGATTTGGCTTTCTCGGCTGCCCGCGCCGCGCTCTTGGCGGCGAAGGCCTGCACCCGTTCTCGACCGATTTCGCTGCGATAGAGCGCGGTGACCAGGTCGCGTTCGTCGCGCAGACCGGACTCGAGGTTCCCCTGGAGCGCGGTGGCCGTGAGACGCCTGAGGCCTTCGATCGCCTCGGCGGGTTCGGCGGCGATCGCCCCGGCAAGGGCCATGGCCCGGGGCAGCAATTGGTCCGGCGCGACCAGTTCGTTGACGAGGCCGGAAGCAACGAAGGCCTCCGCCGGCTCGATGGCGCCGGTCATGAGCAGGAAATTGGCGCGGTTGCGGCCGAGCTTGGCGACGCTGCGCTGGGTGCCGCCGCCGCCCGGGACAAGGCCGAGCTTGATCTCGGGCAAGCCCATCTTTGCGTCCGTCGACGCGATGACCAGGTCGCAGCAGAGCACCAACTCGAAACCGCCGCCGAGCGCGAAGCCATTCACCGCGGCGATCACCGGCTTGGCGTTGTCCTCGACCGCGGCATACATGCGCGCGCCGTTTTCCTGGAACGCATCGAACTCCGGCCCCGTCTGCGCGGCATATTCCTTGATGTCGGCTCCCGCCATGAAGGCGCGCCCGGCGCCGGTGACCACGATCGCGCCGACGCCCCGGTCCGCCGAAAGGGATTCGAAGGCGTCGATGATCTCGCCCTGCATCCGCCGGTTCATGGCGTTGAGCTGGTCGCCGCGCAGGAAGGTGACGAGCGCCACCCGGCCGCGTAGCTCGACAGAGATGGTCAGGTAGTCGGCCATCAATCAGGCCTCGTCGACAGTCATGTCGCCGTCCTTCTCGAGCGCGGCGATCGCCTCGTCCTTCATCTCCGCTCCGACCTCATGCTGCGAGAACCTTGCCCGTTCGAAGAGCAGCGTGAGGCGCTTGCCGGCCGCCGGCGTCACCTCGACGCTCTCCAGCATGCGCTCCAGGTA
>JAUXUM010000128.1 GCA_030680995.1 Devosia sp.
AGACCAGCGCCGCCGTGCTCTTCCAAGTGCGCCAGGCGATCGACGGATTGATCGAGGGCCAGGCCGACGCCAACGTTCGGCGGGTGCTCAACGCTGCCCGTGAGGACGTCAACGCCTTGTTGGTCGAAGCCGCCCCCGGCATCCAGGCGGTCGATTCCCAATACCGTGAGCTTGCCCGCCAGAGTGCTGCGATTGACCGCGGCCAGACCGTTCTGGATAGCGGGCGCAATGCGCCGCGCCCGTCTGAGCTGGCTGATGAGGCGCTCCACGGCGTGCAGCCCGAAGGCGTCCTTGTTGGCCCATCAGGCGAAACCTTCCGGCTCTCCCAGGGTGCCCGCGCCGAGATCGAGCGCATCGTCGGCACGAACATCGATGACCGCGCCGCGCTCGAACGCGTCGTGAAGGGTGACGGTGATTGGAACCGAGATCGCTTGGTGACGCTATTCGGCGAGGACCGGGCAAATCGCGTCTTCGATATCCTCGATGCCGAGCGGCGCATGGCCGAAACCGAAAACACGGTGCTGCGTGCCGGTGGGCGCCGCGCCACGATGATGGACGGTCATTTTAGGGTGCTCCGCTGAAGGTCGGTTCGTCTCGCAACCCCAGCACTACTGCGAGTGCACCTGCACAGCGTCGACACCTATTCTGCCAGTCGCAGTTCCTCTGCGAGGTCACCATATCCGGCTTGGACGGCCCGGTCGGCAGCGGTGTTTCCGTACTTGTCGCGAGCCGAAGCGTCGGCCCCCCTGCTTAGCAAGAGTCGAGCTGCCTCCGTATGGCCAAACATTGCCGCTCGATGTAGCGGTGTCCTAAGTAGACTGTCCACCGCATTTACGTCAGCGCCATATTGGATGAGTAGCCGCATGGCGTCTATCCTTGCGTACTGTGCGGAAATTGCGTGGTGAAGCGGTTTCCAATCAAAGGTATTCGCCAGATTCGGGTTAGCCCCGTTTTCAAGAAATGCTCGTAGCACATCAGGTTTGTTTTCCCGAACCGCAACGATAACAGGAGTAGAAGTAAATCCGGCTGCAGAGATTTTGAAATCTGGATTGGCGCCCGTAGCTAACAATAGCCGTGCCGCATCTGTATCTCCTGTCCCTGCCGCAGCAGTGAGGGCCCAATCTAGTTCCTCCTGAGAACGCCGCACGGACAGCAGCTTTTGCAGCCGGGTAAGATCATGCTCTACGACTGCATTGTTCAGGGGAGGTAGTTCAGCGGCGCTCTCACGGCCGCCGACCTGCGTGCCGAGTTCGGATAAGTCCGGTTGAGAATCCGCGGGGTTGATTAAGACGTCATCCAAGCCCGGCAAGCGCATGTACGCTCCAGCTTGGACCGGTGTCGACTCGGCAGTCGTCGCTTGGGGTATTGATCGCCTCACCCGCTCTGCGGCGGAGTTTGAAAGCATTCCGGCCCCCACTCCCGCTGCCATCCCCCCGATCAATAGAAGCGCGGCCTTCGAGGCCGGGGTTTTGTCTCTCGAACCTCGACGCGGGGGCGCGAACAGAAGGTATAGCCCAGCGAGCGGCACCAAACCCAGCAACGCGGGCCAACGTTTGTCACTGCAATCCAAAGCGCGCCAAAGTGACAGGAGACCAACCGCGTAGCCAGATATGGCGGCAACCAAAAAACCGAAACCTATGGGAAGCAATTGAACGTCTCCATTCATAAGGCCCGGTAAAAGCACCTCTGGAGACCAAATTATGGACTCGATTAAGAGCGCCAACATCCAAAAGAAGAAGTAATTGCTGCGGGAAACATTTATATCTTTATTACCAGTTGCTGTCGCGCCTATGAATCCGATAGCGCCTGTCAGCGCCTGAAATCCGATAATTGCTTGGGGCAGGTGTAGCGAATTCTGATACAGCGCCATGATAACCTCCAAAGTGCAGGCAATAAACTTGGAAAATTATTGAGGAAGGAGTCGATGCAGACGAGGTAGCTCTCCCAGAAGAGAGACGATCAGAGCGACGATGCTGGCGGTATGCGTGTGTCCCTCCGAAAACCGAGGCGGTCAGTTTGAGCCGCTGCCGCAATCTGGTCCTCGGTAGGGCGGACAAGGCCAACAAAACGCACGTACATTCCGTGCTCCTCCTCCCGCACTCGTAACGAGCACTATAGTGCGTAGCATCAAAATGCACAATTTGGCCGTCTGCACTCATGGACGTGCGACGGACGATCGGTGCAAACGTGAGGAGATACCGGCTGGCCCTCGACTTGTCGCAGGAGGCTGTGGCCGAACGCATGGGCGTCGATAGAGCCTATGTAAGCGCCCTGGAGGTGGGGCGTCGCAATCCGTGCCGACCGAAGGCGACATTCCAGCCGCTCCGCAACGGCCTTGATGCCCGATACGTAGAACTCCCGGCCACCGATGAGAGACTCTCGGTCCTCCCTCACGGAGCTTCTTGAACTCGGGGAGCGCCCTGATCCTTTCCTTGAGCATCGTGCGCTGCTGCTGAAAGGGCCTTCGGGTCTACCCGCTCATCGGGAGTGTCGCCCGCAACCGCCCGGTAGAGCGCCGTCGTGTCCCGGTCCGACCACTCATCGGAGTGGAGGAAGAGATGGCCGAAGGGCCACCTGAGAAGGACGACATACACTCGATTGGCAGTGCCTTTCACGTTAGCGGTGCACCGCGCGATCACGTACCGGCAATTTAGGGAACCATTGGGGAGGGCTGAACCGTCCTTGCCCTCTGAGCAGCTAAACCACTGAAATCTGGGGAGTTTTTGGCGCGCCCAGGGGGAATCGAACCCCCGTTCCCGCCGTGAGAGGGAGCGATTTGGCACTTTCTGAGACGCTGGGAGACCGCTGTAGCCATTTGATCTAAAAGGGAAAAGTGTCTATTATGCTCAATGTCGCTTTGGCCGTTTCACGGTGTTCCAAGCAACGAAAACGACAACGAATTGAGCAAACATGGCCCGGCGCCGCAGCGTCCTTTCCACCAAGACTAGCAGGGCGAGCCTGCCCGTATCGGATGCACCCGAGTGGGAGCTGATCAGCCCCGGCGTTCGGCTCGGCTACAGGAAGGGCAGGGGGACCCGTGGGCGGGGCGGCGCTTGGCTGGCCGCAGCCCGCGCCCCGGACGGAACCCGCGTTCAATCCCGGCTCGGCCAGGCAGATGACGTCGCCGCTGCCGACGGCACGTTTATCCTATCACATGAGGAGGCCAAGGAGCGAGCGCGTCTATGGGCGAAGGGCATAGCGGCGGGGCGGCGCGAAAGCGCGTTGGGGCTCACCGTCAATCTAGCGCTCGACAAGTATCTCTTGGCGCGGGAGGGGGACGGCATGAAGTCGATCGTCGACGCCCGCCAGCGTGCTGATCGGCATATCCGGCCGGCGCTTGGCAAGCTGCTGGTGATCGACCTGACAGCCGACCGGCTCAGCCGGTGGCGTGATGGAATGGCCAACGCCCCAAAGCAGCTCCGCACCAAGAAGACCGCCAAGGAGCCGAACTATCAGCCGACCGACTTTGCAGATCCAGAGGTTCGCCGCCGGCGGCGCGACACGGCCAACCGGACGCTCACGGTGCTCAAGGCCGCGCTCAATTGGGCTCGAGATCACCAACTCGTCGGCGATGACACCGCGTGGCGGCTGACGAAGCCATACAGGGGCACCACCGCGGCCAGGGTGCGCTTCCTCGATGGCGATGGGCAGCGCGCCTTGTTGGGGAAGTGCGATGGCGCGTTGCGGGACTTGGTCGCCGCGGCGCTGGTGACGGGCGCTAGGTTCGGCGAACTGGCGCGCCTGCGCGCTCGAGACTTCGACCCGGCCAACGGCTCGGTGTTCATCGCCGAGAGCAAGAGCGGCAAGTCACGGCACGTCCCGCTGCCGCCGGGCGGCGTGAAGCACTTCGCCAACCTCGCCAAGGGCAAGGCTACGGATCAATTCCTGCTGCTCCAGGACGCGGGAACGCCTTGGCTGCCGGCGACCTACCGGCGCGCGCTGGGCGAGGCCGTGAAGAGTGCCGAGCTGGAGCATATTACGTTCCACGAACTGCGGCACACCTACGCCAGCACGATGGTGAGGGCAGGGGTGTTGATGAAGATCGTTGCCGAGGCGCTCGGGCATTCAGACACGCGCATGGTCGAGAAACACTATGGCCACCTGGCGCCGTCCTATGTGGCCGAGACGATCCGGCGCCATGCTCCCGACATCGACATTGTAGACCGCGCTGATCAATTGGAGGCGGTGGCGTGAAGCGGCTGTTACTCGGGCTTGGTATCCTGCTGACAGGTTGCAGCGATGACCGAAGCCCGACTTACACGCTCTATCGCAACTCCCCTGTTGACGCGTCCATGAGGGTGCATGTCGCCACCTACGACGCCAACGACCGCGGCAGTTTCAATCAGGGCAACTGCCGACACGCTTCTGATCTTCTGAATAAGCAGGGGGTTGTCGGCGTGAAATGGTGGTGCGAAGAGGGTCGCTTTCGAGAGTAGAGGCTGGCGCTAGACGCGGGGTTCCTCCTGGGTGGCTTCCTTCGGGCCGTGCGTCGCCACCAGACCGTGACAGCATCCACCCCCTTGTCCCCGAACACCCCCGTTACTCCGCTGGATGCTGTCACGTCAGCGGAGCCGGTCTATGAAGGCCTTCTTGGTCGCCTCCTTGTCGTATCCGGCCCGCCCGACGAGCAGTGTGGCCACCTGCCTGCTGATCAGATTCATGAAGGCGACGACCTCGGGCTTGAGCCCTTCGGGACCGCGAGCCAGACCTTCCACTCCTCCTCGGTCCGCAGGATCACCGGCATCGCCTTCTCATGGATTGCCCCGACGACGTCGTTTGGCTTGGTGGTGAAAAACGCGAAGAGCTCATGGTCTATTGGACCTTCATCCTTGCACCGGGTGCCATGCCAGGAGGTCCGCAGGCCGGCGAAGAACATCACCGGCTCGCTCTCATCAAGGGCGAACCAGGCGTTGCCGGTCGTGCCGTCAGCAAGCTTGGTCGGCTCAGCGAAGCGATTGAAGGCCACCAGGCAGCGATGCTCGACGCCCAGATACCCTTTCCAGTCGTCGAACCGCGGGTGGCGGATGTTGGTGTTGCCGCGGTTCGGCTTGTCGGTCACCGGACCGGTGAGGGACGGCAGCCGCGCCAGCGAGATGGTTCGGCCGGCTGGGGTCTGACGGATGATCGGCGCGGTATAGTCGGGATAGATGGCGTAGAGCGGCGGCACGTTGCGCATCGCCTCTTCCCACGCCGCCCGCACACGCATCATGGCGTCGGTGGTAGTGAGTTCGGAATAGAGATTGCACATCGATTCAAGCTAGCGGAACTGGGCTGATCGCAGCAATTTCAGTGAGGCGCAGCGTCATAAAAAACACTACTCAAGCCGCCCGCCATTGACGAGAGGCAACGCGTTCGCCACAGATCGATCAGGCGAGGGTGGAACTACGGGGCCGAGAAGATGACTGCGGAAGAGACATTGCGCCTAATAGAAGAGAAGGTGATCGCGCTTTGTGAGGCGGCCCTTAACAAGGGAGCCCCCTACCTCCTCAGTCAACTCGGAAAAGACCTCGGACCCGACCTGGACAGCTTGAAGGTGCTAACCCGCAGTGGCCTGAGCGACTTTCTGGCAAGCAGGTTGAGCAGCAGGTATGAAATCGTCTTAGGCGGCACCTTTCACAACGTGCAGTCCGTAGTTCGAGTGGGGTCTGCTGTGCGCAGGGAGGAAGGTGAGCGAACTCAGCAGTCGCCTCGCTTCAATTACAGGTTCTGGGCCGCGTTTTCGGTGCCGCCCGTCGAAGGAAAGCGCCGCTTTCTCGATGTGAGATCCTTCCTATTCGACGACTACGATACGGAATCTGAGCCGCCGGCTGGCGCTGTTGAAGTGCCCGAAAGGTTCCTTGTCCCGGACAACGCCCCCGACAGGGACAAGACCATCATCGCAAACATCGAAGCTTGGGCCGACGAGAATGGTTTGGACTTGCGGGAGTTTCATGCGCGGGCGAGGTCCCAAGTTGCCGTTGAAGATTCGCATCGGGGTACAGCGCTCCATTTGATGCTCGGTGCCCTGGATCGTCGACAATTGGCAAGTACGTCCTTAACGCTAGACGTTGTGGAAGCGCTATTGCGGCGGCGTGTCTGAATGAGGTTCTTGCTAGTCCTAGCCGGACTGACAGTAGAGCAATTCGACAGAGTCTCTGCCATCTCGGCATCTCGTCTGGTTCCGGACGGAGAGCTGGTCGCCAAACCTAACAAGCGTAGCGGAGCCTACTCACCCGAGCACGCAGCTGAGCTGATCGAGCGGGCTAACAAGGCCCTGGCAGCGTGGCCGGAACAGCGGCCGGCCTCTGTCCTCCTCGCATATGCAGATTTTGGGGAAGAAAGCACAACCGAGCTTCTCACCCGCTTTTTTCCGTTTTCGCTCCCTGCACCTTTTCCGCCCTTGGCAGGGGATGGTGGCTCGAGCCGCCGCGCGCGCAATGAAGCGCTGAATCTCTTTCAGCGGGATTTACTGGGGGTGACGGAGAAACTGCGAGCGAACGCCAGGCAAATCTACGATTTTACGAGCGTGGCCAATCTATCGCCCTTGTTGCTTCCGGTGAGAAACTTTCGTGACGACGCACTCACGGAGATGCTTTCGGCACTCTTTGCCACCTGCGGCAACTCTGAAGCGCCGGGTCAGCTCGTACGAGACGCGGTTGCTAGCTTTCGTTCCCGCTGCCCTTTGACGAAGGCTCCCGAAGACGCGCGCCACTGCTTCTCTGACGGTGAGTTGTTTTTCAGAAGCCCCGGGAAGGATCGGCACGGATTCTTCCGGAACTCAAAGGCAGCTGAACATAGCCCGGAGTGCCTTCTGAATGCCAGAAGCCGCATCGGCGGAGGTTTTAGCCACGACTTTCACTTTGACTGCGTTCCCGCGAAGCGACGCCTCGCCCCCTCATTTTCCAGCTGCCATGGCGACCCACGACCTCCAAAGGCGAACCATGTCAACATCGCTCCTAACGACTACATAATTTAGCGAGGATGCCACACGCAAAAAACCGGTGGCACCTTAAAGCACCACCGGCTTTGCTATTACGTGCTTGCTTTCTGACATCGGGAACGCCTCCAAGGAAGTCTTTCCTAAGGCTCATCCCTCGCACCTACGGATCCCAACAACCATCGTGGAGGCGTCCGGCCGGACGAAGTCCACGATCTAACTGCTGGAAACGCGTCTAGTTGATCGCAAGCTATCAACATCGACTTCGGATGGCTCTCCTGATCCACTTGAGGATCAAGTCGGCTCGTGCGTGTCCCTCTAACAATCGATATGCGCGCAGGACGTTCCGAAATGCAAGAGCAAAATGCCAGCCCTTGAACGGATGGCTAACGCATCCTTGAGTATATATGGGCCTCTGAAGCGCGCAATCAATAGCCGCCAGTGACTGGGGCCGCCCAACCGATTCCCAGGCCGAGGTCGATATTTGAGGGCTGTCACAGGCGGCACCACCATTCATCCCCGTCCGGCCAGCGCCGCGCCAACCCTTCCTTGATCAGGATGTCGCCCACGTCTCGGCCATCGATCCGTATTGTTGCCAGCGCCCGCCTCCCACGGCCACCTCGCTCGAGCCCGTAGCGCTCGATCGTCCAAGCATTGCCGTTCAGAAGTTCGAGGAGCCGGGCGCTCGCACGAGCCGCGAGTGCCTTCTCCGCTTCGCCGCCACAAATGTTGGTTTGCGGCTCCGGGGTGTCGAAGTCCTTCAGCCGAATATTCTCCCCGTGGAGCCAGAGAGTGTCGCCATCGACGATGCAGGTCTTGTCAGCAGTGTTGCGCTGGCCTGGCGCACACATCTCCAACTGAACCAGTTGGGCCGCAGCGGGACCCGGCAGCAAGAGCGCCAGGCTCAACATGAGCAGAAGTGGTCGCATCAGGTTCTCCCCTTTAAGTCGCGGCCACGGCGGCCGGTCAGTTGACCAGCGCTCCCATAAGCGTGTCGTAGCGATCGAGCAGTTCGTGGATTCTCTCGTGCTCGCTCTCCGGCGCCTCGTCGAGCAGGCTCATCCAGCGCGTCGGCCTCGATGCGGGCGCGAGCATAGATTTCGCCGCGGCTTCGCTCGCCGTTGACCACGAGCTCGGCGAGCAGAACCAGGGCCTCACGTCCGACGCCAAGGCAGCGTTCGATCTCGTCGGCGGTCATGACTGGATCAGCGACAGGCGCAATTCGTCCCAGTCGTGGCGCAGCGCCGACAGGTCCGGCTGAAGCGCGTCCGGCAGCAGTGGAGCGAAGTACCTGAGCACTCCGATCTCCGTTTCGGCAATCGTGCGCGTCATCTCGCGATCAGCCCACGCGAGCTTTGCCTCCCACGTCCACGCCTTCAACGCCAGGCGGGAGCGCCTAAGGCGATCGGCCCAATCCTCATCGGTCGTTGGCTCTGGCGTTTCGGCGTTGGTTGCTGCCATGTGCGCCCCCTCAGTTCCGAGCAAGATAGCGGTCAATCATGGCCTGCGTCACCTGGTCTGCGAAGCAGATTGGCGACGCCCCGCCAGGTCGCGAATACGCGCTGCGACCGCCGCATCGCCGGCCGCCGCGGTCAGTATTGTAGGGGCAGGGGCAGCTTCCTCCCGTCGACCAGATGCTCTCCTGGATGATCGCCTGCACGATCGTGTTTCGATCGTAGGACGGCTTCGGCGAATCTGGCTCACGCTCGGGTTCTGGTTCGGGCACCGGCGCCGCCACGACCGCCGCCGGCGGCACGCTCGACACAAAGTCGGCGCTGATCCAGCCAGTGGATCCATCGTTCAGCGCGACGCCCAACCAGCCGTCGGCCGATGAGGTGGCAACAATCTTCGTGCCACGAGGAACCGACAGAAGGATCGCTGACGACGTGCTCGGTTCGCGGCGCACGTTCAGGTTGTTGGCCGTCACGTAGCCGATGATCGGAGACGATAGTGTGCTGGGGCCTTCCGACGGTGTCGCAACCACCGCGGGGTTCGGAGCGCGCACCACCCGCTCGCTCGGCTCCGGACGAGAAGGAGAGCGCTGTGTGAGAGCATTGAAGCCGCCAATCGCAACGAGCAGCAGCAGAATCCAACCCCAGCCGAAACCCCCTCGGCGCGCCATTTGGTCCCCCTGCCGGGAGACTGGCGGAAAGATGCGGAACAGTCGAGTCCGTGCGCGCTGCCCCATCGTCCTGGGCTGGTTAGAAGACTGGCACTTGCTCTCCAGAGGTGAGATCCAGCGGCGGCAGCACCGTGTGCTCCAGCCGTTTGGATTCTGCGAGTGCTCGGAGGGCATCTAGAAGTGGAGCACGCTCGTCCGGATCAGCCGGAATCAGTGACACGGTGCCCCAAGCGTCGAACACTTCGCTGAACATCGCCTCGGCTTCCGCGTCCTTTTCCAGCGTGATGATGGCCCGCTTGCCGGTGGCGTAGATCAGGGCGAGATCCATCCACTTGCGGCTGGTCAGGAGCGTGTTGTTGGCCGTCATGTCCTCCGGCGAGGCGCTGAGCGCGAAGAGGAACGAATTGCCCACCACCCGGGCGGACGCCCCGACCAGCGGTGCTCCCTGCACCAGCTCTTCGTTCTTGAGCAGCACGCCCGGCAGCCCGGCAACCGAGCCGCCGATGAAGCTGTCCGAGACCCGGAAGTTGATCTCCATCAGGTGACTGGCCGGCAGGCTGGGGTCGGAATTCTTGCGGATCAGGACGTCGACGCCGAGATTGCGCGCCGGGATGCTCGCCTTGCCGATCAGCGTCGGCAGGCCGGTCTCGTCGGTGCCCTTGGACCAGTCCACAGTACCCGAGAACGGCACGGCGCCGGTGGTGCCTTCGTCCGAGGCTTCGAGCAGCAGCGACCGGCTGCCGGCGATGTTGGCCGGATCGATCGCAGCAACTGCCGCCTCAGCGCTGTCCGCAAGTTCACCACTCGGGGTGATGCCCACGCGTTCCTCACTCTTGCCGTTTTCGGCGGTCGGCTGAAACTCAGTGCGCAGTGTGAAGGGGTCGCCATCGTTGATACCAAGCGTTGCCACCTCAATGCCCGAGAACACGTGCATCTCGCCGGGCGGAGTGCGCAGCATCAGGGAGATCACGTCGTCGGCGACCCCGAAATCGCGCATTGCTTCGAACACATCCGAGAACGTCGACTGGCCGGAGACGAGGTCGTTCTCTTGGTTCCAGAGTTGGTGAACGCCCAGTCGGCCATCCGCCCTTCGTTCCGCCCCAGCGAAGTAAACATAGGCACAGGCGGAAAAGCAGTTACTGCCCTCAGGAACGTACGTATTGAGCCCTTGGTCGCGGACCTCGTGGGCAATAAGCAGGGCTTCATCGACGTAGCCACCGTCACTGATCAGCACCAGCACCTGAGCGTCGGGCCGCTTCCGCAGTGCGCGTCTGAACTCCAAAGGGGCGTCGTCCAGGATCGGGCCGTTAAGGACAATGATGCTCGGATCGTTGGCGATGAGCAGAAATGGTCCGAAATAGCTGTAGGTCGGATCGTCGGCCCGGTAGATACGGGGCTTGGGGACAGGAGCGGAATCAGGATCTGCAAGCGCTCCACCGAAGGCAGTGAAGGCGAGGAACAAAGCTGTCGCTGACCGCAAATACCGCAAGTTGTCGCGCCCCCAGCAGCATTGTCACCGCCTTCGGAACACTATGCAATCGAGCGCGGCTAGTGGAGGACAATCTTCGGTGACCGGGCGAGGCGGCCGATCGGCTCATATTCCCCCACATGGCCCCTGATGGACCGTGCGATAGATCGTCCAGCCGTCGGCGTTTGCGCCGGCGCCGTTGTACGTCGCGTGGAGTTGGATGTTGCATGGCCCGAGTGGGCGCTGCCACTCGATGACAAATACGCGCCCCTCGGCGTTGTCGTACATGTTCTGAACCCAAAGGCCGGTCTCGATCGAGAATTGGTTGACGGTGAGCCCGATGAAGGATTGCCAGCGTTGGTAGATGGCGTCGTCCATGCTCTGAAACCCACTGGTCGTCATGGCAATCAACAAGACTGCTGACAGCTTCGCTAGCCCCTCTACGGATGCCCTTCCCATTGATGCACTCCCTCTGTTGCGGCCGCGAAGTTATCACTTGTTAAAATAGCCCGAGCGGATTCGCCGCTTGAACAAATACCGCTCAGCCCATGCTCGGGCATTTGCCCTAAGCTGGGCCGGCGTTTTGGGCGCCTCCTCGGCCGCCTTGAAGGCTAGCACGTCGCACCGCTCCATGAGCACTGGCTTTCCCGGTAGGTACGGGATTTTGCCAGCCGCACGGATTTCAGCGACCTTGTAGACGGAACGGCCTAGTAATAGCGCTGCCTCGGCGTCGGTCAGGAAGCGCTGCTCTTCGGGCTGATCGGTCACTTTCACTCCTGCTGATCGACCCCAAAGTCTTTTCGGGCCGCAAATTTCTCGGGCGCTCAGGTGACGGCGCTGCGCGGCGGTTTCGAGTATCCCCCCAGGGGGCACCCGCGCCTTGGCCAGGTGGCACCCCGCGGGAGGGACGCCCCTATCCGCTCCTGCGCTTTCGAGGCGGCTTCATCTTCTGTTTGAGCACCCAGGCTCTTGCGTTCTCCACGATCTCTTCCCTCGCCTCCGGCGTGGCAGCTTGCCAGCTCGAGCCCGGCGTTCCTCGCACCTTGGCGCGGGTGATGTATTCCTCGAGGTCGGCTTCATCGATCATCGGCGGCCGGCCTGGAATGTACGCTAACGCACCAGAAAGGCGCAGCCGTTTGACCGCACCCGTCGAGCGCCTGAGAATCTTCGCTGCCTCTTCCTCGGTCAAAAGCCGAGGCTTGGTGCTGCGCTCCTCGTCATCACTCATACGTCACCCCCGCAAATAGCCCTATAGAGACCAGTTAACGGTATGATCCGCCCAAATCAACAACTATGAGTGTAGTGTCTGTCGGATTTGGCGTAATACATCCATGTCAACTACCAGACACTATTTATGATTTACTTTTCCATGATTCGGATATACGGTTCCTGTGGTCCTAGAAAGACCTCAGAGGCGACAATGATCCAGTTTCAATTCCGGGGTACCCGCGTGAATGTCCAAGGCCGCAAGGCCCAAAGACGCGGCGTGCCGAACAGTCGCTCTCGGTTTTCTAGCCCCGGATGCAACACGGCTGCCTAGAAAGCAGCCCCTACCAGGAGCGACAAAAGTGCATGACGTTATTGACCTCGCGGCCCGACGCCGCGCCCAGCAGTTCCGGCCCGTTTTCGCTATCCTCGAGCAGGGGTCGAGTGACTTGGTGAAATTCCAGGCCTTCGCGCCTTCCTCCCTCACACACGCCCTTTTCGCAGACGCTGCGGCACAGGCTGGCGCCAGTGCACAAGCCCGGTCGCGGGTTATCATTCCGTTTGGCGATTGCGAGGCCCCCGGCGCACTGCGACGATCGCGCGGGTCAAGTACAGATTCAGGAGCTCAGCGAACACGTCCATGCGCTCGTCGCGATCCTGACTCGTTCGGCCGCGGCAACCCTTGCGGAAAAGGCCCGCGTCCTCGGCTACACAGGGACCGTGGCAGTTGGCAACGAGCACGTCGCCTAAGTCTCTAGCCGGCTGCGCTGATTGGCG
>JAUXUM010000129.1 GCA_030680995.1 Devosia sp.
CGCCAATAAGCGGGCTTCTCCACTGCCCGGGAGAGCAACGCCTTCTTCCGGCAGGCCCTCGAAAAGGGGCAGAAAGGCCTCTCGGTGGCCGACGACCTCGCCACCCATCGCGGCTATGATAGCGACCATCCGCGCGTCGTCGGCGACGTCGGCAAGGCGGGCGTCGCCATCGACAGCGTCGAGGACATGAAGCTGCTGTTCGAAGACATACCCCTCGATCGGATGTCGGTCAGTATGACGATGAATGGGGCGGTGCTGCCGGTGCTGGCCATGTTCATCGTCGCGGCGGAAGAGCAGGGGGTGAAGCAGGGCCAGCTGGACGGAACCATTCAGAACGACATTCTGAAGGAGTTCATGGTCCGCAATACGTATATCTACCCGCCCGAACCCTCGATGCGGATCGTCGGCGATATTATCGCCCACACCGCCGAGCATATGCCCAAGTTCAATTCCATCTCGATCTCGGGCTACCATATGCACGAGGCCGGGGCGACGGCGGTGCAGGAACTCGCCTATACGCTGGCCGACGGGGCCGAGTATGTGCGCGCGGCACAGGCCAAGGGCCTCGACATCGACGCCTTCGCCGGGCGGTTGAGCTTCTTCTTCGGCATCGGCATGAACTTCTTCCTCGAGGTCGCAAAACTCCGGGCGGCGCGTAAATTGTGGGCGCGGATCATGACCGATCTCGGTGCCAGGGATCCGCGCTCGCTGATGCTGCGCACCCACTGCCAGACCTCGGGGGTCAGCCTCACCGAGCAGGACCCGCACAACAACGTGGTCCGCACGACCATCGAGGCGCTCGCGGCAGTGCTGGGCGGCACGCAGAGTCTACATACCAACTCTTTCGACGAAGCCATTGCCCTGCCTACGGAATTCTCCTCCCGCATCGCGCGCAACACGCAGCTTATCCTGCAGCACGAGAGCCGGGTGACCGACGTCGTCGATCCGCTGGGCGGCTCGTACTACGTCGAGGCGCTGACCGCCGATCTCGTCACCCGCGCCGGGGCGTTGATCGCGGAGGTCGAGGCCGCCGGCGGCATGACCAAGGCCGTGCAGGAGGGCACGCCCAAGCTCGAGATCGAGAAAGCGGCGGCGATCCGCCAGGCCCGCGTCGACCGCGGCGAGGACGTGATCGTGGGGGTCAACCGTTACCGGCTGGAGAACGAGCATCCGGTCGACGTGCGCGAGATCGACAATGCCAAGGTACGCGAGGAGCAGATCGCGCGGATCGCCGAGGTGCGGCGCACCCGCGACGAAGCCAGGTGCCAGTCCATGCTTGCCGCCCTGCGCGAGTTCGCCGCCAAGAACGAGGGCAATCTCCTCGGCGCCACCATCGAGGCGGCCCGGGCGCGCGCCACGCTGGGCGAGATTTCCTCGGCGCTGGAGGACGTCTTCAACCGCCATTCGGCGGTGACCCAGGTGATCTCCGGCGTCTACGCGCAAAACTACGATGGCGACCCGCAATATGTGGCGATGCAGGAGCGGCTGGCAACGTTCAAGCGCGCACGCGGGCGCTCCCCGTCGCTGTTCATCGCCAAGATGGGGCAGGACGGTCACGATCGCGGCGCCAAGGTGATCGCCTCGGCCTTCGCCGATCTGGGGTTCGAGGTCCATATGGGCGATCTGTTCGAGACGGCGCCCGAGGTGGCCGCGCATGTTGCCGATCTGGAGGTGGATGCGGTCGGCGTGTCATCCCTGGCGGCCGGGCACAAGACGCTGGTGCCCGAGCTGATCGGGGAACTGAAGCGGCGTGGGCTCGGCGAGGTGACGGTCATCGTTGGCGGCGTGATCCCGGAACAGGATTACGCTTTCCTCCGCGAGGCCGGCGTGGCCGAGATTTTCGGCCCGGGCACCAACGTGCTGGAAGCCGCGTTCAGCGTGCTGAACCAGATCGAGGGGAGGCTCTCCAACCGATGATCGGCCGACTCAACCACGTCGCCATTGCGGTGCCGGACCTTGCCGCCGCGGCGGCCAAGTATCGCGACCAGCTCGGCGCCGAGGTGCACTCTGCGCACGACCTCCCCGAGCACGGCGTGACGGTGGTGTTCGTCATGCTCGAGAACACCAAGATCGAGCTGATGACGCCGCTCGGGGACAACTCGCCGATCGCCGGCTTCCTCGAGAAGAACCCCTCGGGCGGCATCCATCACCTCTGCTTCGAGGTGCCGGACCTGATGAGCGCCGCGCGCACGCTGACCGAGGCGGGGGCGCGGGTGCTCGGCGACGGCAAGCCGCGCACCGGCGCGCACGGCCTGCCGGTGCTGTTCCTGCATCCCAAGGATTTCGACGGTACGCTGATCGAGCTCGAGGAGGTGAAGCCCGACCCGCAGCCGGCGTGAGTGCCTGCTCTCTCCCGGTTGCGGTGATCCCGGGGAGCAAGCGATCGAACACACCCACGAAGCCGTCATCCGAGGTCTCCCCTCGGATTTGTTCCGAGGGGAGACCTCGCGGACCCAAGCAACATTTCCGATCTCACTGCTTCGGGCGTGAGGCACCACATGGGTCCACGAGATTGCCGCTTCGCGGCGTCCGTGGATGACGGTTCCGCGGGGTGTGACAATGCTAGGTCCCACACACCGGCCGTCATCCTCGCGCTTGACGCGAGGACCCAGACTCGCGCGAGGCAAGTCGTGCCCGCCAAGAGAGTCTCTTGCGCCGCCGACGCGGCGCCGCTGGGTCCTCCGAACAAGTCGGAGGATGACGGTCTGTGGGGGCGGCGCGCGCTGTGCCCAGGTCGTCAACGTCCCCGGTCCGCGCCGGGGTCACAGTCCGCGGATGGGAATGAAGTTCATATCCTCGCCAGCGTCCGCTGCACCCTGGCGATATAGGCCCTGAGCTCGGTCTCGGTGCGCATGTCCATCTTGTAGAGCGCGAGGTACTTCGGCGGCAGCAGGGTGCCGAAGGTTGCCCAGGCCCAGCGTCGCGCCAGCCGCCGCGGCGGATCGCCCATCAACCAGGTGCGGAAGCGGTCGCCGCCATAGGTCGTGACGTAGACCACCTTCTTGATGTTCCTCAGCGTCGGGGTGAGCTTGCCGTCCTCCAGCACGAAGGACACGCCGGGAACGAAGATGCGGTCGAAGAAGCCTTTGAGAATCGCGGGATAGCCATAGTTCCACACTGGGTGGATGAAGACCGCCGCCTCTGCGGCGAGCAGCCGGTCGACATAGGGCTTGATGGCCGGCGTGAGGTTCTCGGGCACGTCGTGGTAGTTGAGCCGCTCCTCGCGGCTCATCACCGCGTCAAATCCCTCGTCATAAAGGTTGAGTGCATCGACCTCGTGGCCGCTGCCGCGCAACGCTTCGAGCGCTGCGTCATACAGCGCCCGGTTGAAACTGGTTTCGACCGGGTGGGCATGCACGACCAGAACCCGCATCAGGCGGCGCCCAGCGTCTGCAGGCCGGTGAAGAGCCAGACGCGGCCGGAGTCGAAGTCGAACTCAGGGTCGTCCCAGGCGATCATCTTGCCGGGGTTGAGCATGCCCTTGGGGTCGGCCTCGCGCTTGAAGGCGAGCTGCGCCCGGTCGGTCTTCTTCATCCCGCCCTCTTCGAGCGTGTAGCGGTGCGGGTTGAAGACGAGGCAGCCGTTCTCCTCGTGCATACGGATGATCTCCTCGAGCCGCGCCTCGCTCGTGTAGCGCACCAGCGGCAGGCCGGAGAAGATGATGCGGCCGTCGAAGCGAACCATCTCGATATGCATCGGCATTTCGTCGCCGAGGATTTCCATCATCTTCCTGACGTGCTCCAGGTCGGGATACTGCGTCTGCAGGTAGGTGAAGTTCGGGTCGACCTTGAGCGCACGGAGCGTGGTGTGGTTCCACGCCAGTTCGTAGACAGGCGGCAGCTTCGCCAGTTCCTCGGGCGTCGCCTCGTCGGCGCGAAACAGCATCTGGCCCTTATGGTAGGCGACGAAATCGCCCATCGCCGCCGCGGCCGCCGGCGCGGCCATCAGCAGCACGATGGACTGGTCGCGGTGCTTGATGTAAGGCCGGTGCCGGTTGAAGTAGTCGTAGGCGACGGGGGCGGCGATCGGCGCGATCTCCTTGCAGAGCAGGCCGTCCTGCAGCGCCACCTGCTCGGCAAAAGCGAAGGCCTCCATCGCCGTGTCGAAGCCAACGATCATGTCCACCCACTTGTAAGCGGCAGTCAGCGGCACTTCCGCCTCGACGATGATGCCGTTGGTGCCGTAGGCGTGGGCGACCTTGAGGATATCCGGGCCACGCAGGTCGAGCACCCGCGGCTCGGCCTCGCAGGTGATGACCTTGAGCCCCAGGATGTTGCCGAAATTGCGAAGGCCGCCCCAGCGGATCGAGCCGACGCCGCCCGAGCCGCCGGCAATGAAGCCGCCAAGGCTCGCCATGCGGTGGGTCGAGGGATGGAAGCGCATCTCGCCGCCCACGGCCTGTATCGTCTGCCCGTCGAGTTTTTCGAGGATGATGCCTGCCTCGGCCCTGACCCGATCCGGCTGGATGTCGATGACGCGGTCGAGGCCCATGAGGTTGAGGACGGCGCCGCCCGACAGCGGCATGGCCTGGCCATAATTGCCGGTGCCGCCGCCGCGCGGCGTGATCGGCACTTCGTACTTGTAGGCGGCGGCGAGGATTGTCCCGACCTCGTCCTGGGTGCGCGGCGAGACGACGATATCGGCCGTCACCCGGTCGAGCTGCGCCTTGAGGATGGGCGAGTACCAATAGTGGTCGCGGCTCTTCTGCTGCACGATCCTGGGGTGGTCCTCGACCGGAATATCGCCCAGCGCGGCGCGGAATTTGGCAAGATCCATGGTCTACTCCATCAGGTCGTCGAGTTCGCGATAATCGGGCAGGGTGGTGTCGATGGCGCTACCGCGGCGGAGCACGATCCTGTCGCTTTGCGGGCGGGCATGCAGTTCGGTCCAGTTGCGGGCACGGAACAACACGAGATCGGCGGAGACGCCGACGGCGATCTCCGCTTCGTAGTCGAAGCTGCCGATGATCGCGGGCTCGGCGCCCACCGCGCGCACCCATTCCCATGCTCCGGACTGCGGGTGATCGAAATGGAGGATACGGGCGCCCTCGCGAAAGACCTCGACGCAGTCGAGATCGCCATAGGCATAGAACGGATCGCGGAAATTGTCCGAAGCGATGGCGACCGGCACGCCCGCCGCCTTGAATTCGTTGAGAAGGGTGACGCCGCGCCAGCGGGGCGTGCGCGCGCCGCTGCCGTTGTTGCGGTCCTGCAGGTACATGTTGCACATCGGCAGCGACACGACGGCGATGCCGGCCTCGGCGACGCGATCGATTGTCCCGATCGCCGTTTTCTCGTCCTGTACCGCCATGACGCTGCAGTGTCCGGCGAGAACCCGGCCCTTGTAGCCGGTCTCGATCACCACGTCCGCCAAATGGCGCAACGCCGAGGATTCAGCTTCCCCCGTCTCGTCGCAATGCAGGTCGAGGTCGAGGCCAAGATCGCCCGCCTTCTCGACCACGCGCAGCATTGCCTGTCTGGCGTCCGGATGTACGGCGACAGAGCCGCCCAGGATGCCGCCGGAGGCCTGTACCCGCCTGGCCACGGAGTCGAGCTTGCCAGCATCGAGCAGTTCGTCGGGGCCGACGATCGCGACCGCCTGCAGTTCGATGCGGCTGGCCCAGCGCTCCCGCATCTCCTCAAACAAGGTCCATGCGATCTCATGCTGCGGAGGCGCTGAGTCGAGATGCGTGCGGATGGCGGCGGTGCCATGCGCGTAGGCGCAGCGCAGGGCGAAATCCATGCGCCGCTCGACATCGGCGGCCGCCCAGTTCCTCTCCCGGTCGTCCTGCACCGAAAGCAGGGCACTGAGCCATGTACCGTCGGGGTTGGATCGGCGCGGCCAGATGTGACCCTTGTCGAGATGGGTGTGCAGATCGACAAAGGCCGGAAGGACGAGGCCATCGTCCATATCGTGCACCGCGGTGCCTGGCGGAACCTGACCGTTGGCCGGATGGATGGCCGCGATCTCGCCGCCGTCGATGAGGATGTCGAGCTGTTGCAGTGGTTCGCCGCTGTCTGTGCCCGGAAGGACGGAGGTTGGCACAGTGGCGTTTTTGAGGAGAATCGAAGTTGCTGACGGAAACCCCATCGGGTCTAGTTCTCCCGGCGCATGGCGCTCTCGTGCCAGCGGCGCAGCGTCAGCCAGGAGACGAGCGAGGTGAACCCGAAGATGGCGACCCCGGTACCGGTCAAAAGGATCAGCGCGGCGAAAAGGCGCGGTATGTTGAGCCGGTACTGCGACTCCAGCAGCCGGAAGGCGAGGCCGGAGCCCTGGCCGGCTGAACCTGCCGCAAATTCGGCGACCACGGCCGCGATCAGCGCCAGCCCGCCGCCGATCCGCAGGCCCGCCATGAAATAGGGCAGGGCCGCCGGGATCTTCAGGTAGACCAGCGTCTGCCAGCGCGAGGCGCCGTAGAGATCGAAGAGGTTCAAAAGGTTGTGGTCGACGCTTTTGAGCCCGGCCACCATGTTGGAGAGGATGGGGAAGAAAGCGACGAGGAACGAGCAGATCAGGAGCGCGGTCTGCGTATCGGGTGTGTAGATCAGCAGCAGCGGCGCGATGGCGATGATCGGCGTCACCTGCAGGATCACCGCAAACGGGAAGAGCGCGAGCTCGATCCATTTCGACTGCACCAGGACGATGGCCAGCCCGACGCCGCCGATCAGCGCCAGAATGAGCGCGGTGAAGGTGATGCGCAGCGTGACCAGCAGCGCCGGCGACAGTATGCTCCAATCATTCCACAGCGATCCGGCGACGTCTGCCGGGCTCGGCAGGATGTAGCGCGGCACCTGGTTGACGGTGACGAAGACGTGCCAGCCCAGGACGGCGAGCAGCAGCATCGCTACCGGAATGACCACGCGCAGGACTTTCTCGCTGCCAGGCGTGCGCGGCGCGAGGATGACGACGGCGCTGTCGGTCCCTGCCTCCGCGCCGCCGCGGGGGCCCGCCTGAATGGCTTCAGTCATCGCGGCCGTCTCCAACATGGATGGCGTCCTGCAGGGCGCGCGAGACCCTGGAGCAAGTCGCACGATATTCTTCCGACGTCCGGTAATTCTCGCCGCGTTCCGTGGAGGTGACGATCTCCATGTCGGCGAACACCTGTCCGGGTCGCGCCTTCATCACCACGATGCGGCTGGAGAGGAACGCGCTCTCGAATACCGAATGGGTGACGAAGATCACCGTGACGCCCGATTGCCGCCAGAGCCGCAGCACGTCGTCGTTGAGCTTCTGGCGGGTGATCTCGTCGAGCGCCGCGAAAGGCTCGTCCATCAGCAGTAATTTTGGCCTGGTGACCAGGGCGCGGGCGATCGAGACGCGCATCTTCATGCCGCCCGAAAGCTCGCGCGGATAGGATTTCTCGAAATCGGCGAGCCCGACCGACGCCAGCGTCTCCATGATCTGCGGCCGCGCCGCCGCCTTGCTCACGCCATTGAGGCGCAACGGCAGATAGACGTTGCCGAACGCGGTCTGCCACGGCATCAGGGTCGGCTCCTGGAAGACGAAGCCGATATCGCCCTCGGGCAGCCCGTGTGAATTGATCTTCGAGGAGGGCCAATCCACCGTGCCCGAACTCGGCGCGCCGAGGCCGGCGATGATCCGCAGCGCCGTCGACTTGCCGCAG
>JAUXUM010000131.1 GCA_030680995.1 Devosia sp.
GGTTCGAGCCCTCAGCTCGCCGCCGAAGCCCCGGCGGCAGCCCAGCCGGCTCCCGCGATCTTGGCAGCCGCGATCACCGCCTGGGTGCGGCTGTCGACGTCGAGCTTTTGCAGGATGGCCGAGACATGGGCCTTCACCGTCGCCTCCGAGATCGAGAGCTCGTAGGCGATCTGCTTGTTCATCAGCCCGTCGCTGAGCATCATCAAGACCCGCACCTGCTGCGGCGTCAGCGTCGCCAGCCGCTGCATCAGCGCCGCCTGCGCGTCGTCGCCGGCGAGTTCGGCGCCTTCGGGAACGAACATCTCGCCCGCCAGCACCGTCTCGATGGCGCGGCGGATCTCGGGCGGACCGACCGATTTGTGCAGGTAACCGGCGGCCCCCAGCTCGAAGGCGCGGCGGATGACAGTCCCGTCCTCGACCGCCGAGATGATCATCACCGGCAGGTCCGGGTACTGGGCCCTGAGCAGCAGCAGTCCGGAGAAGCCGCGCACCCCGGGCATGTTGAGATCGAGCAGGACGAGGTCGCAGTCCCGGTCGGCCTCGAGCGCGGCGTTGAGGCCGGCCAAATCGCCCGCCTCCTCGACCACGATCGAGGGATCGCCGCCGGCCAGCGTCTGGCGCAGCGCCGCGCGGAACAGCGGGTGGTCGTCCACGATGATGATGCGGCGTCTGGTCATCGGCGTTGTCAAACTCGCTTTCGGATCATTCGGCCCTACCCGGTTCCCCGGTTCCTAACAGGCGCGGCTGCGGTTTTGTATCCCACTAATGGACCCCGATACAGCCGTTGGCCCGGGCGAGGCATGGTCCCACAGTTGCAAAATGCGGCAATCCTTAACGCGATCTTTACCATGTTTTCCCAAGAGTGACCGACAGGCCAAAACCTACAATGGGCGCGGCTTCTTGAATTCAGGTGCTTGGGAACGACCTATGGCCCGCGCTTTTCCGCAATCTCAGCCGCATGATCACCGACAGGAGCCGCCACAGGGCGAATGGCAGGCGCTGCGCGGCGAGCTGGTGGCGCTGCTCGACCAGGTCGAGTCCCAGGTCGCCCGCACCAGCCGGCAGGACACCGGATATCGGGGCCTTGGCGAGCGCATGCGCGAATTGCGCTACCAGGTCGGCGAGACCGAGCCGGACAACCGGCACCGCGAGGCGCTGCTTTCGGTGAAACGGGCGGTGGACCGCTTCAGCGACCGCGACGACCAAGGCTACGAGGCGGCGCCGGCGGCGTATGCGCCGTCCTCCGGGCAGGGGTATCCGCCCAATCCGCAGCACAGTCTGCAGTCGGCCATTCAGCAGATTCGCACCCGGCAAATGGAAATGCCGGTGCCGCGGCGCGCACCCGAGCCGCCGCACTTCGACGAACTGGCCCGCGCGGTCGGCGGCATATCGGGACGCCTCGAGCGCCTGGAAGCCGAACTCAAAACGCTGGCCAGGAGTCAGAGCGGCAATGTGAAGGAGGTTGCCGAGCAGGTGGCGCAACTCTCCCACGTCGTCGAGCTGCTCGCCGGAGCAGTCGGGGAGACCGGACAGGTCAAGCGCCTGGAAAGCCAGATCGCCGGCCTCGCCAGGCTCATCGCGCAGGGTCCGCAGGTCGACCTCTCCGCGCTGAACCAGCGGCTCGACGATGTGTCAGCGACCGTGGGGCGCCTTGCCGATCTGCAGGTGGAATATGTCGGCCGCATCGAGGGACCGTCGGCGCTCAAGGATGGCATGCAGTCGATCGAAAACGGCGTCCGCAACATCTACGACCGCATCGACGCCATCGAGAAGCACGATGCGCTGTCGCCCGAAATGGTGGAGCGGCTGACCGGCGAGATGGCGCGCTTCACCGAGGCGCTGAGCAATGCGGCCCAGCCGCAAGGACTGGTCGAGCTGGTCGACGCGCTGACCACGCGGATCGCCGGTATCGAGAGCCGGCATGCGGATGTGGGCGGTCTGAAGGCCGACGCGGAGGAGTTGCGAACCGCCGTTATCGAAGCGGTGGAACCGCGTTTCGCCGCTATCGAGCTGCAGATCGAGGCGCTGAGCGATCGCGTCGCCGGGCGTCCCGCCGATCTCGGTGTCGGTCAGCTCGAGGCGCAGGTGCGTCAACTGGTGGCGCGCATGGACCAGACGGGCGAGCAGCTCACCGGTCTCGCCAGATTGCAGAGCCAGCAGGAGCCGGTTCCGGATCTCGAGGCGCTGGCCGACCTCGTCGCCATCCGCACCTCGCAGGCGGTCGCCCAAAGCGGGGCAGCAGGCCAGTCCGGCCTCAGCGACCAAGGGCTGGAAGAGATCGAGAAGCGGATGTCGCGCGTGTTCAGGGCGGCCGCCGCCAAGGACGGGAGCACGGACGATTTCTCCGGCGTGCGGGACAGCATCCGCGAGGTCAATGAGCGGCTGGCGCGGCTTGAAGCCTCGCTGACCGGCCGCGCCGGGGAGGCTGAGGGCATCGAGGCGGGTGCCGCGCCGCCGCTGGCCGGACCGCTTGCGGACGACGCAGCCCTGGATGAAGCCTCCGGCGTCCAGCCACCTCCGGCGCCGCGCATCGACGCCATGCCGGCCAATCCGGCCGACGACGCGCCGCTCACCGACAAGCCGTTCGCCGGTGTGGGTCCGGTGCGCGCCGCCCTCGAGGCCAAGAACGGCCCCCGCCTGCGGCACCCCAATCCCGGCGGCGGCGACTTGCCGTCGCGGCCGCAATCCGGGGAACCGGCTGCGCCCGCCGCGCCGGGCCCCGCGGGCCCGCGTCCCGCCTTCGATCCGGCGACCGTCGCCCGTCCGCCGCGCCCGGAGTCGAGCTTCGACACATTGGCTCGTGAACCCTTCGCGGCCGAAGAGGCGCCCCAGCCCATTGCCGCCGCCCCGGCGACGACCAATACCTTCATTGCCGCGGCCCGGCGCGCGGCGCAGCGGCAGCAATCCCCCGTACCGGAAACCGGGGCCAATTCGCTGATCGCGCGGGCGCTGCACGGCTTCCAGGCCGGCCGCGGCGGCGACGATACCCGGCCCAAGCCGGCCACGAACCGCAAACCGTCCCGCGGGCTGGCGGGCGACCAGCAGGCGCGGGCCGAGTGGAAGCCGGATGACGAGGCGCTGCCCGGACTTCCGTCCGCGCCCCTGCCGTCGATCGACAGTGTCGGCGATCAGTCGGCCCAGCCGGCACTGGCCGGGGAGGAGAGGCCAAGCTTCCTCATCCGGCACAGCAAGGTGATCCTGCTCGCGGCGAGCGTGGTGGCGCTGTCGCTGCTCGCGCTCAACCTGATCGGCCAGCGCATAACCGCCGACCGCGCCGCGCCGGCCGCGCCCGAGATCAGCGCCGGACCCGGCGACACATCGCAGGCGCCGGTCGGGGGGCTTTCCAGCCTGCCAAAGGCGCCGCGCCTCATCCCGCTGGTCGATTCGCTGGCCACCGCCTCGATTGATCCGGCCGCCGCCAAGGGCTTCCAGCCCGCATCATCGGCACAGGACATGCCAAAGGCCTTCGTGGCGGTCGCCAAAGCTCCGCAAGGCGCGGCCGCGGCCACCGAACAGGTTGCTTCGCTGCCGCCGCTGGCGGAGACGGTCGCACCGCTGTCCGGCGGCCCGGTCAAGGTCGAGCCACCGCCCGCGACGCTGGGGCCGGAGCCGCTCCTTCAGGCCGCCGCCAACGGCGACCCGCGGGCGCAGTTCGAGGTTGCGGCGATTTACACCGAGGGCCGGGCCGTGCCCGAAGACCTGGAGGCGGCGGCGGTCTGGTACGAGCGCGCCGCGGCGCAGGGCTTCGCGCCCGCACAATACCGGCTGGGCAATCTCTACGAGAACGGCCGCGGTGTCGCCAGGGACCTGGTGCAGGCGCGGCTCTGGTATCAACGCGCCGCCGAAGCGGGCAATCGCATGTCGATGCACAATCTTGCCGCCCTCTATGCCAGCGGCGAACTGGGCAGGCAGGAGTTCGACGCGGCGGCCGAATGGTTCGAGCAGGCGGCCGAGCGCGGCCTTAAGGACAGCCAGTTCAATCTGGGCATGCTGCATGCGCGCGGGCTGGGCGTGCCGCAGGATCTCGAACGCTCCTACAAATGGTTCGCCATCGCGGCCAGCAACGGCGATACCGACGCCGCCAAGGCCCGCGACGACATCGCCCGCTCGCTCACGGCCGATGTGGTCAGCCGGCTCAATGCCGCGGTCGAGGGCTGGATGCCGGCCAGGATCGATCTGGTGGCCAATTTCGCGCCGATCGGCACTTGGGCGGCCAAGTTCGATCCAGGCGAGACCATCGCCAACAAGGATGTGGTCAAGAGCGTGCAGATGGCGCTGGCGCTATTGGGCTACGAAGTGGGGACGCCGGACGGCCTCGCCGGCCCGAAGACGGTGGAGGCCATCAAGTCCTTCGAGCGCGCCACCGGCATGAGCGAGAGCGGCGCCATCAACCCCCGCCTGCTCGCCGTCCTCGGCAGCCAGCCGGTCTGATCGCCCGCCGCGGCTGAGCCCGGCGCATCAATAACGCCTCCCTCCTGCCTCTACGGATCGTCATGCCCGGGCGAGCTCTGGCGAGACCCAAGGACCCGGCGGCGGCGCGTCTGCGGCGCCAAAGACCATCCCTCGCGCGACCGACGTCGCGCGGCTGGGTCCTCGCGACGCGGGGGATGACGAATGGTGAGGTGGCGTGATGCGCGCATTGAATAAGCTCTCGCAGCCGCCACCTCCGTCCCCCATCCATCAACTTACCCTTTGCATTTTACTGATATCACCATTGTGGACCGGTTCATCTGGCTTGTCGCATTTTTGTACTGGCAAGCCGTTATGCACCTGACCTTCGATGGCCTCGGCCCCAGCGCGGACAACCCAGTTGCAGATCTACCTGCCGATCGCCGAACTCTCGATGAACCTGTTTTTCCTGGTGGGGATCGGCGGCGCCGTGGGTTTCCTTTCGGGCCTGTTCGGGGTCGGCGGGGGGTTCCTGCTCACCCCGCTGCTGATCTTTTCGGGTGTGCCCGCGCCGGTGGCGGTGGCCTCGGTCACCGGCCAGGTGGTGGCCGCCTCCACCTCGGGCGCGCTCAGCTACTACCGGCGCGGCGGCATCGACATGCACCTGGCCATGTATCTGGTGCTCTCGGGGGTGCTCGGCGCCTTCGGCGGCGTCGCCGCCTTTGCCGCATTGCGGGCGGCCGGCCAGCTCGATCTCGTCATCTCGCTCGGCTTCCTGCTGCTGCTGGGTTTCGTCGGCACGCTGATGCTGGTCGAAGCCGTGCGCTCGCTGCTCAAGCGCCGCGCCGGCATCGTCGTGCGCGAGAAGCTGCCCAACCAGCACAACTGGATCCACGGGCTGCCGATGCGCATCCGGTTCAAGAAATCCAAGCTCTATATCAGCGTGCTGCCGGTCCTGGGGATCGGGCTGTGCATCGGCTTTCTCGGCTCGCTGCTCGGCATTGGCGGCGGCTTCATCCTGGTGCCGGCGCTGGTCTATCTGCTGCGCGTGCCCGGCACCGTGGTGATCGGCACCTCGCTCCTGCAGGTGGTGGCGATCATGGCGGCGACGACGATCCTGCATGCCCTGCAGAGCCAGAGTGTCGATATCCTGCTCGCCTTCTGCCTGATGGTGGGCGGCGTCGTCGGCGCGCAATTCGGCGCCTCGGCCGGCAAATACCTGCGCGGCGAACAATTGCGGGCGATGCTCGCGGTGCTGGTGCTCGCGGTGGCCATCCGCTTCGGCTATTCGCTGATCGTGGGCCCCGCCGATCCGTTCAGCATGGCCGTCATCGGCCTGGGCGGTGTCCTATGAGAGCGCTTGCCGCCCTGGTGCTGCTTGCCGCCGCGCTGCTCGCGGCCACGCCCCCGGCGCTGGCGGAAAAGCTGGTCTCGACGGTTTCGAACGACGAGGTCTCGATCACCTCGAGCTTCGCGGGTGAAAAGCTCACCTTGTTCGGCAATATCGAGCCGGAGGCGGGCGCACCGCAGCGATACGTCGAGGGGCCGTTCCAGGTGATCATCGTCGTCACCGGCCCGCTGCAGGATCGCATCGCGCGCCTCAAGCGGCCCCGGTTCGGCATCTGGATGAACACCGAGCAGGTCGTCTTCGACAACTTCCCCTCATTCTACCATGTGCTCGCCAGCGACAAGCTGAGCGACATCACCGACGAGGAGACACTCGGGCGGCTCAATCTCATGCCCGAATCGCAGGCGCGCATCACCGCGACGCCCTCGACGGCCGACGAGGAACTGTTCGGGCGCGAACTGGTGCGGCTGATGACCGAGCAGGGCTATTTCGGAGTCAAGGAGCAGGGCGTCGTCTTCCGCTCCAGTACCTTCTATTCGGGGCAGGTGAGCCTGCCCAGCGATGTGCCGCCCGGCTCCTATCTCGCCCACACCTATGTGTTCAAGAACGGCGAACTGATCACCGAGCGCTCGGAAGGGTTCGCGGTACGCAAGATCGGCTTCGAGCGTTTCCTCGCCCTCGCCGCGCAACAGCAGCCGCTGCTCTACGGGCTGGTCTGCGTGATCCTCGCGGTGTTCACCGGCTGGCTGGGCGGGGTGGTGTTCAAAAGGTAGTTGTGGAGGCTAAGCGCTAAGTGTTCCGGTTCCTCAACGCTCGAGCGCTCCGAGGCAGATAGGCAGCGCTCCGGTGGGCGACGTAGATGACCAGCACGGTCTGCTCATCCGGTTGCGTCAGTTGGCATACAAGGCGATAGTCTCCAACGCGCAGCTTCCAGTAGCCCTTGAGCGTCGATGCATAGGGAACAAGACGAGTCCTCGCGTCATCCAGCGGGGCGAGTTCGGCGAGCGTTTTCTTGATCCGTCGCTGGACTGCGGAGTCGAGGCCGGCTAGGTCGCCAACCGCGTCAGGATGCCACTCAATCCTCAGCGGCACGATCGTTCAAGCCAAGATTCCTCCAGACTTCGTCATTGCTGACTGGCACGAACGGTTTCGCAACGCGGCGACTGACCACATAAAAATCCTCGAGTTCTTCGAGCTTGCCGATGATCGCTTCACGCATCAGTTGGCTCTGGTTCAAACCGTGCGCTTGCGCCAGCCGCTCCCAGCGAGCCTTCACGTCGTCATCGAGACGAACGCTTACCGTCTTCATTGTCATGCATCCCTTGCTTGCATGCAATGTATGACAAGCAACTCAACGCCGCAAGTCTCGATTCACCCAATGCAGTCTCCGTCGCAGAAAGCTTCACCCGAGCATCGAC
Organism: Devosia sp.; assembly: GCA_030680995.1. GTDB lineage: Bacteria > Pseudomonadota > Alphaproteobacteria > Rhizobiales > Devosiaceae > Devosia_A. The sequence continues at coordinate 7,156 of JAUXUM010000131.1, forward strand.
GGCGCAGGTCATCGCCAGAGTTCGTATGGCTTGCGATCTAGCAAGAATTTCCTTCGGGAAGGACCTGATCCTTCATTTCACCGCTTAGTATCCCCTATCCCCCCACCAGCCTCTTCGGGCTCACCGGGTACACCCTGCCTCTCCCGATCATTGTCACTTCCAGCGTCGGCCAGTCGAACAGCCCCAGGAACGCCGGCCCCAGAATATTGAGGCTGCCCGTCCCCGCGCCGTAGGCAGGCAGGATCAGCAGCTTCCCATCATGCACGAAGCATGGCCGCCGCACCGAGCGGCCGTTGACGGAAAGATGCGCGGCCGGGTGCAGATGGCCCGCCACCAGGCCCGCGACACCGCGCCGCGGCTCGTGCGTCAGCGTCAGCCCGCCACGCTCGAGCAGGGAGAGGCACACGCCGCCCAAGGCATGTGGCGCGGGGTCGTGGTTGCCCGAGAGCCAGGTCCAATGCGCCTTGCCCATCAGCCCCGTCAGCCGCAGCCGGTCGGCGTCGAGCAGCGTCGTCGTCCCTTCGTCGCGATGGAAGCTGTCGCCGAGCGCGATGACCTGCCCGGCGCCGGTGCGGACGAGATCGTCCTCCAGCCGCTTCAAGGTCAGGCCGGTGTCGTAGGGCGGCAGCATTTGGCCCCTGCGAGCATAGGAGGAGAATTTTTCGAGATGCAGGTCGGCGACGAGCAGGGTATTTTCGGCGCGCCAATAGAGCCCGCCCGAAGGCAGCGGTTCGAATGTCTGTCCGGCAAAGCGCAGAAACACGGTCTCCGTTTCCTCGCTGACGGCCGGCGCCGCCGAATACCAGTTCAATTCGCCCCCATCGCTTCCCCGATCAGTTCGTCCGCCGCGTCGGCCATGGCGCTTTCGCGGGCCTCGCCAAAGACCTGCACCCTGCCGATATCGACCAGCACAGGTACCGCCAAAGGCGAGATTCGGTCGAGCGGTTTGTGGACGATGTGCCGCTTGATGCGCTTCAGGCACTGGCCCAGCCGCTCGATGTCGAGCAGTCCGCGGGCGGCGTCGCGGCGGGTCGCCTGGATCAGGATGTGGTCGGGTTCGTGCTGGTAGAGCACGTCGTAGATGACGTCCGACGAGACGGTGATTTGCCGCCCGGTCTTCTCCTTGCCCGGGTGGCGCCGCTCGATCAGCCCCGAGATGATGGCGCAGTTGCGGAAGGTGCGGCGCATCAGCGCCGATTCATCGAGCCAGGCTTCGAGGTCGTCGCCCAGCATGTCCTCGTCGAACAGTTCGTCGAGCGAGAGCCGCCCGGTGCGGATCAGCGCGGAGAAATCCCCCAGGCCCCAGATGGCGAGCGAATAGTCCGAAGCGACGAAGCCGAGCGGCCTGGCGCGGGCGCGCTCGAGCCGGCGGGTCAGCAGCATGCCCAGCGTCTGGTGCGCCAGCCGCCCCTCGAAGGGATAGCTGACCAGGTAGTTCTGCGCGCCGCGCGGAAAGGTCTCGACCAGCATGCCGTCGGGAGGCGGCAGGACCGAGATGCCGCGCTGCAGCCGCAGCCAGTCGCTCACCTGGCCGGGCAGCAGGTGCCAGTCTTCGGGCCGCGACAGCAGCTTCCGCACACCATCGGCGAGGTAGGTCGAGAGCGGGAACTTGCCGCCCATATAGGAGGGGATTTTCGGTTCGCTCGAGACAGTGCGCGACACATAGGCCTCGTTCTCGAACATGCCCTCATAGGCGACGACTTCGGAGCCGAAGAGGAAGGTGTCGCCCCTCACCAGCGTGGCGAAGAAATACTCCTCCATCTCGCCCAGCACGCGGCCGAAGCGGCCGATGGGGCCGGTGGCGCCGCGCTTGAAGCCGCCGCCGCGCACCAGGCGGACCTTGACCATCGGCTCCTCGACGATGGTGCCGACGTTGAGCCGGTACTGCTGGGCGATGCCGGGATGGGCGATCCGCCATTTGCCGTCCGGCGTCTTCTTCAATTTGGCATAGCGCTCATAGGCCCGCAGCGCGTAGCCGCCGGTGGCGACGAAATCGAGGACGCGCTCGAACTGCTCCCAGCTCAGCTCGCGATAGGGCCAGGCGCGGCGGATCTCGTCGTAGAGCCGGAGCGGATCGATGGGCGCGGCACAGGCCGAGCCGAGCACGTGCTGGGCCAGCACGTCGAGGCCGCCGGATACCGGGTCCTCGCTGTCCTGCGCGCCGCGCTCGACCGCCTCGAGCGCCGCCTCGCATTCGAGCACCTCGAAGCGGTTGGAGGGGACAAATAGCGCCTTGGATGGCTCGTCCAGCCGGTGGTTGGCGCGGCCAATGCGCTGCAGCATGCGGCTCGCGCCCTTGGGCGCGCCGACCTGCACCACGAGGTCGACATCGCCCCAGTCGATGCCGAGGTCGAGCGTCGAGGTGCAGACCACCGCCTGCAGCCTGCCCGCCACCATGGCGCTCTCGACCTTGCGCCGCTGCTCGACCGAGAGCGAGCCGTGATGCAGCGCAATGGCGATCCCGTCGTCGTTGATCGACCAGAGATTCTGGAACAGCATCTCGGCCTGGCTGCGGGTATTGACGAAGAGCAGCGTCGTCCGGTGCCGTTTGATGATGTCGTAGAGCTGGGGTACCGCGTACTGGGCCGAGTGACCGGCCCAGGGCACGCGGTCCTCGCTGGCAAGGATCGACAGGTCCGGCCTGGCGCCGCCAGGGGCGGTCAGCAGCCGCGTCTCGGCATCGGGCTGCGGCATCGCGATCCAGTCGCGCAACAGGTCGGGGCGCGCCACGGTGGCGCTGAGCGCGGTGATCCGGAGCTGTGGGGCGAGCGTGGTCAGCCGCGCGATGCCGAGCGACAGCAGTTCGCCGCGCTTGTTCGTTGCCAGCGAATGCAGTTCGTCGAGCACGATGCGCTTCAATGACCCGAACATGCGGTCGACATCGCCATGGGAGAGGAGCAGCGCCAGCTGTTCGGGCGTCGTCATCAAAATATGCGGCGGGTCGTAGCGCTGGCGCTGCCGCCGCGAGGACGGGGTGTCGCCGGTGCGGGTCTCGACCTTGATCGAGAGACCCATTTCGGAAATCGGGGTCAGGAGGTTGCGCGCCACGTCTACCGCCAGCGCCTTCAATGGCGAGAGATAGAGCGTGTGCAGCCCCTCCATCGGATTGACGATCAGATCGTTGAGCGTCGGCAGGAAACCGGCCAGGGTCTTGCCCGCGCCGGTCGGAGCGATCAGCATCGCCGAAGCGCCCGCCTCGGTCGCCTCCAGCACATCGAGCTGATGGGCGCGTGGTTCCCAGCCTTTGGACGCGAACCATTCGGATATGGTGGGGTGGAGGGGCAAGCGATGTTCCCGGTTTGTGCGCATTATGTGATGGTGCAGGACGGGCGGCAAGGGGTGGGGGTTGCCCCACGCTCAGGATGCCCAGTCGCCCCCCACCCTTGATCCCCGCAAGGGGGAGGGAGACGACTGGTCGTTCGGCGCGCCGAAGGCTTTGGCATGTCCCCTCTTGTGGGGACCGGGGTCGAAAGGATTATCTAGCGCCATGAACGACTCGCCGCAGCAGACCCTCGCCCTCACCCCCGAGGATGCCCTCGCCTTCCTGGTGGAGCATGCCTGGGCCCTCGCCGCCCGCCTCCCCGGCCGCGTCGCCATCGGCCTTACCGGCGGACCCGGCGTCGGCAAGTCGACGCTCGCCGTCCAGCTTGTCGAGGCACTCAACGCGCAGACGCCCGGCCTCGCCGCCTATGTGCCGATGGACGGCTTCCACATGCTGCATGCCAAACTCGAGGCACTGGGGACGGTCAAGGACAAGGGGGCGCCGCATACGTTCGAGGGCGCCGCCTTCGCCGAGTTCCTCGAACAGCTCAAATCGGCAGGAGAGGACGTCAGCGGCCCCGGTTACTCCCGCAAGATCGAAGACGTCGTTCAGAATGCGTTCATCATTGCGGCGGAAACGCGGATTCTGGTGGTCGAGGGCAATTATCTGCTGCTCGCCAATTCGCCCTGGTGGCGCATCAAACCGCTGCTCGACAGTTCGGTCTTCATCGCCGTTCCGCGCGAGACGGTGCGCGCCCGGCTGATGAAACGGCACGCCGAGGAGGGCCTGTTCTCGGAAGAGCGCAACCGCGAACATGTTGAACGGATTGATCTTTCCAATTATGACCTGGTGACCCGCTCGCGCCCGCGCGCCGATATCGCCATCGACCTCGTCACCCAGAGCTAGGACCCCGCCATGCCCGTCATCTTCATCACCGGCGCAACCTCGGGCTTCGGCGCCGCCACCGCCCGGCTGTTCGCAAAAAATGGCTGGAAAGTCGTCGCCACCGGCCGCCGGCTGGAGCGTTTGCAGGTACTGAAAGACGAGTTCCCGCAGGGGCTTATCCACATCGCGCAGGTCGATCTCACCAAGCGCGAGACCATCGTCGAGGCGGTCAAGAACCTCCCCGCCGACTTCCGCCCGGTCACCTGCCTGTTCAACAATGGCGGCCTCGCGCTCGGCTCCGACCCGATCCCCGATATCGATCTGGGCGACTGGCAGACGATGATCGATACCAATATTTCAGGCCTGATCCACACCACGGTGGAAGTCCTGCCGCTGCTTAAGGAAGCAGGCCGCGGCGCCTCGATCATCAATGTGGGGTCCGTTGCTCACCGTTGGGCCTATCCTGGCGGGAATGTCTATGGCGCGACCAAAGCCTTCGTGCACCAATTCTCGCACAATCTGCGCACCGACCTCGCCGGCGGCGATATCCGCGTCACAACACTTGAGCCCGGCATGGCGAAATCAGAGTTCACGCTGGTGCGCACCCATGGCGATGCCGAAGCCAACGAGAAGTTCTACGAGGGCGTCGAGCCGATCCTTCCCGGGAACATCGCCGATATTGTCTGGTTCCTCGCCAACCAGCCGCCGCACATCAATATTTCCATCCTCGAGGTGGTGCCGGTCGCGCAGGTTCCCGCCCGCGCGCAGATCATCCGCAAGTGACCAAGCCCGGTTGGATCGGAGGAAGGCGGGGCTGTTTGCGGCCTAGATTTCGATCGTTCCGGCGGCCCAGCGATCGGTCTTGAGCCCCACCAGGTCCGACACACTGTTCCCGCCTTCCGCGCGCACCGCGGCAACCAGACCACGCTTGATGCGGTCGAGGAGATCGAGCCCGCCGAAGACCAGGGCCGAGTAGAGCTGGATCGCGTCTGCGCCGGCCTCGAACTTCTGCACGGCGCTTTCAGGGGAGTGTATCCCCCCCACGCCGATGATCGGCAGCGATCCGGCGCGCTGGCGCATCTGGGCAAGCCGGCGGGTCGAAAGATTGAACAGCGGCTTGCCGGAGAGCCCCCCGGTCTGGGTGGCGTTCTCCATGCCCATCACCGCGTCGCGGCTAACAGTGGTGTTGGAGACGATCAATCCGTCGAGGTCGGTCCCGGCGATGGATTTGGCGATCCCGTCCATCTGCGTCTCATCGAGATCAGGTGCAATCTTGAGGAATATGGGAACGCGAACGCTCGCCTTGGAGCGAGCCTTGAGCACTTCGCTGAGCAAGCGCTTCAGTGCCTCGTCCGATTGCAGGTTCCGGAGTCCCGGCGTGTTGGGCGAGGAAATGTTGACAGTGAGGTAGTCGGCTACTTCGGCAAAGCGCGAGACGCCCAGCACATAGTCGACCACAAAATCCGGGCTATCCTTGTTGGCGCCGAGGTTGACGCCAAGAATGGCGCCGATATGGGCGCCCTTCAGCCGCGCAAATACAGTGTCGTGCCCGGCATTGTTGAAGCCCATGCGATTGATGACGCCCTCGGCCTCCGGTACGCGGAAGAGCCGCGGCCTCTCGTTGCCGGCCTGAGGACGCGGGGTGACAGTCCCTACTTCGACCATGCCGAAACCCATGCGCGCGAGCGGCTTTGGCACTTCCGCGTTCTTGTCGAAGCCGGCAGCCATGCCGACGGGATTCTTCAATTCGAGCCCGCAGAGCGAGGTCCTAAGTTCCGGCGGATCCGGAGCATCCTGCTCCGGGGCGAGCCCGAGCTTGAGCGCATTGACGGTCGCGCCATGCGCGATCTCGGGGTCCATCCTGAGCAGCGCGTCGCGCGTCAGCGTCTTGAGCAGCGGCACCCGCAACAGCGGCGAGAGGCGCGAAAAGATCACCGTACCGCCTCCGGCAGCGTGCAGGTGCCGCCGGCGGCGACCGCAATCGGCGCAGTCCATGCGACTGCCGACATGGGGAAATCGCCATGGACATGGGGAAAGAGCTGACCGCCGCGGGAGGGCTCCCACCGCAGCGTACCGCCGACATCGCGAGAGCGGATCGCCATGAGCACGAGATCGCCCTGGCCGCGGAAATGCAGCGACAGCGTCTGGGGAAGCTGCGCTGCGGTCGAGAAGTGAATGAAGCCGTCCTTGCGATCGATCGGCATGCCGGTGAAGGTGCCGGAGTCCCGCGCCGCCGCCGCGACCTCGGCCGAGGCGATCTTGTAGATGAGTTCGGGCGTGCGCGTGGGCGTGGCCATGGGATCGTTTCGCGGGAGGCAGCCGGGCGGACCCTATTGATTCCGCCGCGCCTCCACAAGCGCCGCCAACCAGCTTTACAAATTGGGACGCAGGCTATAGAAGTTTAGGACTTGTTTCCTCTTGGAGACAGTTTTCCTTACGCCGGAATGCCGCCATGCTGTCACACAGCGCCATTTGGGATGCCATCGATGCCATCGCCCAGCGGCATGGCTTCAGCGCGTCCGGTCTGGCGCGGGTGGCCGGGCTGGATCCGACGGCATTCAACCGCTCCAAGCGGGTGAGCAAGGACGGGCGCGAACGCTGGCCCTCGACCGAGAGCATCGCCAAGGTTCTCGACGCCACCGGCGAGAACTTCGACCAGTTTCTTTCCGGTGGCGGCGCCTACATACAGATGGCCGCGCCGATGATGCGGCCCTCGGTGCCGCTGCTGGGGCTGGCGCAGGCGGGATCTGGCGGCTTTTTCGACAGTGCCGGCTTTCCCGCCGGTCAGGGCTGGGATGAGGTTCCCCTGCCCTCCACCGGCCTCGACGGCAGCTATGCGCTCGAAGTTTCCGGCGATTCCATGCTGCCGCTCTATCGCGACGGCGACATCATCGTGGTTTCGCCCACGGCGCAGCTCCGGCGGGGCGACCGCGTGGTGGTGCGAACGCGGGAGGGCGAGGTGCTGGTCAAGATCCTTTACCGGCAGACCGCCAAGATGCTGGAGCTGCATTCGCTCAATGCCGAGCATAAGCCGCGCATCATCGACATCAAGGATGTCGAGGGGATGGGCCGGATCATCTGGGCGAGCCAGTAGCCTACAAAGGAGCAACAGGACATGGTGATCTCCTTGGTGAAGTACGTGCCTCATGCGAGAGCGATGCTGGACATCCTCAAGCAATTCAAGGATCGGGGGCTGCTGAGAGAGACTCTATTTCAGAGCGACGGCAATGCAATTCTTCGCGTGGTCACGGTCGACAGCCAACAGGAAGAATGGATTGCCAAGGTGCTGGGCGATCCAGTGATTGGGAACAGTAGAGTGGCGCGAAGCCGTATTCGCTACGACGACCTGTAGGCGCGAGCCAGTAGCCGTCAGGCCTCTTGCTTCACCAGTTTCCCCGCCAGCGCGCTGGCGATCAGTTTGCGCGTTTCGGCGACGCCGAAGAGGGCGACGAACGAGCCGAAGCGCGGGCCCTGATCGGCTCCGAGCAGTACCTGGTAGATGGCGGTGAACCAATCGCGCAGCGGCTCGAACCCATGCGCCTTGCCGACCTCGTAGACGAGGTTCTGCAGGTCCTCGGCGGTCCAGTTGTCCTTGCCCACGAGTTCGTCGTGCAGATTCTGAAGCGCGGCGCGCTCCTTGTCGGTGGGGGCGCGGAAGGTCTTGGTTGGCTTCACCCGGTCGTTGAAGTAGCGCACCGCATAGCCTGCGAGCTTGTCGAGCTCGGGGTGGCTCTGGGCCGTCACGCCCGGGTAGTGGCGCGTGATGAAGCCCCACAGCACCTCCGCGTCGTGGGCGTTGGAGGCCGAGACTAGATTGAGCAGCAGCCCGAAGGTAATCGGGCTCGAGGCCTCCGGTGGGTGGCCGGTATGGATGTGAAAGGCGGGGTTCTCGACCCGCTCGTTCGGCCCCTGGCCCTGGTAGGCGGCGACGAACTGGTAGTACTCGTCGACGGCACGGGGGATGACGTCGAAATAGAGCCGCTTGGCGACGCGCGGCTTCTGGAACATGTAGAGCGCGAGGCTTTCCGGCGAGGCATAGGTCAGCCACTCGTCGATGGTGAGCCCGTTGCCCTTGGACTTGGAGATCTTCTGGCCATTCTCGTCGAGGAAAAGTTCGTAGACGTAGTGCTCGGGCGCCTTGCCGCCGAGGATTTCGCAGATGCGGTCGTAGATCGGAGCATTGGTCTGGTGGTCCTTGCCGAACATCTCGAAATCGACGCCGAGCGCCGACCAGCGCATGCCGAAATCGGGCTTCCATTGCAGCTTGGCGTGACCACCTGTCACCGGCAGCGTGATCTCGGTGCCGTCCTCGTCGGCGAAGGTGATGGTGCCCGCCTTGGCGTTCACCTCCTTCATGGGCACGTAGAGGACGCGCCCGCTGAGGGGCGAGATCGGCAGGAAGGGCGAGTAGGTCGCCTGGCGTTCGGCGCCGAGCGTCGGCAACATCACCGCCATGATCTCGTCGTACTTCTCGGCGGCGCGGATCAGCGCCGCGTCGAACCTGCCGGACTTGTAGTATTGCGTCGCGCTGGCGAACTCGTAGTTGAAGCCAAAGGTGTCGAGGAAGCGGCGCAGCATGGCGTTGTTGTGATCGCCGAAGCTGGGATAGACCCCGCCGAACGGGTCGGGCACGCTGGTCAGCGGCTTGTGCAGGTGCGGCTCGAGGAAGGAGCGGTCCGGCACGCTGTCAGGGATCTTGCGCATGCCGTCCATGTCGTCCGAAAAGCAGAGCAGCCGCGTCGGCACCTGATCGCGCGTCAGCAGGCGGAACGCCGTGCGCACCATCGTTGTCCGTGCCACTTCGCCGAAAGTGCCGATATGGGGCAGGCCCGAAGGGCCGTAGCCGGTCTCGAACAGCACTTCCTTCTTGCCCGTCCTTTCGATCCTCGCCACCAGTTTGCGCGCTTCCTCGAAGGGCCAGGCGCGGGCGGTCTGGGCAGCGTCGAAAAACGCCGGATCGAGGGTTGGCAGGGGTGCGGAGGTCAAGGGAAGCGGCCTTTGTCGAAAGCGAGGTCGTCGGAAAGTGGGTGTGTTGCACCAGGCACGCGGCGGCGTCAATGGTGCGTCCTGCTTGCCAAGGCGCGAGAGGCTGCATAGGTATGCCGCATTCTCGCCGCACCAAGGATCCGCCATGTCACTGTCCGCGCAAGACGCGCTCGTCTATCTCATGGTCGTTACCGCATCGTCCGACAATGGCATGTCGGATCGCGAACTGGGTCTCATCGGCGGCCTGATCGACAGGTCTCCGGTCTTCGAAGGCTATGCCCGTGACCGGCTGGCGACCGTCGCCAATGACTGCGTCGACGGGATCAACGGCTCGACGGGGCTGGAGGGCGTGCTGGACACGGCTGTCGCGGCCCTGCCCGAGCGGCTGCAGGACACCGCCTATGCCCTCGCCGTGGAAGTGGCCGTGGTCGATCTGCGACTGCCGCAGGAGGAATTGCGGCTGCTCGAGATGATCAGAGACCGGCTCAAGACCGATCGCCTGGTGACCGCCGCCATCGAAGCGGCCGTCCGCGCCCGCATGCGAAAGGCCTGAGCGACGCTCAGTAGAAGCTGACCGGAAACCAGCGCAGATAGAGTTCGTCCATGACGCCGGAGCGCTTGAGACGCACCAGGCCGTAGTCGATGGCATGGCGCACCGCGTCATTGCCGGCCGGCACGGCGACGGCGAAACCGTCGCCAAACAGATCGGGCCGGAAATAGGGAAAGCCGGCAAAATCACAGCAGGTCAGGTGCTCGTTGAGCCAGAAGGAGGCACGCAGCGCATCTCCGAAATAGGCATCCACCGTCCCCTTCTCGAGCGCATTGAGCGCGTCGAACTCGCTGGCGAATTCGCTCAGGACCGCGCCCGCCACGTAGCGCCGAATGAATTCGGCGTGGGTTGACCCGCGCCGCACGGCAACGGTCTTGTCCGCCAGTCCGGCCGGGTCGAAACCCTCGGCTTCGGCGACCCTGGTCACGAAGCGCGCCGGCAACGCCAGGTAGATCGTTGAAAAATCGAACAGTTCCCCGTTCTCAGGCGACAACGCCAACCCGGCGATGAGGGCATCGCCCTGTCTGTCCTCGAGGGCTCGCGCCGCCTGTTCCCACGGCCATGCCTGGATGGTGCAGGCGAGGTCCAGTTCGGCGCAGAGGCTTCGTGCCAGATCGACATTGAAGCCGATCAATTCCCCCGTCTCCTCGTCCCGGTAATTGAAAGGCGGGAAATCGGCCGTGGTCAGAAAGCGGATGGCGGGCACCGGCGCGAGGTTGGGGACGATTTCGCGGGCGCTCGGATCGATGTGGTATGGCAGGATTTGCGCGTAAGCCGGACCGGCCCACGCAAAGAGCGACAGACTTACAAGAAATGCCAGGGCGCGCATAATTCTCTGCGTCGAGGACGGACTGGGGCCGCCCGATTTATCGCCCAATTCCCGGCGAAAGGCGAGAGCGGATCGGCTTGCCTTCCCTTCGGCACCACCTCTCGCGAACGATCCGCGCGATATTTTCATCGACAGCCGCAAACACGGCGGTATTGTTGCTCGCGGGGGGTAGTCATTGAAAGTCGAAATCCGCGGCTAACTGCCGAGGGCACTATCGCCGTAAAGCTGCCATCACCGGCGGCGCCCATATTTTACTGTCTGCAAATATAGATCCATCGAATTTGTCATGAGCCATTTTGCACCCTTGTCTTGTCAGCACCAGCCAGTCTTATCAAAGCCATATTGCGGGAAGTCGCGCCATCCGACGCTGAGGCCGTAGCCGTTCTGGAACGTGCGGCTGAGCTTGCGGTCGATCCCATCGACTATTGCATCCATCGGCTCGGCCTCGGCCGGGCGGTGGCAATGGAGCGGGCCGCCGCATGGGCGGGACTCGATTTTGCCGCCATCGTACCGAGAGCGGACCGCGCCGGCGCCGAAGTCCGGCACATCGACTCTTTGGCCGGCGTGCGCACAACCCGCATTGTACCCGACGGAGTCACTTATTGCGCGCCCCGCTTCGAGGACCTGCTAAGGCTGGGCGACCATTTCGGCCGCTATCCGGAGCCGCCGCCGCAGCTTTGCATCGTGCCCGTGGACGTGCTGCGGACGGCTGTGGTGGAGACCAATGCGGCGCGCCTGCTCGATGAGGCGCGGCAAAGGCTTGCGCGGCAATGGCCGTTCGCCAGCGCGCATCTGGATCTCCCCATCGCTTCACGCATCGGTTTTGTCGTGGCGGTAGTCGCCGTCGCCGCCCTGGCGGCCCTGGCGCCGTTCTGGTTCAAGCCGGTATTCATGCCGCTTGTGGGCATGCTGCTGGTGGTACCGGCAATCGCCCGGCTCATCGCCGCCGTGCATCCCCAGGATACCGACCCCGACCCTGCGCGAGCGCTCAGCGACGCCGAGTTGCCGGTGTATTCGGTGCTCATTCCCTTGCGGGACGAGGCCCACATGGTGCCCTTGCTGCGGCGGGCGATGCGGGCTCTCGACTACCCGCCGGAAAAACTCGACGTCAAGTTCGTCGTCGAGGCGCGCAGCGAAGCTACCATCACTGCCGTACGCGAGGGGTTGAACGAACAGGGTTTCGAACTGGTGATCGTGCCGGACGCTCCGCCCCGCACCAAACCGAAGGCGCTCAATTACGCGCTTCCAATGGTGCGGGGCGAGTATGTCGTCGTTTATGATGCAGAGGACGTTCCGGCGCCAGATCAGTTGCGACGGGCCGCAAGCGAAATGGCGGCCGATCCCGGACTCGACTGCCTGCAGGCTGAACTTGCCGTGGACAACGCGCCGGAGAACTGGCTGACGGCGCTGTTCGCGGGAGAGTATGCGGGGCAGTTCGGCCTGATGCTCCCGTTCCTCGCGCGCTTGCGCCTGCCCATGCCATTGGGCGGGACCAGCAATCACTTTCGCACCCGTTCGCTGCGCGAGATGGGCGGCTGGGATGCCTTCAACGTCACCGAGGACGCCGATTTGGGCGTGCGGCTCTCGCGATTGCGCTACCGCACCGGGACGATTGCCAGCCGGACGTATGAGGAGGCACCGATTTCGCTGCTGTCCTGGATGGCGCAACGCACGCGCTGGATGAAAGGCTGGATGCAGACCTTCATCGTCCACAACCGCAGTCCGCGCCGGTTCCTCGATGATACCGGCTGGCGGGGCTTCCTCGCATTCGAAATCTATATCGGCAGCATGATCATCTCGGCGCTGCTGCACAGCGTCTTCCTCGCCAGCTTCGCCGCGGCGCTGGTCTTCGGTTTCCGGACCGGGCTGGTGTTCGACGTCTGGGACCTCATCAGCATATTGATCCTGCTGGTCGGCTATGGCGGCGCCGGTGCCCTGATCGTTGCGGGATTGATCCGCCTTGGCCAGCCGCACCTGCTCGTCCATCAGCTCGGCTTGCCATTCTACTGGGTACTGCATTCGGTCGCGACCGTCCGAGCGCTGCACGAGTTGCTCTTCAGGCCCTATTTCTGGGCAAAAACGGAACATGGACGCACAAGGATGGCGCGCAACATCGGAATGCAAGACAAGGAGCAGTCGGCTCCCTTGGCAGCCGAGCATGGGCGCGCCGGGCCGCGGACTTCCGTCAATCCGCGGTAGGCTTGGAAGCGCAGATCAATCCGGTCTGGTGGTTCCCGGGCCCTGTCTGCCGCGCCAGCTCGAGAGCACCCAGCCGGCAAGCAGCCCGCACGCGCCACCGGCGAGTTTGGCCACCACATCAGGCAGGCCAGCGTGCCGGCTCTGCGCCAGAAACTGCAGGGCCTCGAATGCGATGGCGGCGCCCAGCACCACTATCGTGACCAGGGCCAGGCGGCGTGGATAGGCGAGGCTGAAGGCGAGGCCGATCAGGGCGAACGCGGCAAACCGCTCGATATGAATGGAGAGTCCGCTGACCGGACGCCATCCGATCGGCGCCAGCGTCATGAAGGCTACCGCGGCAAGCAGCAGCCAGGCGGCCAGATGGCCCAACTTGAAACTCACAGGCGAAGATTCCTTGCTCTCAGACGGCGTTGCGGCGAGTCTTGGCAGAAAACACCGTCAGGGCAAGGATCCAGCAATCCAAAAAGATCGACCAGTTCTCGATATAGTAAAGATCGTGGGCGGTGCGGCCCTCCACCTGCTCGAAGGTCGACGTGTCGCCACGATAGCCATTGACCTGGGCCCATCCGGTGATCCCCGGCTTGATACGCTGCCTGTGCGCGTATCTGGCCAACTGACGGCTGAGTTCGGCATCATGGGAAATCGCGTGCGGCCGGGGGCCGACGAGGCTCATGGTGCCGAGCAGCACATTGATGAGTTGCGGCAACTCGTCGATACTCATCGACCTCAGGAAGCGGCCGATGGGGGTGATGCGGGGATCGCCGGCTTTGGCCTGCCGCATCGCCGCGCCACTTTCGGTGGCCCGCATGGAACGGAACTTCCAGATGAAGAAGGTGTCGCCATTGAAGCCGCGCCGCTCCTGCCGGAAGAAGACCGGCCCGGCGCCCTCGAGGCGGATCAGTAACGCGACGACGGCGAAAAACGGCGAGAGCAGGACCAGTCCCAGCCCTGACATGACGATGTCGAAGGAGCGCTTGAGCAGAACCGCGCCATCGCTCATTGGCTTGCGCAGGAAACGCAGCGCGTTGTTGGGGCCGATCGGCACGACATCGAGGAACTTGAAGGTCGTGTTACTGGTGGCGGGGGCGTAGACGATGTTGAGGGCAAAGCGCTTCAAGTCCACTACGATGCGCTCCAAGCCGTCGACGTCATCGAGGTCGCCGACGAACACAATGTACTCCGCGTCGCGATCCAGACTGCTGCGGGCAAAGTCCACCAAAGCGCCCTCGCGCAGGACTCCCGCCTCGGTCATCACATCCTCGAAGTAGAGCGTATCGATCAGTTGGTATCCGTTCTTCCACAGGTTGCCATTGAGCAGGAAGCGAACCACGTCGAAGCGGTCCCCGATCACCGACACCTTGTGATACTGCAGCCGCCCTTCCCTGATCCGGGCCTCGACGGCCGAATAGGAGACGTTGCGCAGCGCAAGCAGCAGCGGCAACCCGGCGATGTAGGCCGAAGTCAGCGAAACGCGCGAGAGATCCCCTGCCATGCCGCCGAGGAAGGCGACGAGCAGGGCGATGCCGAAGGCACCCGTCCAGCCCAGGGCGCTGTCCGCAAGAATCGAGTGCGGGTGTTGCGACTTGTCGAGGAACTTGGCCGAGGCGATCGCCGAGAAGCCGCCATAGAGCACGCCCACCAGCGTGCTGTAGGCGGCATAGAGCTCATAGGGGGCACGGTCGGCCGCCACTTGCATGACAACGACATGATAGGTGAAGGCGGAGAGGAACAGCACGGCGCTGGCCGCCGAACCCTCCAGCAGACCGAAGGCCCAACAGAGCGCGGCCCTGCTGGAAAGCTGTAGCGGGGCCAGCTTGCGGAAGCGCGTTTCGACGAGTTGAAGATGATCCTGGGCCACTTGAGACTTATTTCAAATTGTTGGCAATGTTCAGCTTTCTGCGCTGGAGCCGTTATCTAGCACCCGTCTTGGTCGAACGGAACAAAGCGGTTAAAAAGCGGTTAATGTCGGTCGGCCGAGGGAGGCCAGGCGCCGCGCTCGCCGCGCCCGCGGTTAAGGATGTTTCCAGTTGCGCTCTTCCGCTCACTCCTTCGCGTGTTAGGCAAACGTTAACCCAACAGGGAGGTCCCGTTGACCGAGACAGCGAAGCTGGTGGCGATCCTCGCTGCAAACCCGGCATTGACCTCTATTCTGGCCAAGCCGCTGGCGCGTGAACCGGGCCTGCGGGTGTGCGAATTCGCAACCGGCCAGGCGCTCGTGACCTTCATGCGGATTGCGCCCCTGGACCTGATCGTCATGGATGCCGATTCGGACGGCGCCTCAGCGCTCGATTTTGTCCGCTCCCTGCGGATCAACAGGCGGCTCGCCAGCGCGCAGTTCGACATCATCGCCTTGACCCGCGCAGTGATCGGCTTTCACCAGACCTTGCTGGACGCGGGCGTCGACGATGTTCTGGGCAAGCCGGTGTCGACGACCGACCTTGTCGGTCGCGTCACTGTACGGCTGGCACAAGGCAGGCCGCACGCATATCGCGACGGCGTCTATGGCGGCCCTGAACGCCGGACGAGCCGCCGGACGCGGCAACCAATGAACCATTGTCGCGGCGAGGCCCGGCCGGGCAATGTCGTTCCGCTGTTTGGCGGGAACCGGCCCGGAATTGCGTCCAAGACATAGCGAGACGGCCGGCATTCTCGGCGCCTGTTCCTGTCTTCAGAACGTCAGCAGAGCCTCGTACCGGTCGCCGATCCGGTCGATGCCGAAATCGGCCGCGCGGTGGCGCAGTTGTGCCGGCGGCGTGGGCCGGCGAAGCATCGCGTGCATCGCTTCGGCCAGCGCGCCCGCGTCGCCGACCGGCACCAGGGCACCCAGTTTCCCGTCCTGCAGGATTTCGCGCGGCCCGTGCCGGCAATCGGTGCTGACAATCGGCAGGCCCGCCGCCATGGCTTCAATCAAAACATTGCCGAAGCCTTCGCTGGTCGAAGACAACACGAACAGGCTTGCGATGCCGTAATAGGCGGCGGGCTCGTCGACATAACCCGGCATCGAAACATCGTCGGCAATTCCCAGTTCGCTGGCAAGGCTCGCCAGCTCCGGCCGCAGCGGGCCGTCGCCAAGCAACAGAAGCCTCGCCGCCCGGGTCTGCCGAAGCCTGGCGAAGGCGCGCAGCAACGTACGATGATCCTTGACCTCGACCAGGCGACCGGCGGTGACGATCAGCGGTCCGGCGCCGGGAGGCGAAGCGAGAGCGCCTGCCAGGCGGGCGGCCGCGGCGCTCGCCAATGCGGGCGACAAGGGATTGTTGATCACGACGACTTTCCGGCGCGCCCCTTGTGACGCCCGCGCCAGATCGTCTGCGACGCCGTGGGAGACGGCGATGGCGCGGGTTGCGCGGGCGATGACGTAGCCAGCCATCGTCCTCGCGAGTTGCGAACCCAGGCGCTCGGCCGGCAACGCGCCAGCGGCATGAAAGCTCGGAAAGAACCGGGCGCCGCTGCCGGCCAGCAGCAGCGATACCGCAGCCACGAGATTGGCAAATTCGGGCGCGCTGAACACGGCGTCAGGTCGGTGCCGGCGGAAAAAATCCGTCATGCGCAGAAGGCCACTGATCGTCGCCGGCTTGCCGAACCGCCCGTCGCGCACCGGCATGCCGAAATCGACAAGCCGCACCGCCGGTGAAAGATGGGCGCGATTGGGACCTCCGGCATTCCAGGCGAGCAAGGCGGTGTCGTAGCCACGCCGAACCAACTCGTTGGCCATCAGCACCCACACCCGTTCGGCGCCGCCTCCGCCCAGGCTCGGCACGTGAAAGACGATCCTACTCATCGGTGGCCAGGAGCCGGCGGCTGCAGATGGAAATCACACGATCAGGCAGCGGCGCCGACCTTGTCCAACCTCGCCGTGCCGCGCATGTCCCGCCGCACCCCAAGACCGATGGCCAGAACGAGCCCCAGCGCCAGGCCCGCCGCGGCGCCGGCAGCCATGACCAGAGCGGTCCGCGGCGGCCAGCTGCGGGCAGGCGGCGGCACTGCGGTGGAAATCACCCTGATATTGGTGGTGTCGAGTTGCTCTCGCTCGGTGATTTCGCGGGCACGCGACAGGAACGCCTCATAGATCGCCGCCTTCGAGGAGGCGTCGCGTTCCAGTTCGCGGAGCTGCACCAGCGCCTCATTGTCGGCGAAGACGCCCGAGCGCACCGTGCCGGCCCGGGCGGTCAGGGCGGTCAGGGCGGCCTTCGCCTCGTCCAGCCGAACCTTGGCGACCTGCACGATGCGCGCCGTCTCGGCGGCGAGTTCGCTCTCGACTGCCTGCAGCTGGGTCTCTAGCCGCGTGATGGTTGGGTGGCGCGGTCCATAGATCATCGATTCCGCATCGAGCTGCTGCTTGAGCTGAACGAATTGGGCGCGCAGGGACGACATGGCCGGAGACTGCTGGGTGTCGCCGTTGGAGGCGTCGATGCCGGCGGCGCGCAATTCGTTGTAGGCGGCTTCCGCCTCGATCACCTTGGTTTGAGCGGCGATGACCTGGGAATTGAGCTGGGTCATGGAGAGCGTGCTCACCAATTCGCCCGAACTGGACTGCAGCCCGTGCTCGCGCTTATAGGCCTCGACCCGTTCCTCGGCCAGGTTGACGCCGGACCGGAGCGCCTCGAGACGCTCGGTGAGCGAGACCGCGGTTCGGCTTGCGCCATCCGACTCGGCCTGCGCCAGTTCCTCGCGGAACGCGTTGACGACGGCGTTGGAAATCCTGATCGACTTATCCGAACTGTCGGTGGTCACGCCCATGGTCACGACGAAGGAGCGTTCATCCGCGCGCGTGGTCACGCGCTTTTCGAGGCCGGCGAGAGCGATGAGATCAGGCGTCATCTGAGAGGAAGAGGAGGAGGAGCCGCCGAGCAGGCTGCTCAGACCGAAGAGCGGCTCGGGTTCGACGAATTCGGGATCATTGGCGAGAGCGAGTTCGGTTACGACGCGCGAGAACACATTGCGCGAGGTCAAGACCCTGAGCTTGCTGCCGGCGTTGAGAAGCTGCGCGTCCGGCTGGCCGGGCGGAGCAAAGAGGTCGTCCGAAACAACCTGCAGGCTGGCCGGATCGATCAGAATTTCGGAGGAAACAGTATAGCGCGGCTTGGTCAGCATTGCATAGGTAGCGCCGAGGACGGCGCCAAGCACCGCAAGGATCATCATGCCGACGAACCCTGCCCGCAGCCACGCGAACAGCCTGCCGAAATCGAGTTCGAGAAATTCCCCGATGCGATTGAGCGTGACCGCCTCGGGCACCGGAGCAGTGGCTTGCGCTTTCATGGGGTGGTCGTCGTGCCGCCGCTGCGGGGCAGCCCTGGTATCCAGTCGCGCATAGGCGCGGGCGCCCGATGGCGGCCTGCCCGAGTGGAAGCTGTCGGATGCGCTGGACATAACGTTAATGTCTCGTTGTCAATTGCTGGCTATGGTTAGGCGTTTATATACGAGACGCATCGCGCTTGCTCCGGGATAGCAAATCTTGGTTAAGCCGCGCGCCCTCGGTCCGTCGCGATTTTGCCGGCTGCCAGACCCCAGGCGCAACAAGGCTTCCCTTTCTCGAGGGCCTGCCGTCGGCCGCCGCAAGAGGTAGACGGTGCGCTATTCCGTATCCAATCCCGGGCAGATCGAGAACGCCGGGGCGCGGCGGCAAAATGCCGTTTCGCTGCTGCTTTTCCTGCTCATCTCCAGCGTCCTGACCCTCCGCTTCTCGGTATCGCCGCAGATCATGAACCTGCTCGTCCGATACACCGACGAGACGGGTGCGTTCTACGAGAAGCTGCATTTCGGCACCTACGCCATCATGCTGTTGCTGCCGGTCGCCTTCCTCCTGCGTCCGGTGTTCCTGCGCGACACCGATGTCGACAAGTTCCGCGCCCTCATCTACTTCACCGGCTGGCTCATCCTCCTGATCGCGCTGATGGCCGGGCTGGGGCGGGCGTCGGCCTCCGGCTACTTCATCGATACCTACGTGGTGGCCGGTGCGGCCGGGCTCCTGATGTGTTCGGTGGGCGAACCGGTGCGGCGGGGCATCGGCAATGTCGTGCTGGCTACGCAGCTGCTGAGCGCGATCATCGGCATCGGCGAAGCGGCAACCGGCATGAGGCTCCTGCCCTATGGCGCGAACGAACTCGTGTTCCGGCCGACCGGACTTGCCGACCATCCTTTGACGCTGGGCATGATGTGCGCGATGGCCATCGGCTTTGTCGCCTCATCCCGCTGGTCGGTGGCCGCGAAGGCGGCGAGCGTCGTACTGCTTTTCGTCGGCACCGCCGCCTCGGGCGCCCGCTTCGCGACACTTCTCGCGACAGCCGAGATCCTCGCCATCCTGATGTTCGTTCCGTGGACCAATTTGACCAGGCGCCAGGAACAACGCGCCAAGTCGGTGGTGCTGATCCTGGTCCTGCTCGGCGGCGCGGTGCTGGTCGCCCTGCTGCTGGCGGGCGGCTTGCTCAGCCGCTTCAGCGAGAGCCTGTTCGACGAGAACTTCATGGCCCGCATCACCGTCTACGAGGTGTTCGGCCATGTTGACTGGAAAGCTATCGTCTTCGGGGCCGACCTCAACGCCGTCCTCGAGATCGTGAACGAGAAGCTGGGCCTCCCCTATATTGAGAGCACGCCGGTGGTCCTGATCTTCCAGCTCGGATTGCCGCTCGCCATCGCCTTCACCGCGCTGGTCATCTGGGTTTTCCGGCGCCTCCTGCGGGACGCGCGGCGACCGGCGGTGATCGGCGTGGCGGTCTTCTTCCTCGCGGCCCTCTCCAACAACACACTCTCCACAAAGACGCCCAGCGTCGCGGTCGTCGTCGTGCTCATCATCGCCTTTGCCGCTTCCTATTCGGGTCGAAGCCGTCGATTGCCTCGAGGCGTCCCGACCGATTGAGGGTATGGATGCCGCGATAGGGCCAGGCCGGCGCGCCCGCTATCGGCGAGGGCGTCGCCATCCGCACCGACCGGTCGCTGAGTTCGAGGAGCCTGGCGAGACCGAGGCCGCCGCCATAGGAGGCCGATCCGTCCTGGACCGGCAGAATAGTTTCGCCCTGGCTGTGCACAAAGGCCCCGCCCGGACGGGCCGCGGCGCGATCGATCAGTATCGGGTTCTCCGCATGCGGCAGCCAGGGGCCCCGAAGATTGTCGGCGGCGTGGACGTGGAGCGTATCGGAGGGATTGCCGAAGCCGTCTCCGACCGCTGCGAAAAGCCATAGCCGACCACCGTGCTCGAGGAGTGTCGCGTCCGAGACCTCCACCCCCTCGAGCAGGACGCTGTCGGCCACCCACCGGTCAGGAAACGGGTCCGCCCTATAGAGCACCAGGCGCCGCGCGCCGGAGCTCTCCGGCAGCATCCAGATGACGCCATCACGTTCGAACACCTGCGGATAGGACAGGTGGTGCTCCTCTTCGAGCACCATGCGCGGCCGCCCTGGGCGGCCGCCGCCATCGAACTCGACAACCGAGATCACGCCCTTGCCGCGCGCATGCAGGTAATCTTCGACGAAAAGGCAGTGATTGGTCTCCCATGCAAAGGGAAAGGGATCGGCAAAGAAGCGCGAGCCGTCTTCTTCGAGCAGCGTCCACGGCTCTCCCGCCAGACCGCCGGTCTCTGCCACTCCGGGCCCATCGTGGAAGCGGTAGCCGACCTGCCAGTGGAATTCGCGGTGCAGCCTCTTGTGCGTCATCCGTTCCAGCAGCCTCGGCGCGAGCGAGAGCGCGTGCCCCATGGCCTCGGATGCCGAGAGGGTCGCACCCGCGCGCGGCGCGGGAAGGTCGGCGCGCTTGTCGAGCGTATCCGAGACGAAGCTCCGAACTGTTCGCTCGATGAGAGTGATCGCCCGCGCCAGCACGTCGCCGAGGCCGCGCGACAACCAGATCCGTTCACCCACCATGGGGCGCGCCGTGCTGACCAACTCGCCGTCGAGCGTGACGATCAGGTCCGGCAGCCGGCCTGAAACGAGCGAACGGGCAGCGCTCGACATGGAGGCACTGCCCTCGAAGAGGATCGAGATCACCGGCACCGCGCGCGTGCTGGTTGAGCCGGTCAGGTCGACAACCAAGTCCGGTGCCGCGGCAGCTGGGGTAACGGCCGCCGGCGCGGTGACAGAGGCAAGACACTGGCCGCTGCGCCAACGTTCGATTGCCAGGATGGCATCGAGCGCCATCGAGCCCCGGTCGCGCGGCCCGGCATGTTCGATCGAAACGGCATGCCCGGCGGCGCGAAGCCGCTCGGCCACGAGCAATTGCCACGCACGCGGGTTCTTGGCTGGAATGACGACGGCGATGTTGGTCATGCTTTGACTCGGGTGCGTTGCGCCGCCAGCCGCTTCTATGTGCGGCCCGGCGGCAACGGCAATACAAAGCCCCACTTAGGGTGAACGGGCGGCTCGCCCCGGCCCCGCTGCGCCTTAAGCATAATCGCAAGGAATGGGCCACCCGCGGGCGATCCTTGGATATACATTCCACGCAATTGCCATGGTGGATTCTCGCCGGTCGCAACCTATCCAGAAGCTGCGGATCGAATGTGACAGACGCGACTGAACAGCACAGCGCACCCCGAAAGCCGCGGCTACTCATCGTCTTCGGCACGCGCCCCGAAGCTCTCAAATGCTTCCCCATCGCGCGGGCGGCGCTGGCCGAGCCGCGGCTTCACACCGAGATCTGCATCACGGCGCAGCATCGCGAGATGGTGGATCAGGTCATCGCACTGACCGGCCTGCCCGTCCATTACGATCTCGACGTCATGCAGCCGGGCCAGTCGCTGTTCGACGTCACTGCCCGTGTACTCACCGGCATGGCCGAAGTGCTCGACGCGGCCAGGCCGGACGTGCTGATGGTCCAGGGGGACACGACGACCGCCATGACGGCGGCACTTGCCGCGTTCTACAAGCGCATTCCGGTCGCCCATATCGAAGCGGGACTGCGCAGCCACAACATTCTTTCGCCCTGGCCCGAAGAACTCAACCGCAAGATCGTCGGCGATATCGCGGCTTGGCATTTCGCCCCGACGCCCGAGGCCCGGGACAACCTCGTGGCCGAAGGCAAGGCGCCGGAAAGCATCTTCGTGAGCGGCAATACGGTGATCGACACCTTGCTGCATTTCAGCCGGACGATGGACGAGGATGCCGAACTTGCCGGGCGGCTCGCCTCCCGCTTCTCCTTCCTCGATGCGAACAGGAAACTGGTGCTGGTCACCGGCCACCGCCGCGAGAATTTCGATGGCGGCATCGACAGGATTTGCGCGGCATTGAAGACGCTCGCCGGTCGCCGCGACGTGCAGATCGTCTACCCGGTGCACCCCAACCCCAATGTGCGCGAGATCGTGCATGCGGCGCTCGGTGGGATTGAAAACGTCGCGCTGATTGGACCGCAGGACTACCTGCCTTTCGTCTATCTGCTCAAGCGTGCCCATCTGGTGCTCACCGATTCCGGCGGTGTGCAGGAAGAGGCGCCTTCGCTGGGCAAGCCGGTGCTGGTCATGCGCGAGAACACTGAACGGCCGGAAGGCGTCGCGGCCGGCACGGCGCGCCTCGTCGGCACCGATGTCGACGCCATCGTTACCAATGCCGGCCAATTGCTCGACGACGCGGCGGCCTATTCACGGATGAGCGAACGCCACAATCCCTACGGCGATGGCCATGCGGGCGCACGCATCCTCAAGGAGCTATTGCGGCATGTCTGAATTTTCGACCATATCGGTCATCGGCATGGGTTACATCGGTCTGCCGACCTGCGCCATCCTCGCCAGCCGGGGCCTCAAGGTCGTCGGCGTGGACATCGACGAGAGCGTCGTCGAAAGCGTCAACCGCGGCGAAGTCCACATCGTCGAGCCCGATCTCGATGGCCTGATCCAGAAGGTCGTGGCCAATGGAACACTGCGCGGGGCGACGCGGCCCGAGCCGGCGGACGCCTTCGTGATCGCCGTGCCGACGCCGATCACCGATGATCGCAAGCCCGATGTCAGCCATGTGTTCGCCGCCGGCCGCAGCATCGCTCCGCACCTGAAAAAGGGCGATCTCGTGGTCCTCGAGTCCACCTCACCGGTCGGCACGACGCGCAAGCTGTGCGAACTCCTGGCCGGGGAACGACCCGATCTGCTTTTTCCCGACACCGCCGGCGAGGATGCCGACGTCCTGGTCGCCTATAGCCCCGAGCGGGTGCTGCCCGGCAAGGTTCTGACCGAGCTGGTCGACAATGACCGCAGCGTCGGCGGCCTCTCGCGCCGCTCCTCCGAACGTGCCGCAATGCTCTATGCCAGCTTCGTCAATGGCGAGCTGTTCGTCACCTCGGCCGAAGCTGCCGAGCTGGTCAAGCTCACCGAGAACGCCTACCGCGACGTCAACATCGCCTTCGCCAACGAACTCGCGGCGGTCTGTTCCGATCTCAAGCTCAATGTCTGGGAGGTGATCGACCTCGCCAACCGGCATCCGCGCGTCTCCATCCTGCAGCCGGGTCCGGGCGTCGGCGGCCACTGCATCGCGGTCGATCCCTATTTCATCATCGATGCCGCCCCCAACAACACGCGGCTGATGAGCGCCGGCCGGCGCATCAACAGCGAGCGTCCCTACGCGGTGGTCAAAGAGATCGAGGCGGTGCTCGACCCGACGAAGCGCGAAACCATCGCCTGCCTCGGGCTCTCCTTCAAACCCAATATCGACGATCTGCGCGAGAGCCCGGCGGTCGAGGTGGTGAAGCTCCTGCACGAGGCGGGCGTTGGCAAGATCATCGCCGCCGAGCCGCATGCACGGCGGCTGCCCAAGGAACTCGATGAGCTGGGGATCGAATTCACTGACGCGCTGACGGCTATCGACAAGGCCGACGTGATCGTACTTCTGGTCGATCATCGGCATTTCTCGCTCATCGATCCCGAAGCGCTCAAGGACAAGAAGCTGATCGACACGAGAGGTCTGTGGACCTGGCGCAAGGCCCGCAAGCCCGATGCGCGCATCAACGGGAGGTCCGCATGAGCGACACGACCCACACCGCAAGCTGGGCGGAACATCACTTGATCGCCGCACGACGGACCGAATTCCTCGGCGCACCCATGCACCTGCTCACCATGGCGGAGACCCTGGCCATCGCAACGGAGGCGATGGCGCAGAAGCGGCCACTGCATCATACCGTCGTCAATGTCGCCAAGCTCGTCAACATGCGTTCCAACGCCGAACTGCGGCAGGACGTGTCCGGGGCGGATCTCATAAATATCGACGGCGCCGGCGTGGTCTGGGGCGCCCATTTATTGGGCATCCGCGCGCCGGAGCGAGTTGCCGGCGTCGACATCATGGAAAACCTCTTCCGCATCTGCGCGGAGCGCGGTTTTAGGCCCTTTCTGCTGGGCGCCGAAGCCCATGTGCTCGACGCGGTCCGACGGCGGCTGGGCCGCGACTATCCAGGCTTGGTCGTGGCGGGAGCGCAGGACGGGTATTTCAGGCCGGAGGGCGAGGAGGGCGTGGTCGCGACGATAAACGCTTCGGGCGCCGATTGCCTGTTCGTCGCCATGCCGACACCGCGCAAGGAGCGTTTCCTGCATCGCTATCGCAGCCAATTGACGCCGTCCTTTGTCATGGGCGTCGGAGGCAGCTTCGATGTCTATGGCGGCAAGGTGAGCCGGGCGCCGCGGCTGGTGCGGGCGATGGGGCTCGAATGGCTCTACCGGGTGCTGCAGGAGCCGCGCCGGCTGTGGCGACGTTACTACGACACCAACTTGGCCTATGCGCGCCTGCTCTGGTCCGCCTACTGGTCGCGCCGCGCCCGAGACTGATCCGTCAGCTTCGCGAAGCGCCGGTCTGACGGCGGCCGGGGCCCATCCGCCGGGACGCCATCTCGATCAGCCTGCGGGCCTCAAGCGGGTGGATCAGCGAGGTGAGGCCGAGGAACACGATCCCTCCCACGAGCGCCGCGCTGCCAAGCCGCACCACCAGCCAGGCCTCGCCGAGCAAGAGACCTGTGAGAGCCGCCGCGGCGCCACAGAACACCGCAATTCCGGCCGAGCTCAGCAGGTCCGCATAAGGCGTCCGCAGCCGCATCAGTCGGGTCGAGAACAATATGCTGCCGAGCAGGCCGACAAGCGATCCGCCGGCCAGCGCATAGGCGGCGCCCAGTCCCTGGTAGTGCGGGATGAGCAGCAAGCCGAGCACGACGCCGGTGACCGAGCCGGGAATCGTTGCCCAGATCAGCAGCCAGTTGCGCTTGAAGGCATGAAAGATGTTGTCGTAGACGAAGCTCTGGAAATTGGCGAAAAGCACGCTGACCACGATGACCGGGAAAAGCGCGATCACCTCGTTGCGGTAGCTCGCGGGCAGAACGAGTTCGGCGATGTCGGCCGACAGCACGATGAGAAGAGCCGCAACCGGAAAGCTCAGGCGCGCCATAAGCGTCATCTGCTGACCCAGGTACTTGCCCGCGGCGTCGGGGCCATGCTCATCGAAACGGCCGACCATTTCTGGAAATGCGCCGATATTGATGGCGTTGGAG
>JAUXUM010000134.1 GCA_030680995.1 Devosia sp.
GACAGCGCCTATGCCGACGACGAGCCCAGCGTCACCCGCGGCAAGCCGCGGCGCGGCAAAGCCGGAAAGGTCCGCGGCCGGCGCGGGCGCAGGCCGCTGACGCTCGGCCGCATGGTCGGCAAGTTCGTCTATTGGCTTTTCGTCATGGGCGTCTGGGGCGGCATCGCGGCGGCGGCCGTCGTGGTCTACTATGCCGTGCAGCTGCCTTCGTCCGACACTTGGGCGGTGCCCGACCGTCCGGCCAATATCCGGGTCGTCGCCAGCAACGGGCAATTGCTCTCCAATCGCGGCAAGACCGGCGGCGAAGCCATTTCGCTGCGCGAGCTGCCCTACTATGTGCCAGCGGCGGTGATGGCCATCGAGGACCGGCGTTTCTATGAGCACTTCGGCGTCGATCCCATCGGCATTGTCGCTGCAATGGTCGACAACCTTCGCTCCGGCCGGGTGGAACGCGGCGGTTCCACCATCACCCAGCAGCTGGCCAAGAACCTCTTCCTCACCCCGGACCAGAACATCGGCCGCAAGGTGCAGGAGGCGCTGCTCGCTCTCTGGCTGGAGCAGAACTACACCAAGGAAGACATCCTCGAACTCTATTTGAACCGGGTGTTCTTCGGCAACGGCGCAACCGGCATCGAGGCCGCCGCCCAGGTCTATTTCGGCAAATCGGCGCGCAATCTCTCGCTCGGCGAAGCTGCCGTGCTCGCCGGCTCGCTCAAGGCGCCGTCGGCCTACAACGCCAAGCGAGACCCCGAGGGCGCCGCCCAGCGCGCCCGTGTGGTGCTCCAGGAAATGGCCGACCAGGGCTTCATCTCCCAGGCCGAAGCCAAGGCCGCCGCCATCGATCCCAACCAGCGCATCCGCACCAAGGTCACCGGCGCCGAATCCTATGTCGCCGACTGGGTGGAAAGCCTGATGACCGCCTATATCGGCGAGACCAACGAGGACGTGGTCGTTTCGACCACCATCGACTGGGACCTGCAGAAGCACGCCGAATTCGTGGTCAAGGAGGCGGTCGCCACCAAGGGCGAGGAAAAGGGCTTCAGCCAGGGCGCGCTGGTCGCCATGGATGTCGACGGCACCGTCCGGGCGCTGGTCGGCGGCACCGATTATGCCCAGAGCCAGTTCAACCGCGCGGTGACGTCGCGGCGGCAGCCGGGCTCGGCCTTCAAGCCCTTCGTCTACCTCGCCGCCATGGAGAAGGGCTACACGCCCGAGACCGTCGCCGACGACGCGCCCTTCGACTACAACGGCTGGAGCCCGCAGAACGCCACCGGCAAGTATCTTGGCCCGGTCACGCTGCGCAACGCGCTCGCCTATTCGCTCAACACCGTCTCCGGGCGCCTCGCCATCGATGTGGGCCCCGAAAAAGTCGTCGAAGCCGCCATGCGGCTGGGCATCTCTTCGCCCATGCAGGCCGTACCGTCCATCGCGCTGGGGACCTCGGAGGTTTCGCTGCTCGAACTGACCGCGGCCTATGCTCCCTTCGCCAATGGCGGTATCGGGGTGATCGCCAATGTCATCACCCGCATCGAGACCGCCGGCGGCAAGGTGCTCTACGAGGCCATACCGGCGGGCCCGGGCCAGGTGGTCCAGCCCGAGATCGTCGCCGAGATGAACGACATGCTGACCACCGCGCTCGAGGTCGGTACCGGCAAAAAGGCCCAGCTCGACGGCTGGCCCATCGCCGGCAAGACCGGCACCTCGCAGAAGGCCCGCGACGCCGTGTTCGTCGGCTATACCGCGCGGATGGTGACCGGCGTATGGCTGGGCAATGACGACGACACCTCCACCAAGCTGAGCGGCGGCAATGTGCCGGTGGAGATCTGGTCCGAATTCATGGCCAGGGCCCATGCCGGCATGGCGGTGGCGGAACTGCCGGGTGCCCATGCGAGAAGCGAGGCGACCGACGTCAGCCTCATCCCGATGGAGCAGCCCCAGCGGCCCAAGCGCACCCTGGTCGACCTTTTGGGTGACATTTTCGGTAACTAGCCGCGGCCGTAAGGCGGAAAATCGCTCCGGTGGCCCTCACACATCCAGCCCGTAGACCATGAGCTGCCGGCCATGCGCCTTGAGCCAGGCGCGGCCCCGTTCCATCCCCGGCAGGGCGCGCTCGACCGTGGACCAGAAGGCCCTGGAGTGGTTCATCTCGACCAGGTGCGCCACCTCATGGGCAGCGACGTAATCGAGGACGAAGGGCGGCGCCAGCACCAGCCGCCAGTTGAAGTTGAGCCGCCCCGCCGACGAGCATGAGCCCCAGCGCGTCGACTGGCTGCGCATGGCCACCGATTTGACCGTCACCCCCAGCGTCTGCGCATGCACCGCGACCCGCGCCTCGAGATCGCGCTGCGCCTCCGTCTTCATCCAGTCGATCAGCCGCCGCGCCTGATGCGCGGTTTCGCCGGGCACCAGCAAGGCCGCTTCCTCCTCGAGCGCGGCCACCTCGACCCGCCCGCGGATCCTGCCGGTCGGCACGATGCGATGGTCGACCCCGCGCAGCGGCACCGCTGCGCCGGCGCTGAACGAGACCGGCTTGGCCGCGCGCTTGAGCCGCGCCGCCAGCCAGGCCGTCTGCCGGGCGAGGAAGGCTTCCGCCTCCGGCCAGCGCCCGTGCCGCGGCACGGTCAGTACCGGGGCGCCGTGATGGGGAATCGAGAGCCGGTAACTGCGGGCGCGCGCGCTGACCCGCACCGCCACCGCCACCAGACGTCCGTCGATACGCGCCTCGGTCCGGGCCGGCCATTTATTTTGCAGGAGCGCGATCATCTTGTCTTCCCATAAGAGCAGATTCGAGCGGGCGACGGACAAGAAAAAGCGCCCCCGTTGCGAGGGGCGCGAGTGGCAACCGCGAGCGGCTGCGTCTGGAGGAAACGAAGAGCGAAGCCTAGTTTCCGGTGTGGCTCTCGCCGTAGTTGGAGCGATCGCCGTTGCGGTCGCGCATGAAGCGGTCGAATTCCTCGCGATCCTTGGCCATGCGCAGGTTGCGCATATATTCGTGGAAGGCGTTGATTTCCTCGTCGAGGCGCCTGCGCTCCTCTTCGAGCCGCTTCAACTGCTCGGCGCGGTAGTCATCGAAAGCGGCGTTGCCGCTCGAATGACGGAAGCCGTGCCGGTGGCGGCTATTGGGACCGCAATGCTCGCGGGCCCAGGCGCGCTGCCTGTTGACCCAGCCCTGGGCCTTTTCGGCGGAGCCGCCGAAATTCTCGCCCCAGAGGATATAGGCCAGCATGGCCAGCCCGAGCGGCCACCAGATGATGAAGCCCAATACCATCAGGGCGATGGTCAGTGGACCCCATTGAGGTTTGATGATTGCAGTGTTCATTGGCATTCTCCCAGTCACGAACAAAGGGAGATGTGGCCCCCATGTGTCCGGGGTCAAGCGCGCCGATCACGCATTTTTGCTCTTGAAATGCCATACTGGAGTTCCTAAGCGGGCGGAGGAAGGCGTTCCCGGTGGCAAGTGTGACGGACGACAAGAGACTGCCGCTGCCGGGAAGCTGGCGGCCGCTGCGGCTGGCAACGCTGGTCGGGCTGCGCTGGCTGGCCGTCGGGGGCCAGACCGTCGGCCTGCTCTTTGTGTCCCTGGGCCTGGGTTTCCCGCTGCCGCTGATGGAGTGCCTGGGCCTCGTCGCCCTTTCGGTGCTGCTCAATCTCTGGCTGATATTCCGCTCCGGCGCCGGGCATCGGCCCACCGCCACCGTCGCCACCGTCCAGCTCGCCTATGACTGCGTGCAGCTGGGCGGCCTGCTGGCGCTGACCGGCGGGCTGCAGAACCCGTTCTCGCTGCTGCTGCTCGCCCCGGTCTCGGTTTCGGCGACGACACTGCCGCAGCGTTCCACTTTCATGCTCGCGGCGCTGGTCATCGCCATCGCCTCGCTCACCGCGGTCTGGCACCTGCCCCTGCCGTGGCACCCGCAGAACCACATCGTCTTCGACCGGGTCTACGTCATCGGCATCTGGGTATCGCTACTTTGCGGCGTCACCTTTATCGCCGCCTATACCAACCGGGTGGCGCACGAGGCGCGGCAACTGGCCGATGCCCTCGCCGCGACCGAGATCGCGCTCTCCCGGCACGAGCAACTGAACGCGCTCGACGGTCTTGCGGCGGCCGCCGCTCACGAGCTGGGCACGCCGCTCTCGACCATCGCGCTGGCCGCCAAGGAAATGCGCTCCGACATCCCGCCCGGGCACCTCGCCGAAGACGTCGAGCTCATCATTTCGCAGACCGCCCGCTGCCGCGCCATCCTCGCCAAGCTCCGCAATCTGGGCGCCGATGGCGGCGATCCGTTCGCGGCCCTGCCGCTGGGCGAACTGATTGCCGAGGTCGCCAAGCCATACGAAGGCCTCGGCAGGACCATCAGCATCACCACCGAGAACGCCGCCGGTCCCGATCCGGTGTTCCGCCGCAATGTCGGCCTGCTCTACGGCCTCGGCAACCTCATCGAGAACGCCGTCCATTTCGCCAAATCCCGCGTGCTGATCGATGCCGGCTGGGACAAGATCGCCGTCACCCTCGCCATCACCGACGACGGGCCCGGCTTCCCACCCGATCTGATCGCCCGATTGGGCGAGCCCTATCTGACCACGCGGGCGCGCGCCGCCGAAGACGCCGCCGCCGCCGGGCTCGGGCTCGGCATCTTCATCGCCAAGACCCTGCTCGAGCGCACCGGCGCCCGCCTCTCCTTCGAAAACCAGACGCCGGAGGGCGGGGCGCTGGTCAGCATCGTCTGGCCCCGCAAGCTCGTCGAAACCCAGAAAGCGTCCGGCTTTTGACCTTTGCTCCCGGAAGCCTTATGGGAGGCGGCAATGAGCACCGTCGATGACCTCCTGGCAGCAGACCGCACGCTTCTCCTTGTCGATGACGACAGGGCTTTCCTGACGCGCCTCGAGCGGGCCATGGAAAAGCGTGGCTTCGATGTCCGCGTCGCCGATACCGTCGCCGGCGGACTCGCGGCGGTGGAAGCGGCGCCCCCGGCCTATGCCGTGGTGGATCTGCGGCTCGAGGATGGCAATGGGCTCGACGTCGTCGCGGCCCTGCACCGAAAGCGCGCCGACGCCCGGGCCGTGGTCCTCACCGGTTATGGCAATATCGCGACCGCCGTTACGGCGGTGAAGCTGGGCGCGGTGGACTATCTTTCCAAGCCCGCCGACGCCGACGATGTGATCAATGCGCTGCTGGCGACCGGCGAGAACTCGCCGCAACCGCCGGAAAACCCGATGTCGGCCGATCGCGTGCGCTGGGAGCACATCCAGCGGGTCTATGAGCTGTGCGATCGCAATGTCTCGGAGACCGCGCGGCGGCTCAACATGCACCGCCGTACCCTGCAGCGCATTCTCGCCAAGCGCGCGCCCAAATAACCCCTCGCCAGCCGACAACCAGGAGGTCCGTATGACCGTCACGCTCAACTTCCATGGGGCGGCGGGTACCGTCACGGGCTCGTGCTACCGCATCGTTCACCCGCAGGGCCAGTTCCTGGTCGATTGCGGGCTGTTCCAGGGCAACAAGTCGGTCCGCGACCTCAACTACAAGCCGCTGCCCTTCGATCCCGGAAAAATCGACTTCGTGCTTTTGACCCACGCCCATATCGATCATGCCGGTCTTCTCCCCAAGCTCTGCAAGCTCGGCTACCGCAACAAGATGCTGATGACCGAGCCGACCGCGGGTCTGCTCGAGTACCTCCTGCCCGACGCCGCCGGCATCCAGGAAAGCGAGGCCGAGCGCGAGACCAGGAAGCGCGGCCGCCGCGGCGAGGAGCCGGCCGAGCCGCTCTACACCATGGAAGACGCGGTCGAAACCCTCAAGCGCCGCACCGTGGTGCGCTACGGCGAGTGGATCGAGCCGGGCCGGGGGGTGCGTGCGCGCTATTGGAACGCTGGGCACATCCTGGGTTCGGCCTCCATTGAGGTCGAGGTGGCCAATGGCGATGCGCAGCTCATCCGCCTGCTGTTCTCGGGCGACATCGGTCCGGACGAAAAGGTATTCTATCTCGGGCCCGACGCGCCTTCGGGATTCGACTACATTCTCGCCGAATCCACCTATGGCGGGCGCGAGCGCGAGGATTATACGCTGGTCGGGCGGCGCGAGGCGCTGAGGACCGAGATCAATGACGCCCTCAAACGCGGCGGCAATCTGGTAATCCCCGCCTTTGCCGTGGAGCGCAGTCAGGAGCTGCTGCACGACATCGGCCTCCTGATCAAGGAGGGGGCCATCGCCCCTGACCTGGTCTTCCTCGACAGCCCGCTCGCTTCCAAGGTCACCGGCGTCTACAAGAAATACGGCGCCATGTTCGAGGATGTCGAGCTGGGGGCCGGCGAACTGTTCAACGATCCCCGCTTCCGCATCGTCGAGTCGGTGGAGGAATCCAAGGAAATCAATTCCATCCGCGGCGGCGCCATCATCATGTCGGCCTCCGGCATGGCCGATGCCGGCCGCATCAAGCACCATCTGCGCAACAATCTGATCCGCGCCAACGCCACGGTACTGTTCGTCGGCTATCAGGCGCCGGGAACGCTGGGCCAGATCATCCAGTCCGGCGCCAGGGAAGTGCGCATTCACGGCATTATGGTGCCGGTACGCGCCCGCATCCGCAGCCTCGGCAACTATTCCGCCCACGCCGACCAGTCCGAACTGATGATGTGGATCAAGGCACGGCTGCCCGCCCACGGTGCGCTGTTTCTGACCCATGGCGAGGACGAGGAGCGCGCCGCGCTTCGTGCCGCGATCGTGTCGAGCGGCGGGTTGGCCGGCGACCAGGTGATCCTGCCGCTGCTCGACGACGCGTTCGAACTGCGGGCCGAGGGGGTCAAGGGCTTGCACAGGCCGGAGGCGCCGCGCATCGATCTGAGCCAGATGAGCTCGGACTGGCACAATGCCTATGCGAGCTTCATCATCGATCTGAGCCATCTGCTCAAGGGCGCCGAGAGCGACGCCAGAAGGCTCCGGATCATGGCGGCGCTGAAGGCCGAGCTGGCTGGGGCGGCGGACGCTGTTCCACCCGTGCCGCCGCGCACGATGCCGCCTGGCACGGCCATCCACGCCGAACCATCGGGCGAATAGACTAACGTTCCTGCTGCGGCGCCAGGTAGCGTGCCAGCCAGATCGACAGCAGCACCATCGGCGCGACGATCGCAAAGGTCATGCGGATGCCGAAGGTTTCGGCGACCGCGCCGAGCAGGGCCGGAGCGCCGAGCAGGACGATCTGCGTTGTCATGGTCAGCGCCGCGACATTCTCCGAAGAGGGCCGGTCGCCGAGCTGGGCGGCGGCCGAGGTGGTAAGCGG
Organism: Devosia sp.; assembly: GCA_030680995.1. Lineage (GTDB taxonomy): Bacteria > Pseudomonadota > Alphaproteobacteria > Rhizobiales > Devosiaceae > Devosia_A. The sequence continues at coordinate 7,278 of JAUXUM010000134.1, forward strand.
GAAGGAGACGCAGACGCCGAGACCGACAAGCAGGAAACCGAAGAGCGCGACCTCGGGAATTGGCGCGGTGACGATGACGACGACGCCCACCAGCGCGACGATCGCCAGGAGGCGCGCCACGCGCGCCGGTCCAAAGCGGGCTATCACGCCGTCGGCAAAGAAACGCCCCAGCGCCGTGGCGCCGACAAAGGCGGGCAGCGTCAGCGTATCCACCCAGTCCGGGGCCGAGAAACTGTCGCGCATGTAGATGACCGACCAGTTGCGGGATGCCGCCTCAAGGAGGGCGCCCGCCAGCGCAAAACCCACGAGCATCAGCATCGCAAGCGTTGGAAAAGCCATCAATGTCCGCCTGGCGCCCTGGCTGTGGGCGCGCGCCTGAGCCTCCCGCATCGGCAGTACCACCAGCAACGCAGCCAGAAGCGTCAGCGGCACGAAGAGGCCGAAATGGATGGCTGGCGGAACGTCCAGCCCGCGGGCGACGGCGCCGATGCTGACGGCGGCGAGTTGACCGATGCTCCACAGGCCGTGGCAGGTGTTCATCAGCCGCTTGTCCGTGGCGGCTTCGACGCGGTCGGCTTCGACATTCATCGCCACATTGGTGATGGCGAACAGGGCGCTGAAACCGAAGAAGGCGGCGAACAGTGCTGCGGGCGAGGGTGCCAGCGCCATGGAAAGGACGCCGACTGCGAGCAGCGGCAGACCGGCCACAAGCAGCCACCGCGTGCCCACCCGTTCGACGATCCGGCTCGCAACGAGGAACATCAAAATGGCACCGATCGGCTGGCCGATCATCACCGCGCCGAGCGTGCCTTCGTCGAGCCCCAGGCCAAGCTGGATGTCGGGAATGCGGGTGAACATCGAGCCGGTTGCCAGCGCGTGGACGAGGAAAACCAGTTTGATGCTGTTGCGCGACCGCACCGCTGTCTCCCGGACGGTGGCCGCCGTGGTCATTTGAGCTCGCCCGGATCCATCAGCGTGTGCACGCGGTCGGCCCCCAGCCGCGCCAGCTTGAGCAGCATAGCCTTGCGGCGCGCGCCGGGCAGCGGGGAATGCTCTGCCATCCGCAGGATCGCCGCGTCATGGGCATCGGCGACGAGCAGCCCTTCGGAGGCCGGGAAGATGCCGGGGTCGAGCTCGGGCGGCTTGGCGAAGAAGAAGCGGTCGCAGAAATCCTTATAGTTCGGCCATTTCTGATCGACCTGGAAATCCATGAGGCTCGACTTGATCTCGACGATCCAGATCTCGCCCCCGGGCCCTACGCCGAGCACGTCGGCGCGGCGGCCATTGGCGAGCGGCACTTCGGCATAGCAGCAGAAATCGTACTGGCCGCGGAGGAGCCGCATCACCCCCCGCTGGACTTTCAGCGCGGCCGGCGATTGCCGGAGGTCGACGATATGGGGCAACTCAGCCATGGGGCGTCGCCGGCTCCGGCTCGCTGAACACCTTGACCGGCCTGGGTGCCAGCGCCTTGATGACCAGGAGGCTGGCAACGATCAGCGGCACGCAGGCCCAGTATGAGAAACGGATACCCCAGTTCTCGGCGATGAAACCCAAGAGCGGCGGGCCGACGAAGAAGACGACGAAGGTCAGCTGCCCGAGCGCCGCGACATTGACCGAGGCGGGCCGGTCATTACGCTGCGCCGCCGCCGAGACGGCGAGCGGATAGACGGCGCTGCAGCCAATGCCCATCAGGACAAAGCCGAGGAGTGCCGCATAGGGGTGAGGCGCCATGGCGACGAGGATCAGCCCGGCGGCGGCGACGACCAGCAGCGCCGTCGCCACCGCGCGCGGGCTGAACCGGTCGACCACCGGGTCGATGGAAAGCCGCGCGATCGCCATGAACAGGGAGAACAGCGTGATGCTCAGCCCGCCGACGAACGGCTCGACGGCAAACACGTCGCGCATATAGATGGCCGACCAGTCGATGCCGGCGCCCTCCACCAGTAATGGCGAAGCGCCGATCAGGCAGAGTGCGGCGAGCCCCAGCGTTGGAAAAGCGACAAGTGGCGCCTTGCCGTCATGACTGTCGACGCGGACGGGCGCATTCTCGATCCCCGAAAAGACAATCACTCCGGCCACGATGACGACCAGCAGGGCGACCAGCAGGTGCATCTGCATCGAAACGCCGAGCTGGCGTACCCCGGCGCTGATGAAGGCGGTGACGAAGAAGCCGAGGCTCCACATGCCGTGGGCCCGGTTCATGATGCGGTAGCCGAGCCGGGCCTCGTGCCGGTCGGTCTCGAGATTGACGTTGATCTCCAATGCGCCGGCGAGGATGCCGGCGACGAAGAACAGCGGCGTCACCCAGATCGCCGACGGCATCCACGGAACCACCGCATAGAGCGCGGAGGCACCCAATACGGTGACATAGGCGGTGCTGCGCGCCCCGAGCCGGACGATCAGCGGACTCGAGAAGGTGAGCCCCACCAGAGCGCCGCACGACATGGCGATGAGCGTGAGGCCGAGCTGGCCCTCGGTCAGATGCAGCGAGCGCTGCAGATCGGGGAGGCGCGACAGCAGCGCGCCCATCGACAGCGCGAAGATGAAGAAGACCCCGAAAATGCGGTGGTGCGGCTGCATCGGATCAATCGACCTCGTGCCTGATCGGCTTGCTGCCGAGCGCGCCGGCAGCCAAGAAGCTCAAGATGACCAAAGGAAGGCCGATGCCGAAGGACCAGCGGATCCCCCAGTATTCGGCGATGAAGCCCAGGAGCGGCGGCCCCAGCAGGAAGGCGACGAAGGAGATCTGGGCCAGCGCGGCGACATTGGTCGCCGCCGGCCGGTCGGTACGCTGCGCCGCCGCCGACATGGCGAGCGGGAAGATGGCGCTGGTTCCCACCCCCATCAGGGCAAAGCCGGCGAGCGCCATCCAGTCGGCCACGGCGAAGAACACGAACAGCACGCCGATGCCCAGGATGCCGAGCAGCACCCGCGCCACCACCGTCGGGCTGTAGCGCTCGACGAAGCTGTCGGCGAAGTAGCGCGTCACGGCCTGGGTGAAGGCGCCGAGCGCCACGGCGAAGCCGGCGAGGAACGGCGAGACGAAGAACACGTCCTTCATGTAGATCGCCGACCAGTCGATGCCGGCGCCCTCCATGATCATCGCCGAGAGCGTCACCGCCACCAGCACCATGACGGCGAGCGTCGGCATGGCGAAGCGCGCGGCGGCGTCGGTCGAGGTTCCGGTGCGGTGCGGCGCCGGATCGAACCGCCCCAGCACCGCCGCCACAGCGAGCGCGATCACCGGCACCATGAGCAGCAGATGCAGCTGCACGCTGAGCCCGGTCTGGGCGATGCCCGCGCCGATCAGGCCGGAGGAGAAGAACCCGAAGCTCCAGAAGGCGTGGGCCCGGTTCATGATGCGATGGCCGATCTGGTGCTCGGTGCGGTCGGCCTCGAGATTGAGGATGATCTCGATGCCGCCGATGATGAACCCGACCGGCAGCAGCAGCAGGAAGAACATCACCGGCCCGGTCGCGAAGACCGCAAAGGCATAGAGCAGGGCCAGGAGCGGGATCAGGCTCAGGATCGAGCGGCGATAGCCGATGCGATCGAGGATCGGTCCGGCAAAGCTCAGCGAGATCAGCGTGCCGACCGCGGCGCCGATCAGGCCCAGGCCGAGGGCGCCCTCTTCGATGCCCATCGCATGCTGGACGTCGGGCAGGCGCGGCGGCAGGCTGCCCATGCAGAACGAATAAACGAAGAAACCGCCATAGACCCTCATCTGGGGCGGCAGCTCAAGACCGAATCTCATGATGGAAGAACTCGCAAAGTGGGGGCGAGGTACGTTAGTCAAAGCGTTTCGGAACCACAAGACGAGGCGCCGAAGATGATCCCCGACCCTGGATCGCCACCGGGTCAGCCGGACGCGCCCTCGCCGCGGAACGGGGCGCCATGCGCCTTCATCAGCGTCGCGACCGGCAGTTCGACCAGCGCCAGTACCTCGCCGTTCGAGTCGACGATGCCGCCGCCCACTTCGGCCAGCCGGTTGGCGCCCAGCGCCTTGCCTAGCTTCGCCGTGCCCTTGGCGAAATCCGGATACGGCCAAGGCGGGAGGTCGGCCGCCAGCTTTCCCGCTTCGGCGACGATCCCGCCCCGCGGGAGGACCATCTCGATCGGCAGCGAAGCGAGGTCGGAGATGATGATGTCGTCGGCCCGAAAATTGTGCAAGCCGGGCGGCAGCCAAAGGAAAAGGCCGCCCGCTGCTGACGGGCGGCCTTCGATTTGTGCACGTTCGTCTCGATCAGACGCGTACGATGCAGACCTTCCCGGTTCCTGCGTTGCGGATGCCCAGTTGGGTGGCCGCCGCCTTGCTCAGATCGATGATGCGGCCTTTGTGGAATGGCCCGCGATCGTTGATCGTCACTTTCACCGACTTTCCCGTCCGCTGGTCGACGACACGGACGACCGTGCCGAAGGGGAGCGACTTGTGGGCGGCGGTCATCGCATTCTGATCGTACCGCTGGCCCGAAGCCGCTTTCTTGCCGTGGAATCCCGGTCCATACCAGGAAGCCCCACCGCATTGGTCACCTGCTGCCAGAGCATTCCCAGTAACGGTTGAGAGGAGGCCCGTTACAAGGGCGGCGACCACAACGATGTTTCTAGTCAAGCTTTCGTCTCACTCTGATTTACGACGGTCGGCGGGCTATCGTTGGGCTGTGGCCAGAATT
>JAUXUM010000147.1 GCA_030680995.1 Devosia sp.
TGGATCGAGACGGCGATGACCGCGGTTCCGCGCGCCGACGCGGCGCGCAGTGCCGAGCTTGTCGGCCGCACGCCCATGGGACGTTGGGGCAAGCCGGAAGACCTGGTCGGGCCGGCGCTGTTCCTGTGCTCGCCGCTCGCCGGCTTCGTCACCGGCGCCGTCCTGCCCGTCGACGGCGGCTATCTCGTCGCCTGACCCGTTGATCCAGATCAACGCGCGGCGCCCCACGCATGGCCTACTTCGCTCCAGTCAATTCATGGAGCAAGTCATGCCAATTGAAAGCGTCTTTTTCGTCGGAGCCGTCATTCTCGCCTTTGCCGTCTTCATGCTGACCCTGGCGCTGACCTGGTGGCGGGCGCACTAGCTGGACGGTGCGGCCGGCGCGCGGAAATAGAGCGCCCGGTTGATCGCGTGGAGCGAACCGGAAAGCGAAATGCCGTTGCGCTCGACCTGGGCGCCGGTTTTTGGATCGAGATAGGCGTCGAACACCGGAAAGGCCGACTTCCCGTCCAGTGTCCAGCCAAACACGTTGCCGCCGAGCACCAGCGGCTCGGTGACGATTTCAGGGCGGCCAGCCCGACGCCCGTCAATGTCACGGCCTTTCAGGGCAGCGGGCAGTCCCTTGGCCCGCTTCAGCCTCTCGGCTCGATCAGGTCCCATTTGTTGCCGTAGAGGTCCTCGAACACGGCGACCGTTCCGTAAGGCTCGTGCCGCGGCTCCTCCAGGAACGTCACGCCTTGTGCCTTGTAGGCGGCGTGGTCGCGGCCAAAATCGCTGGTTTCGAGGAAGAAGCCCACGCGCCCGCCGGTCTGGTTGCCCACCCGCGCGGACTGCTCGGCGCCTTCGGCCTTGACCAGCAGCAGCCGCGCGCCCTTGCCGCCGTCCGGCGCGACCAGCACCCAGCGCCTGCCCTCGCCCAATGGCATATCGGCAAGCAGGGCAAAGCCCAGCCTGCGGGTGAAGTAGGCGATGGCCTCGTCATAATCGGCGACGGCGAGAGCGACGGTGGCGAGCGATTGGATCATGGTCTTTCATGCGCGCCCGCACCGCTTTTGGTCAACACAGGCGATGCCGATACTCGTCGGGGCCGTGGGCTGGGCCTGGACGCGGCGTACGCATTGCCGACAGGCGGCGGGAACGAGACTGATATTCTCATTGCACGGGGCTGCAAAAAACGCTTTCCTGCCGGCCAAGCTTTTGGCGCAAAGCCGAAAGCGCAAAAATCTCAGGGAGACCACCATCATGAAATTGATGAAGACTCTTATGGCGGCAACGGCGCTCATGGCCGTCATGGCGGGCGGCGCTTATGCCAAGACCCTCGTATTTTGCTCGGAGGGCTCGCCGGAAGGTTTCGACCCGGCGCCCTATACTGCCGGTACTACCTTCGACGCTGCCTCGCGCACCGTCTATAGCCGCCTCGTCGAGTTCGAGCATGGCAAGACCTCGCTGATCCCCGGCCTCGCCGAGAGCTGGGAAGTCAGCAACGATGCGCTTGAATACACTTTCAAGCTGCGCCCCGGCGTCAAGTTCCAGACCACCGATTTCTTTACGCCGACCCGCGAGTTGAACGCGGACGACGTGATCTTCTCGTTCGAGCGCCAGTGGAAGTCCGATAATCCGTGGTTCGCCTACCAGGAGGGGATTTCCTACGAATATTTCAGCGGCATGTCCTTCCCGGATCTCATCAAGGAGATCGTCAGGCTCGACGACATGACGGTCAAGTTCGTCCTCAACCGCCAGGATGCGGCCTTCCTCGCCGATCTCGGCATGGATTTCGCTTCGATCATCTCCAGGGAATACGCCGATCAGCTCGAAGCCGCCGGCACCATGTCCGATCTCAACCAGAAGCCCGTCGGCACCGGCCCCTTCACCTTCGTCGACTACCAGCAGGACGCGGTGATCCGCTACAAGGCCTTCGAGGATTTCTACGGCGGCAAGCAGCCGATCGATGATCTGATCTTTGCCATCACCACCGACGCGGCGGTGCGTGCGCAGAAGCTCAAGGCCGGCGAATGCCACATCATGCCGTACCCCAATCCGGCCGATATCGCCGATCTTCAGGCTGATCCGAACCTTGTGGTCGGCGAGCAGGAAGGTCTCAATATCGGCTACCTCGCCTACAATACCCAGATGGCGCCCTTCGATAAGGTCGAGGTCCGCAAGGCCCTCAACATGGCTATCAACAAGCAGGCCATCCTCGACGCGGTTTACCAGGGCGCGGGCGCCGCGGCGATCAATCCGATCCCGCCAACCATGTGGTCCTACAACACCGCCATCGAGGATGACGCCTATGATCCGGAAGCGGCCAGGCAGATGCTTGCCGATGCCGGCGTCGAGAATCTCTCGATGAAAGTCTGGGCGATGCCGGTGTCGCGTCCCTACAACCCGAACGCACAGCGCATGGCCGAAGTGCTCCAGGCCGACTTCGCGGCCGCGGGCGTTACCGTCGAGATCGTCACCATGGAATGGGCCGAATATCTCAGCCAGTCCAAGGCGGTCGATCGCGACGGCGCGGTACTGCTCGGCTGGACCGGCGACAATGGCGATCCGGACAACTTCCTCGGCGTGCTGCTCGGTTGCGATGCCGTTGGGGGCAACAACCGCGCCCAATGGTGCAATGAAGAGTTCGAGAAGCTGATCCAGGATGCCCGCATCACGGCGGATCAGGCCGAACGCACCGCTCTCTACGAACAGGCGCAGGTGATCTTCAAGGAACAGGCGCCCTGGGCGACCATCGCGCACTCCAAGGTCTTCATGCCGATGCGCAAGGAAGTCAGCGGCTACGTCATGGACCCGCTCGGCATCCACCGCTTCGACGGCGTCGACATCGCTGAATAAGTTCAAAAAGTTGGGGGCGGCGTGGGGCAACTCACGCCGCCTTTGTACCTGATCAGATGCTGCGATACATCCTCCACCGTCTGGCCCTGATCGTGCCCACCTTCATCGGCATCACGCTGGTGGCATTCGGCCTGGTGCGACTGCTGGGGAGCGATCCGGTTGCCCTGCTCGCCGGAGAGAGGGTGATGAGCCCCGAGCGCCACGCCTTGCTTTCCGAGCAGTTCGGTTTCAATCGCCCCATCTGGGAACAGTATCTCGATTTCGTGCTGAGCGCCCTGCAGGGCGATTTCGGCATTTCCATCCGCACCAAGACCGCGGTGCTCGATCAGTTCCTGACGCTGTTTCCGGCGACGGTCGAGCTTGCGTTGTTTGCCATGCTCTTTGCCATCCTGATCGGCATTCCGGCCGGCATCTTCGCCGCCGTCAAACGCGGCTCCTGGTTTGACCAGGTCACCATGGGCGCGGCGCTGGTCGGCTATTCCATGCCGATTTTCTGGTGGGGCCTCCTGCTCATCATCGTGGTTTCCGGCATGCTCGGCTGGACCCCGGTTTCGGGCCGCATCGGGCTGCAGTTCTTCTTCAGGCCGATCACCGGCTTCATGACCATCGACAGCCTCATCCACGGCAATTGGCCGGCCTTCGTCTCGGCCCTCCGCCATCTCATCCTGCCCTCGATCGTGCTCGGCACCATTCCGCTCGCCATCATCGCGCGCCAGACGCGCTCGGCCATGCTCGAGGTCCTGGGCGAGGACTACGTGCGCACCGCCCGTTCGAAAGGCCTCTCGCCGCGCCGGGTGATCGGCATCCACGCCTTCCGCAACGCACTGATCCCGGTCATCACCACCATCGGCCTGCAGGTCGGCATGCTGATGGCTGGCGCGATCCTGACCGAAACCATCTTCTCCTGGCCCGGTATCGGCAAATGGATGATCGAGGCCATCGGCCGCCGCGACTATGCCACGGTGCAAGGCGGGCTTCTCATCGTCGCGCTTGTCGTCATGGTCGTGAACCTCTTCGTCGACGTGCTCTACGCGCTCGTCAATCCGCGCATCAGGGTGCAGTAGATGACCGAAATCGCCAGCCCCGTGCCGCCGAAGACCGGGAACCTGCGCTGGGCCGCCCTGCGGGAATTCTGGCGCTATTTCTCCGTCAACAAGGGTGCGGTGATCGGCCTCTGGGTTTTTGTCGTCACGGTGCTGATCGCCATCTTCGCGCCTGTGCTCGCGCCGCACAGCGCCGAGCAGGTGTTCTCCAAATCCATCCTCGTGCCGCCGGTCTGGCAGCAGGGTGGCTCGTCCATGTTCATCCTGGGCACTGACGCGGTCGGCCGCGACATTCTCTCGCGCCTCATCCATGGCGCGCGCTTCTCGCTCGCCATCGGCCTCGTCGTCGTCACCATCGCCATGATCTCCGGCGTGACGCTCGGGGTGATCGCCGGTTATTTCCGCGGCTGGGTCGATGCCGCGATCATGCGGGTGATGGATATCATCCTCGCCTTTCCGTCGCTCCTTCTTGCCCTCGTGCTGGTGTCCATCCTCGGCAAGGGCCTGTTCAACGCCATGCTGGCCATCGCGCTGGTGCTGCAGCCCCATTTCGCCCGCCTCGCCCGCGCTGCGGTGATGAGCGAGAAGACCCGCGAATATGTGACTTCCGCCAAGGTCGCGGGGGCCGGACACATCCGGCTGATGCTGGTGACCATCCTGCCCAACTGCCTCGGCCCGCTGATCGTCCAGGCGACGCTCTCCTTCTCCAATGCCATCCTGGAAGCGGCGGCGCTCGGTTTTCTCGGGCTTGGCGCGCAGCCGCCGACGCCCGAATGGGGCACCATGCTTTCGGGCGCCCGCGACCTGATCACCCGCGCCTGGTGGGTGGTGACCATGCCGGGCCTCGCCATCCTCGTCACCGTGCTCGCCATCAATCTCGTCGGCGACGGGCTGCGCGACGCGCTCGATCCGAAGTTGAAACGGAGCTAGCGATGGAGCTGTGGGTCGGGCCGGTTATCCTTGCGGCTGTCGTTTCAGCTTTGGTGAACGTCGCTGGCTGGTTTGTGACTTTTCGCCAGTCCATGAAGCTGGAACAGCATCGGCGCGACGAAAAGGTGCACGATTTTCAAGTGGCGTTGCGAGCAGAAATATCAAGCGACCTGTTGAACCTGGACGTTGTCGACTGGCAGGCCTATCTGCGGGACATCACGTCGCGGTACGCTGCCGACCCGGACTACTCGGTAGTGGTTCCGCATATGGCGTCCAACGCGATTTTCACGTCGGTCGTGACAGAAATTCACATCTTGCCCGGACAGGTCATTGCGCCGGTCGTGAACTACGCGCGGTTGCGCGAAACGGTGGAGCGTTTCGTGCTCGACCTCAGAGCCGAGCGATATTCGCAGCTGTCAGGCGAGCGTCAACTCGTTATGTATTCGGATTATCTGCGTATGCTGGCCAGACTTGAAGCGTTGGCGGAACACGCCGTTGCCGCGATCGACAGATCTCTGGGAGTTAGTACCCTGGACGCGGTCCGGTCGAACCAAGTGTCGGCTTCGGAACTGGCCTCGGAGGCGGCGCGGGGCGCGGCTGGGGAACGGGGCGAGCCATGATCCATAATCCTTCTTTGCCCACTACATATATCCGCAATGGCGGACATTTTCAATGTTTGTGTCCGTGATGCCCTTGCTCGAAATCAGAAACCTCACCGTCTCCTTCGACACCTCGGTCGGCGAGTTCTTCGCCGTCAAGGGCATCGATCTGCATGTGGAGGCCCGGGAAGTCCTCGCCATTGTCGGCGAAAGCGGCTCGGGCAAGTCGGTCGCCATGCTCGCGGTGATGGGCCTGTTGCCGCCCACCGCGACCGTCAGCGCCGACCGGATGGAATTCGAGGGCCGCGATCTTCTCAAAATGACTGGCGAGGAGCGCCGCAAGATCATCGGCAAGGATATCGCCATGATCTTCCAGGAGCCGATGGCGAGCCTCAACCCCTGCTTCACCGTCGGCTTCCAGATCGAGGAAATGCTGGCCCAGCACACCGATCTCGATGCCCGCGCCCGGCGCGCCCGCGCCGTCGAATTGCTTACCGCCGTCGGCATCCCCGATCCGGCCGAGCGGCTCAACGCCTATCCGCATCAGATGTCGGGCGGTCAGTGCCAGCGCGTGATGATCGCCATGGCGACCGCCTGCAATCCGAAGCTCCTGATCGCCGACGAACCCACCACCGCGCTCGACGTCACCATCCAGAAGCAGATTCTCGATCTTTTGATGAAGCTGCAGGCCGACCACGGCATGGGGCTCATCATGATCACCCACAATATGGGGGTCGTCGCGGAAACGGCGGACCGCGTGGTCGTGCAATACAAGGGCCGCAAGATGGAAGAGGCGAGCGTGCTCGAACTGTTCGAGGCGCCCAAGAGCCCCTACACCCGGGCGCTGCTCTCCGCCTTGCCGGAAAAGGCCGTGGGCGACCGTCTCCCGGCCATCGGCGAGTTCTTCTTCGAGGACGCGGAGCCGGTGCGATGAGCGTCCCCGTCCTCGAAGCGAGGAATCTCGTTCGCGACTACCATATCGGCGGCGGCCTGTTCGGCGGCTCCAGGGTCGTGCATGCGGTCAAAGGCGTGAGCTTTTCGGTCGGGAAGGGCAAGACCCTTGCGGTCGTCGGCGAATCTGGCTGCGGCAAGTCCACCCTCGCCCGCATCGTCACCATGATCGATGCGCCCACCGCGGGCGAACTCCTCATCGACGGCGAAAAGGTCGACATCGCCCGTCATGGCCTCACCAAGGCGTTGCGCCGCAAGGTGCAGATCGTCTTCCAGAACCCCTATGGCTCCCTCAACCCGCGCCAGAAGATCGGCGACGTCCTGGCCGAGCCGCTGCTCCTCAACACCGGCATGAAGGCGCCCGAACGGCGCGGCCGCGCCATGGAGATGCTGAAAAAGGTCGGCCTGGGCGCCGAGCACTTCAACCGCTACCCGCACATGTTCTCCGGCGGCCAGCGCCAGCGCATCGCCATCGCCCGGGCGCTGATGGTCAATCCCTCGCTGCTGGTGCTCGACGAGCCGGTTTCCGCCCTCGACCTCTCGGTGCAGGCGCAGATCCTCAACCTCCTCGCCGATCTGCAGGACGAGTTCGGGCTGACCTACATCTTCATCAGCCACGATCTCTCGGTGGTCCGCTACATCGCCGACGACGTCATGGTCATGTATTTCGGCGAGGTCGTGGAATATGGGCCGCGCGAGGAGGTCTTCGCCAACCCCCGGCACAGCTATACCAGGACGTTGTTCGCCGCGACGCCCAAATCCGATGTCGAAAGCATCAGGGCGCGGCTGGCGAAGAAGGCAGCGCTGGTGGGGGCGTAGGGCCGCGGTACCATCAGCTCCACCACGCTCCACTGTGTCAAATATTTGAGCAGATCGGAGCGCGCGCCAGTCTCCAACCAAATCGCGCCACAATCTTGGGGCTCATCTTGGGCCCGCGAGGGGTTCACGCAGGGATTCTTTCGACATGCGCTTTGTCTATGTTCTTTCGGCGCTGCTGGTCGCCGCCGGCATTGCCGGTGCCGGCTGGCTCATTGGCGACGGCTTCGTCAAGAGTCGCGAGCCGGTCCGCTACGTCACCGTCAAGGGGCTTTCCGAGCGTGAAGTCCAGGCCGATCTGGGCTTCTGGCCGGTCCGTTTCGTCGCCACCGGCGCCACCCTCGACGTGGCCCGTGCCGCACTGGAGCGCTCCGAGGCCTCGGTCCGCGCCTTCCTCCGCGGCAAGGGCTTTTCCGAAGAGGATATCGATGTCCAGAACATCATGGTCGAGGACCGCGCCGCCGGTTACAACGCCGGCAATACCCCGGACGAATACCGCTTCGTTCTGACCGAGGACCTGCTCGTCACTTCCGGCAAGGTCGAGGAACTGGCCGATGCCTCGCGCAGCGTCGCCGATCTATTGAAATCGGGCGTGGTTTTTTCCTCCGACTCCTGGAGCGCCGGCGCCTCCTTCATCTTCACCGGCATCGCCGGTCTCAAGAACGAGATGCTGGCCGAGGCGACCCAGCGCGCCAAGGAATCCGCCAACCAGCTGGCGAGCGAATCCGGTGCCAAGGTCGGCGCCATCCAGACCGTCAACCAGGGCGTGTTCGAAATCCTGCCGGCGGTTGAAATTCCCAACGACCGGCCGGAAAAGCAGATCGCCAAGAAAGTCAGGGTTGTCACCACGATAACCTACTTCCTCACCGACTGACTGAGGAGCGGCGAAGGCCCTGAGAGACATGCTTGAAAGGCAGGCGACGGCCACGGTTCCTGCCGCTCCGCTTTCTTTGCTAGTCGTGGGGAGCGGCCGGTGCGGGGCCGGGGGATGATTTGGGTTTCATCCCCCGCCCCGAAGCCGTTTGCTGGCGCGCCCGTTCCGGTTTCATCGGTCCGGCACTTAAGCGGAAATTAAGCGCCCGTTCCTAAGCTCGCCGCGGTTTGATCTGCGGTGGCTGCCTTGCCGAAAATTGCAAATGTCTTATTGGCGATCGGCAGCCGGCCCGCGCGGAACAAGCGCGAGCGCTCAGGTCCCCGGGCCAGCCCCCTCAAGACCTTCACCTATTGGGTGGCTCTACCCACCGTGCTGGTCTATGTGGCGATCTGCGCACTGGTGCTGTTCACGCTCGCCTTGATGACTTCCGAACTCAACCGCATCGATGCCGATCGCGGCGAAAAGGCCATCACCGCCGCCCGCGATTCGCTCGTCCGCCAGCTCGGCGAGATCACCATCGACGAGGCGACCTGGACCGAGGCGTATCTCAACACCTATGTCGACTTCAATCCCGCCTGGCTCGACGGCAGCTGGGGTACGACGGCGCGCCAGGGCCAGAGCTTCGACACCGCGATCGTCACCGATGCACGGGGCGAGATTCTTTTCGGCGAGAGCAACCACGGCCCGCTCTCCGGCAACATTTCCGACCACTTCGGCGCTCCGAGCGCCATTTTCACCGCACTCGGCAAAGCCATCGAGACCATGGGAGACGATGCCCAGGTGGCCGGACTTTCCACCGGCAGAGCCGGTATCGCGGCCCTCGCCGCGGCGGTCATCCATGGCAATGCCGGCCAGGTGCCGGTCCCCTCGGCGCAACGCCGCGTGCTTTGGATGGCCAAGCACATGGACGAGGAGATGCTGCGGGAATTCTCGCAGCGCTTCCAGATTCCGCGGCCGCGGCTGACGCACGAGGCCCTCCCCGGCGAAGCGGCGGCGCCTCTGATCGATGCCTCCGGCGCGCGGATCGGCATGCTGGCCTGGCATCCGCTGCGGCCCGGCGATCCGGCCTTCGTCAATGCGGCCGGCATCGCCTCGGTTGTCCTGCTCGCCATCGGCTTCCTGACGCTCACCGTGCTCACCGCCTTTCGGCGGTCGGTCGAGCGCCGGGCCGAATCCGAGGAGCGCGATTGGTACAACGCCCGCTACGATGCGGTCACCGGCCTCCTCAACCGCTTCGGGCTGGAGGAAAGCCTGGTGCGCCTGATCCCGCGCAAGGCCGGTGAAACCGAAATCGCCGTGGCCCTTGCCGGCTTCGACGGTCTGCGCGACGTCGCCAGTTCCTACGGGCAGGAAACCGCCGAAAAGCTGCTCGACCGGCTGGCCGACCTCATCGATGAAGCCACTGGCGGCCATGCCATCTTTGCCCGCACCGGGCCCGACGAGTTCGCGCTCTGCCGCACCGGCGCCGACGCCGGCGCCCTGATCCGTGAATTTGCCGGCAAGGTGCTGGCCCTCATGAGCGAACCGATCGCGGTCGGCGACTTGCGGTTGAAGCTGGGCACCAGCATTGGCGTGGCCGAGGCCGTCAGTGCCCGCGACAGCATCGCCGATCCCGTCGAGATGGCGGACGCCGCCCTGCAGCGAGCGCGAGAGACCGGCGGCAACCACGTCATCGTTTACGACGCTTCGCTCAAGGAGGAGCGCCAGCGCCGGCTCGCGATGCAGGCCGATATCCGCCGCGGTCTCGACGCCGATGAGTTCGATCTGGAATACCAGCCCATCGTGAATTTTGATTCCGGAGTCGTTGTCGGGGTGGAGGCGCTGCTGCGCTGGAACCGCCGCACCGGTGGGCGGATGTCGCCTGGCGAGTTCATCCCCGCCGCCGAAGCGTCGGGGCTGATCGAGGATCTCGGCCTCTTCGCCCTTCGCCGTGCCTGCGGCGACACGGCCCGCTTTGCCTCGCTCAAGCTCTCGGTCAACGTTTCCACCGTGCAGTTCCGCAGCCCCACGCTGTTGCGCCGGATCCATGCCATCCTTGCCGCCACCGCCTTTCCCCCCGAAAGGCTGCAGCTCGAAATCACCGAATCGTTCCTGCTTGCCCAGCCGGAGCGCGCCAAGGCCGCGATCGAAGAACTGCGCGGTCGCGGTATCGCCATCGCGCTCGACGATTTCGGCACCGGCTTTTCCTCGATCGGCTATCTGCGGCAGTTCAGCTTCGACCGGGTGAAGCTCGACCGCTCGCTGGTCGATGAGATCGATTTCGATCCGGTCAAGGCGGCCCTGGTCGAATCGACCATGGTCTTTGCCTTCGCCATGGGTCTCGCGGTGACGGCCGAAGGCGTGGAGCGGCCGGAAGAGGCTGCCACCCTCACGCGCCTGGGCTGCCGCGACTTCCAGGGCTTTCTGTTCTCGCGCCCGCTGCCGCTCGAGGCGCTGGAGCGGCTGCTGGACGCGCAGGCCGTGCCGGTGCGCAAGGCGGGGTGAGACGCGACCCGAGGGGGCAAACCGGACCGGTGGACCAATTGAGTGGCGAGCGCCCCGAGCCCTGCGGGAGGCATCTTGCCTTCCCGGCGCTATCGGTCGGGTCACCCTCCTCCTTGAGGGCAGGGAAGTCGGACAGGACTTGGCGTTCGCCAAGTCCGTCGCGAGGCAAGAACTGCAAGCAGGGGACTACGCTTTCCCGCACTCCCTGCACAATCCCCGCAATTCGATCGTCGTCCGCGCGGCCTTGAAGCCCTGTTCGCTCGCCCAATCCTTGAGCCTCTGATCCACGACGACGTCGGCGAACTCATCGACCCGGCCGCAATCCGCGCAGATGGCAAAGGCGGTCGTGCCGGTCTTGCGCGCATGGGCCCCGGCGTCGGCACAGCAGACGAAGGCGTTGAGCGATTCGAGCCGGTGGGCCAGCCCCTGGCCGATCAGTTTTTCGAGCGCCCGGTAGACCTGCAGCGGCGCCCGCAGCCCCTCGTCGCGCAGCCGGTCGAGGATGTCGTAGGCCGAAAGCGGTGCATCGGCGTGGTTGAGCGTGTGCAGCACCAGGCCCTGGTTGCGCGTCAGCTCGCGCGGCCGCTCATGGTGGTGGCCGTCATGCGAGTGAGCCATCAGCGGCCCCCCTGTTGCGGCCGCGGCTTGCGCCAGATCGGCACCACTATGGAAACGAGGAACAGGGCCAGAGCCGCGACCACGATCGAGGGACCGGACGGCGTATCGTATTGCAGCGAACCGAAAAGCCCACCCGCCACCGCCAGCGCCCCCAGCGCCGAGGCGATCAGCGCCATCTGTTCGGGGCTCGCGCTCAGCCGCCGCGCCGTGGCCGCCGGGATGATCAGCAGCGAGGTGATGAGCAGCACGCCGACGATCTTCATGGCAATGGCGATGACGCTGGCGAGGAGCAGCATGAACACGACGCGCGAGATATCGGGCCGCAGCCCTTCGGCCTCGGCGACTTCCGGGTTTACCGTCGCGGCCAATAGC
>JAUXUM010000152.1 GCA_030680995.1 Devosia sp.
CCTATTCTGGCTTGGGGCTCAATCCGCATTTCGGCACGCCTCTCAATCCCAACGACCGGACGACGCCACGTTCGCCTGGCGGTTCGTCGTCCGGCTGTGGTGCTGCGGTGGCAGGGAGACTTGTTCCCTGCGCGATCGGTTCCGACACCGGCGGTTCGGTGCGAATTCCATCCGCTTTCAACGGCGTGGTCGGCTACAAGACGAGTTGGGGCCGGATCGACACCACAGGATTGATTCCGTTGGCCCGGACCTTCGATACGATTGGTCCCCTTGCCCGATCAGTCGAGGACTGCATCCTGCTTGACCGCGCGATGCGCGGCGCGATTTCGGCGGAAGCACGACGGTCGGACCTGCGAGCGCTAACCTTACTTGTTCCGACAAACGTTGTTACCGTCGATGCCGAGCAGGCTGTAATTGAAAATTTTGAGCGGACCCTGGAAGCACTCTCGCGGGCTGGAGTTTCGATCCGGCGCGAACGGGTCGACGTCCTCGATGAGATCATGGAGATGAATGCGAGGCACGGCACGCTGACCGCAGCTGAAGCCTATTACGAGTACCGCGAAATCGTCGACAGTGAGAATGTGAGCCAGATGGACCGCCGGGTCGTGCGCCGGATCATGGACGGCAAGAAGATGTCGGCCAATGACCTGCTTTCGATCCAGCGAGGCCGCCAGCGCATGATCGCGAAGTGTCTTCAGCAGATGCGCGGCGCCCTGCTCGCCATGCCGACCACCCCCATCACAGCTCCGGAAGTCGCCCCACTCGAGGCGAGCGACGAGACCTTCCACAAGGTCAACTTACTTACCCTCCGCAACACGATGCTTGGCAACACGCTCGACCACTGTGCGGTGGCCCTGCCCAATGGACGCGACCGTGCGGGCCTGCCGACCAGCATCCTATTCTCGGCCGCTCACGGCGAAGACGAGATACTGCTCTCCGCGTCGCTTGAAATTGAGCGCGTTATCGCACGCTTGTTGGCGGAGTGAACCTCCCGGTTTCGGCAAGAGCCCTGGCAAGTGCAGACTGGAGACGAACGTGACATCAGGCAAACCCCGATCCGAGAAGTTCGAGCGTGGCCTCAAGACGCGCAGGGCGGTCCTGGGATCCGAATATGTGGACCGGGCGCTCGATCAGGCCGATGAATTCAACTGGGCGATGCAGCAGCTCACGACCGAGTGGTGCTGGGATGAGATCTGGAACAGGCCAGGCATCGACCGGCGTTCTCGATCGATCCTGAACCTCGGCATGATGGCGGCGCTGAATCGCCCGCATGAGTTCAAGCTGCATGTGCGGGGCGCCATCAACAACGGGCTGACCTTGGACGAACTGAAGGAACTCTTCCTGCAGGTCGGCGTCTATTGCGGCGTACCCGCCGCGCTTGACTGTTTCCGGATTGCCAAGGAGGTCTTCAAGGAGATGGGGATTGACTGACGCTGTGGGCGACCCCGCCGGCGCGATCGCTTTCGTCGGCCTTGGCATGATGGGCCTGCCGATGGCTACGCGGATCATGGAGGCGGGATTCGCCATGCGTGGCGCGGACCTTTCGGCTGCCGCAAGGGCGAATTTTTCTCAAAGGGGCGGCATGGCCT
Source organism: Devosia sp. (assembly GCA_030680995.1). Classification (GTDB taxonomy): domain Bacteria; phylum Pseudomonadota; class Alphaproteobacteria; order Rhizobiales; family Devosiaceae; genus Devosia_A. The sequence goes on from JAUXUM010000152.1 coordinate 1,590, forward strand.
TCGATACGCCCCGTCAGGCGGCCGAAGGCGTATCGATCCTGATCGCGATGCTGCCCAACGGTGCGATCGTTCGCGACGCGCTGCTCGGCGGCGGTGATGCGGCAGCCGCGCTTCGAGCCGGGGCGTTGATTGTCGATATGAGTTCGTCGGCGCCGCTGGAGACACGGCGGTTGGCGGAACAACTCTCGGCGCTCGATATCGGCCTGATCGACGCTCCTGTTTCCGGCGGTGTGAGGCGCGCGGAAGACGGCACTCTGGCGATCATGGCGGGTGGCGACAGCATACATATCGCGCGCGTCCGGCCTATCCTTGACGCAATGGGCAAGGACATCATTCTCACAGGCCCGGTCGGGTCCGGCCATGCGGTTAAGGCGCTCAATAATTACGTGTCCGCGGCGGGGCTGCAAGCGGCCTGCGAGGCTGCCATCATAGCGGAAGAGTTCGGCGTCGACCCCGGCGTGCTCGTTGATGTGCTCAACGTTTCCACTGGCCGCAACAACTCGACCGAAGTGAAAATGAAGCCCTTCATCCTATCAAGGACATTCGCGTCCGGGTTTTCGATGGCGCTGATGGCGAAGGACCTGCGCACGGCCGCCGACCTTGCCGAAAAATTGGGATTATCAGCGACCGGCGCCAGAGACGCGGCCGCGCTCTGGTCGGAAGCGTCCGCGGCCCTCGGGACGTCGGCGGACCATACCGAAATCTACCGCCACCTCGCCGCAATGCGCGGCAACCAATAGGGAGGAAATCATGGCCCGGATCGTTCACGCCGCATCGGCACAGATGGGACCGATCGCCAAATCCGAAACGCGGAAGGACACAGTTAAGCGCCTGGTGGCGCTGATGCGCGAGGCCAAGGGGAGGGGCGCAGAGCTCGTGGTTTTTACCGAGCTTGCACTCACCACATTTTTCCCGCGCTGGCTTATCGAAGATGAAGCCGAACTCCATCGCTATTATGAACGCCAGATGCCGGGTCCGGAGACGCAGCCGCTGTTCGACGAGGCCAAGAAGCTCGGCGTCGGCTTCTATCTCGGCTATGCCGAACTTGTTGAGGAGGAGGGCCGCACACGCCGCTTCAACACCTCGGTCCTGGTCGGTCGCAATGGAGCGATCATCGGCAAATACCGCAAGGTGCATCTGCCCGGCCATTCCGAGCCGCAGCCGAACCGCGTTCACCAGCACCTCGAGAAGCGCTATTTCGAACCAGGCAATTACGGGTTCAAGGTCTGGCGCGGATTCGGCGGCGTTATGGGCATGTGCATTTGCAACGATCGCCGCTGGCCCGAGACCTATCGCGTAATGGGCCTGCAAGGCGTCGACATGATCATGCTTGGCTACAACACCCCATTCGACCACACGGGACATCCCGACATCGACGGGCTGACCAGCTTTCACAATCACCTTTCCATGCAGGCGGGCGCATATCAGAATGCGACCTGGGTGATCGGAACCGCCAAGTGCGGTACTGAAGAAGGTTCCAAAATGCTCGGTCAGAGTGCGATCATAGCTCCATCCGGAGAGATCGTGGCTCAGGCTGTGTCGCTCGAGGATGAGGTCATCACCGCAAAGTGCGATCTTGATCTCGGGACGCGCTACCGCGAAACGATCTTCAACTTCGCCAAGCATCGCGAGCCTGACGCCTACAGACTGATCGTCGAACGGAAAGGCTCCGTCCCGCCGCCGGAAGCCTGAGCGTGCGCGTCAGACCCGCGCCTGAATACATGAACCGAAAGGGAGATTGCCATGTCGACAGTCATCAAGGGCGGCACGATCGTGGCCGCGGACAGAACCTATGAAGCTGACATCCTCATCGAAGGCGAGCAGATCGCGGCCATCGGAAAAGGGCTGAAGGGAGATAAAGTTCTCGACGCAGAAGGCGCCTACATCATGCCTGGCGGCATCGACCCCCACACCCATCTCGAAATGCCCTTCATGGGCACGACGGCTGCGGAGACGTGGGAGAGCGGGACTTTCGCCGCGCTGTCGGGCGGCACGACGACCGTCGTCGATTTCATCATTCCGGGTCCGGACGGCATGCTGGCAGCGCTCGATGCCTGGGAGGGGAGGGCGATGCGACAGGCCTCGTCCGACTACTCGTACCACATGTGCGTCAATGGCTGGTCGCAGAAACATTTCGACGAAATGGGCAAGGTCGTGGAACGGGGTATCAATACCTTCAAACATTTCATGGCCTACAAGGGCGCTCTGATGGTCAATGACGACGAGATGTTCGCCTCATTCCAGCGCTGCGCGGCGCTCGGCGCCTTGCCGCTGGTTCATGCCGAAAACGGCGACATAATCGCGGCGCTACAGGAGAAATATATGAATGCCGGTGTAACCGGACCGGAGGCTCATGCCTATTCGCGGCCACCGGAGGTGGAGGGCGAGGCGACGAACCGCGCCATAATGATCGCTGACGCGGCTGGCGTGCCCGTGTACATTGTCCACACATCGAGCGAGCAGGCGCACGAAGCGATCCGCCGCGCTCGCCAGAAGGGCATGCGCGTCTATGGCGAGCCACTGATCCAGCATTTGACGCTCGACGAGAGCGAATATTTCAATCGCGAGTGGGATTATGCGGCGCGCCGGGTGATGTCGCCGCCATTTCGAGACAAGAGCCATCAGGATTCGCTCTGGGCCGGGCTTGCGGCGGGCTCGCTTCAGGTGGTGGCGACTGATCATTGCGCGTTCACGACGGCGCAGAAACGATCTGGCATCGGCAATTTCACCAAGATCCCGAACGGCACGGGCGGACTGGAAGACCGGTTCTCGGTACTTTGGACAAAGGGGGTGGAGACCGGGCGGCTGACGCCGAACGAGTTCGTCGCCGTAACCTCGACCAATATTGCCCAGATACTCAACATATACCCGCGGAAGGGCGCCATCTTGCCAGGTTCCGACGCGGATATCGTTATCTGGGATCCGAAACTCTCCAAGACCATCTCAGCCGCAAATCAGAAATCGATCATCGACTACAATGTGTTCGAGGGGTTCAAGGTGAACGGCTTGCCCCGCCACACGCTGTCGCGCGGCGAAGTGGTCTGGTCGCACGGCAAAAACGACCAGGCGCAGCCCGGCCGCGGCAAGTGGATTAAGCGCCAGCCTTTCCCGGCGGTAAACCAGGCGCTGTCGAAATGGAAGGAACTCACCGCGCCGCGCGCGGTGACACGTTCGGCCGAGCACATGCCGATCGGCGTGTGAGCAGCAATGATCCCGCCTCCCTCAGAGGAGGCGGGCAATCTCTTTGAGCCCGGTCACCGACCAGAGGAGCGGCATCAGGCGGTCGACCTCGTCGTGGCTGACCGAGTGGCCGTAGGCCGCGAGCCGGCGAGCCTTGGCGTCGATCTCTTCGCGGGAAAGCGTATTGCCCGGATCGCCCTTGGGTTCGTCGACGCGCCCCGAAAGCTTCCGCCCGTCCTTGGCGACCACCGTAACCTTGCCGATCCAGCGGTTGGGATAGGCGGCGTCGACCTCCGGATCGAACTGCATTTGCACGCGATGGAGAAAGGACCGGGCCCTTTCATCCTTGAAGTAACCGTTGTACTCGGCCATCCCGGCGCGCCGATGCACCGCGATCAACCCGAGTGTCGCCGGCATCGAGAATTTTGCCTGATGCACGGTCGCTGGGTTCGTGACCGGTCCGAGCACGTCCAGTGCGCCTTGATGGACATGGGCGGTCACCCGATCGATATCGAGCGGCGAGAGGCCGCCGGTTTCGATGACTTGCAGTAATGCGTCCGCCGAGGGGTGGGTGTGTCGGCAGGAGGCGTGGAATTTGAACGACGTCTCAATAAGCGCCCAGCGCGAGCCGAGGCGATCGGTGAGCTTCGCGGGATCGGCGTCGGAGGACATGCCTGCCGCCATGCCCTGTGGTCCTTCCAGTATCCGTTTCGCCCCGGTGAAGCCGTCCTTGGCGAGGAAGGCAGCGGTCAAACCGTCGCCGGCCGCCTTGGCGGTATGCAGCTGTTTGGAATCGGCCGCATCGCGGAGGAACTCCCAAAGACCGGCGGCTTGCGTGCCGGCCGAGCCGATGGCCTCGACCATCGCGGCCGGGGATAATTTCAGCAGCCTGCCTGCCGCAACGGCGGCGGCGATGGTTCCGGCCGTGCCCGTAGTATGGAACACCCTGTAGTGCGAACGGCCCAGGAATTCGCCGACCCTGATGCCGGTTTCGTAGCCCGCGACCGCGGCCGCAATGAAGTCGCGGCCGGACGCACCGGCATGCTGTGCCGTCGCCAGCGCGGCCGGGAAGACGACCGCCGCCGGATGGAACACGGAGCCGTTGTGGACGTCGTCCTGTTCTGAAATATGCGAAGCGGCGGCGTTGACCAGCGCCGCAAAGAGTGGCGAAGTCATTCGCCGGGAGGTCAGGATCTGAGCTTTCCCCCCGGAGGGTCCCATCGTCTCGGCGAAGCGCTCGAGAATGCCGATGGCGCGCTGCCCGCTTCCCGAAAGCGCCGAGCCCGCCCAGTCGACAAAGAAGTCGACCGCGCGTGCGACCACCTCGTCCGGGATGTCCCCATAATGCAGGCTGGCCGCGAACGTCGCGAGTTCCGCGCTTTCGTGCCCGGTGGCGTTGCGCATCAAGGGATTTCTCTCGCTCGCCATTTCTCGCCTCATTGGGACTGCGGCAGACCCGGAACACGCGCCGCCACCTCTATCGGGCGTTTGTCGAGCTGCGGGCTCATCGCAGGCCATTGATCCTGGACAGCGTCGCCTCGGCGGACATCGCAAGATCGCCTTCGGCATTTGCGGCCCAGAGCTTGGTGATGCCGTCCGTGCCCGGCGGCGTGCCATTGACGCTCATTTTCCTGCCGTCGAACAGCGGGGAAACAGCGCGGAAGGTGAACGCACCGATGCGTGCATCAGGGGCGCTTCGGCGCACCAGGTCGATGAGCAGGGTGGCGATCAGCGGCCCATGGACGACGAGACCCGGATAGCCCTCCTGCTTGGTCACATAGTCGCGGTCGTAATGTATGCGGTGACTGTTGAAGGTCAGCGCGGAATAGCGAAAAAGCTGAACCGCATCGGAAACAAGGGTTCGCTGCCATGCGCCCGTCTCGGCCTTTCGCAATGACAGTTTGACCGCCGGCGCCTCCAGTCCGCGATAAACGATATCGTGTTCATCAACAATCGCGGGCGTTTCACCTGCACGGCTGATCTCATGACTCACGGTGACGAAGACCAGCGGTCCGCTGGCGCCGACCTTCTGCTTGACCGAGGTGATAGTGGAATGCCTGACGATAGAATCGCCGACACGGATATCGCCTGGGAACGAGAGGCGGCTGCCCGCCCACATACGGCGCGGAAGCTCGTGCACCGGTGGCAGGAACCCGCCACGCTTGGGGTGTCCGTCGGCGCCGATCTCCGATTGGCGCGCCTTCGGCAGGAAGAAGAGCCAGTGCGCCAGAGGCGGGATCACATCGCCGTCACTATAAGCGGGGTCGTCGCGGTCGAGCGTTGCCGCCAGCCGGTCGAGCGGCCCCGCGGTCACGACATCGCGACTGACCTCGGATTTGCCGATCCAGTCGGAGTAGTCCTTGCCGTCGGTGGTCATGTCTATCTCATCTTCGTTCAAAACGAATGGCCTGAGCGCCTTTCCACAGCGCAATGGCTCCAACTTCAGGTAGTTTGTCCAACCCGGAGGTGAGCGTAATGAAGTGATTTCCGGCCAGTTGACCCATCTTGCTGGCGAAGTGGACGGCCCCGTAGGCAAGTAGGATCTCGGTCTCCGAAATCCCGCCGGGGTAGAGGACAAACTGGCCCGGCGCGGGAAAGCTCGTATGGTTCTCGTAACCGACGCCGAAATCGAGATCGCCGAGGGGAATCCAGACCGCTTCGCCGCTCCAGCGCACATGGACAAGCTTGCTCTCGAAGGGTAGGCGGCTTGAAAAGACCGCACAGGTCTTGGGCGCCTTTTCCGTCTCGAAACGCGCATCGAAGACCATGTCGGCGATCGTTACTTTCAGTGCGGTCAAGGTGTCTCCGTCATCCCGTCGGCTTGCGTTGAAGCTGGCGCTCGCTGCGCCAATCCAAAACTGACTTCGATTGATGCCAATATCGTCTTAAACGCCGCTTATTATTGTCTAAGTCCTTATCAAGGATAAACAAAACTATGGATTTTTCAAGTGGCCCATGATCCTATTCGATCATAGGGCATGATCAACAAGCCGCACGCGCGGCCGAAACGGAGGAATTGAAAATGGCCAAGAAGGAAATCATCTGCGCATTCGGTACGGATATCGACTCGGTCGCGGGTTGGATTGGGTCTTATGGCGGCGGAGATTCTCCGTCGGACATTCAGCGCGGCATTTTTGCCAGCGAGGTAGGCAACCTAAGGTTGTTGAAGCTATTCAAGAAATACAATTTGAAGACGAGCTTTTTCATTCCCGGTCATTCAATCGAGACGTTTCCAGATCAGGTGAAGCGGATCGTTGACGACGGTCACGAGATCGGCGCGCATGGCTATTTGCACGAAAATCCGATCGCCATGACGCCCACGCAGGAAGAGGCGGTGCTGGTAAAAAGTATCGAACTGATCGAAAAACTGTCCGGAAGGGCGCCGCGCGGCTATGTGGCTCCGTGGTGGGAGATGTCGGCTTCGACGGCCGCGCTTCTGCAAAAATACGGCTTCAAATACGATCACAGCCAAGGCTACCGCGATTTCCAGCCCTTCTACGCACGCGTCGGCGACTCGTGGACCGTCATCGACTACTCGAAAAAGGCCGAGGAATGGATGAAGCCACTCAAGCACGGCAAGGAAATTGATCTCGTCGAGATCGGTGCGAATTGGTACGTCGATGACCTGCCGCCGATGATGTTCATGAAGAAGGCCCCAAACAGCCACGGTTTCGTCAATCCGCGCGACATCGAGCAGTTGTGGCGCGACCAGTTCGACTGGATTTACCGTGAAATGGACTATGGCGTGTTTCCATTCACAATCCATCCTGACGTCAGCGGCCGGCCGCAGGTGCTTTTGATGCTTGAACGCCTGATCGAGTACATTAACGGCCATGACGGCGTGAAGTGGATGACCTTCGAGGAAATTGCGGAGGATTACCGCAAGCGCTTCCCGTTCGACGGAAAGGCACGGCCGGAAGTGATCTGAGCAAAGCCATCCGAAGATCGACAAGGTTGGCGGGCGGCTATATCATTGTTGTTTGGCGCATTTGGTATTCAGACACTGTCGCCTGGATAGGCGAAAATGTGCTGGGTCCAACAGCTAGGGCATAATTTGCGCGCCCAGTTGGACGCTGGGCGCGCGAGTAGAACGATGAGGCTCCCATGTGTGCAAGTTGCGGGTTTCCGGCGGCACCCGGCCATTGGACCGAGGCGGGCGCGGCAAACGCAGCCGAACGGCTGCGTGCGCGCTTCCGTCGCGCGCAGGTTCTGCAGACGGTGCTTCCGGCTTATGGTTTGACCGCGTACGACGGAGCGCTTGTGCCCGGCATCCAGATTTCCACCTTGTCTGGAAACCAGGTGATCGCGCGCGATCTTGCCGAGGTGTGGGCGGCCGCGGAGCGGTTCACCGGCGGTCCGGTCGACCCGCTCGATCCGCGCTTCATCGGCGGCGAAGACGAGGGCCGCTGACTTGACCGGCAACCATGACGGCCGGATGCGATTAACCGTGCTTGGCGGGTCCCTCGGCTCGGGGAAGACGACATGGCTGCGCCATCAGCTGCATGCCGGGCACTTCAGGGACGCATATGTGATTGTCAACGAGGCGGCGGCGACGCCCGTCGATGATGCACTGCTCACGCGGTCTGCCAATCTCGCGGTGCTCGCCGGCGGCTGCGCCTGCTGCGAAGGGAAGGCCGATCTGATCGCACTTCTGCGGAAAATCTGCGACGCCCGGAGCCGGACGGAGTCGCGCGGCGATCGGCTCGAGCGTATCGTGCTCGAAACCAGCGGGCTCGCCGATCCTGGCCCTATTGTCGAGGCGATCCGGACCGATCCCGTTCTGGTCCATCACATCGTGGTCACAGAGATTGTGGTGGCGGTCGATGCGCTCCACGCGCTGATGCAACTGCGTAGCGAACCGCTCGGCCGACGGCAGATCGAGATCGCGGATCGCATGGTCATCACCAAGGTGGACGAAGCGGAAGGGGCGACGCTCTCGCGGCTGGTAGCGACCCTGAAGAGTGTCAATCCGGGCGCAATGATCTCCGGCACGATTAAGGGATCCGGGGTCGACCTGCCGTCGTCCGACGATGCGGAGCCGGAAATTCTTCCCGATCTCTCAGGCGAGACCGACCGACCACCGATCTTTCCGACAAGGCTTTTGATCGACGATACGATCGACTGGTCGGCCTTCACCGTCTGGCTATCGGCACTGCTGCATGCCCGCGGCGATGACGTGGTTCGCGTAAAGGGCGTGGTGCGGACGTCGGCGGGACGACTGTTGCTGCAAAGTGTGCGAAAAATCGTGCAGTCGCCGGAAATCCTGCCCGATCAGAATAATGATGCGGGCCGCGAGGACGATACTATTATTGTGATTGGGCGAGGCTACCGCGCCGATGACCTCAGGAGATCACTGCGTTATTTTGCTGGCGTGGGGCGGGCTTGAATTCGCGGGTTCAACCCGGCCGGACCTCAAACTTTCAGCGAGGGCTTTCGCTTGAACGCCGCGTTCCTCGGCGGGCGGAAGATAGCTCGGCTCCACCTGGTTTTCGAAGACTCAGCGGCGGACTTCGTCTCCTGCGCGGTGAGGGGGCCGCCAAAATGCTCACGAACGCCTTCAATGCAGTCGCGCACGTGGACGCAATCCTCACGGTAGGCCGCAGACCGTGACAGATCGCGAGCACATGGAATTTGACGTCGTCATCGTCGGCGCAGGCCCGAGCGGGCTGGCTTCCGCCATCCGGCTCAAGCAGATCAACCCCGATCTCAAAATAGTCGTCATCGAAAAAGCAGCGGAGGTGGGTGCCCACAGCCTCTCCGGCGCCGTGATCGATCCGGCCGCGCTCGATAGGCTGCTGCCCGACTGGCGCAACGATCATGGTCTGGGCAAGACGTCGGTCACACAGGATCGCTTCTCATTTCTGACCCGGCGTAGCGCCATTCCTCTACCCGGCCGCATGATGCCGAAGCTGATGTCCAATCATGGGAATTTCATCGTTTCTCTGGGCAAGGTCTGCAAATGGCTGGCAGAGAAGGCCGAGACCATGGGGGTCGAAATCTATCCGGGTTTTGCCGCTTCCGAGGTGCTGTTCAACGATGATGGTGCGGTGACCGGCATTGCGACGGGAGACATGGGCATTACGAAGAACCGTGAGCCCGGCCCAAGCTATGAGAGGGGTATGGCGCTGCTGGGCAGATATGTGCTGCTTGCTGAGGGTGTGCGCGGATCGCTCAGCAGGCAGGTGATCGCGCGTTTCGGACTTGCGGAGGGCGTTGAACCACAGAAATACGGCATCGGCCTCAAGGAGCTCTGGGAGGTCAGCCCCGCCAACCACAAGCCGGGGCTCGTGCGGCACAGCTTCGGATGGCCGCTCGATAATGGCACTGGGGGCGGCGGGTTTCTCTACCATATGGACGACAACCAAGTGGTGGTCGGCTTCGTTGTTCACCTGAATTACCGGAACCCCTATCTATCGCCATTCGAAGAATTCCAGCGGTTCAAGTCTCATCCGGCGATCCGGGGCACATTCAAGAATGCAACGCGCATCGCCTATGGCAGCCGCGCGATCTCGGAAGGCGGATATCAGTCGGTTCCGCAGCTCGCTTTCCCCGGCGGTTTGCTCGTGGGCGACAGCGCCGGGTTCGTCAACGTGCCGCGTATCAAGGGTATTCACAATGCGGTGATCTCGGGCATGCTGGCGGCGGAGCACGTGGCCAGGGCGATTGCCGCGGGCCGCGGAAATGATGCGATCATGGAGATGAACGGGGCCTGGCGTGAATCCACCATCGGACGTGACCTCAAGCCGGTGCGCAACATCAAGCCGCTTTGGTCCAGGTTCGGTACGCTGGGCGGCATCCTGCTGGGCGGCTTCGACATGTGGTGCCACCAGCTTTTCGGACGATCGCTGCTCGGTACCCTCGGCCATGGCAAATCCGATCACGAAGCACTGGAGCCCGCCGCGCGGCACGCCCCAATTGACTACCCGAAGCCGGACGGCACCCTGACCTTTGACCGTCTTTCTTCGGTTTTTCTGTCCGGGACCAACCACAAGGACGATCAGCCGGTCCACCTGAAGGTGGCTGACCCGGAGTTGCAGAAAGCGAGCGAATTCGGGATTTATGCCGGCCCCTCCGCGCGCTATTGCCCCGCCGGTGTCTATGAGTGGGTCCAGCCGCGCCCGGGAGGGGAACCGGTGCTTGTCATCAATGCGCAGAACTGCGTGCACTGCAAGACCTGCGACATCAAGGACCCCAACCAGAATATCACCTGGGTGCCGCCGGAAGGCGGAGGCGGGCCCAACTACTCAAACATGTGAAGGTTTGCCATGACCGCATTCAGTCCTGTGCCGGCGCTCAGGGCGGAGGATTGCCCTGATCTGTCCAAATTCAATTGGGAGGACGCTCTGCGCTTCGACGCGCAACTTAGCGAGGAAGAGCGGATGATCCGTGACACGGCGGCCAGTTTTGCTTCTGAGCAGCTGGCGCCCCACGTCGTACGGGCCTATCTGGAAGAATATACCGATCCGCAGATACTCCGCAGAATGGGAGAAACCGGCCTTCTCGGCATGACAATACCGGAGGAATATGGCGGGGTCGGCGCATCCTATGTATCCTATGGGCTGGTCGCGCGCGAAATCGAGCGGATAGACAGCGGTTATCGCTCAATGATGAGCGTACAATCTTCCTTGGTGATATACCCAATATATGCCTATGGCACTGAAGAGCAGCGGCAGAGATATCTCCCAAAGCTCGCGTGCGGCGAATGGATTGGCTGCTTCGGCCTGACTGAACCCGATGCCGGCTCCGACCCGGCCAGCATGACGACCCGCGCCGAGAAGATTGATGGCGGCTATCGGATCAATGGCGCCAAGACCTGGATATCAAACAGCCCGATCGCCGATGTGTTTGTAGTCTGGGCCAAGTCGGATGCCCACGACGGCACCATCCGCGGCTTTGTGCTGGACAAGGGCCTGAAGGGTCTCTCGGCTCCCACGATCGGCGGCAAGCTTTCGCTGCGCACCTCGATCACCGGCGAAATCGTGCTGGCGGATGTCGAGGTGCCCGAAGACGCGCTCCTGCCGAATGTTTCCGGTCTGAAGGGGCCGTTCGGCTGCCTCAACCGTGCCAGGTATGGCATTGCCTGGGGCGTCATGGGCGCTGCCGAGGACTGCTGGCTGCGCGCCCGGCAATATGGGCTCGATCGCAAACAATTTGGCAGGCCGCTGGCCGGCACCCAGCTGTTCCAGAAAAAACTTGCCGACATGCAGACCGAAATCGCTCTGGGCCTGCAGGCGGCGCTGCGCGTCGGCCGCCTTTTCGATCAGGGGGAAGCGGCCTCGGAAATGGTGTCGCTGATCAAACGCAACAATTGCGGCAAGGCGCTCGACA
>JAUXUM010000156.1 GCA_030680995.1 Devosia sp.
CCGCCGGGACGACAAGGTCACCGACGGCGGCTATCCGGAGCGGATCGTGGCCAACGCCCCGCTCTCGGAAGACAATTTCTTCATGGTTCCCAAAGTCGTGGAGTAAGCGATGGCCGCCACCGTTAGGGCCGAGAACCCGCTGCGGGACGAGATCCGCGAACTGGTCGGGCAGCTCAATGCCCATCTCCTGTCGCTGTCGCCGCCCGACGCCTGCTACCACATGACGGTCGAGCAGATGGCCGAGGCGCCCACGACGCTGTTCGTCGCGCGCGACGAGACCGGCCGCGCCGTCGGCATCGGCGCGCTACGCCGGGAAGGCAACGGCATCGGCGAGGTCAAGCGGATGTACACGCTGCCCGAGGTCCGCGGCCAGCGGGTCGGCAGCGCGCTGCTCGACAACATCATCGAACTGGCCAGGAGCGAAGGTCTCGAGCATCTGGTGCTCGAGACCGGCGACCGGCATCCGGATGCCTGGCGGCTCTACGAGAGCCGCGGCTTCACCCGCTGCGGCCCCGTGCTGGACTACCCGGACAGCAAGTGGTGGTGTTCTACGAGAAATCCCTGAAACAGGCGCGGGTCGCCTGATGCGGACGCAACATGTTACCTGGGCCTGCCTCGTGGCGCTCGAAGCGAGCGAGGACAACCCCAACCCGGGCACTACCTGCCACACCCGCCGCGATAACCTCGGCACCTGGCCGCGCTGACGGGTCCCCCCCTTTGCCAATCGGGCGGCTTGGCTCTATGTAGCGGCTGACAATGGACGCCCAGAAGAAAGAATCCGCGCCTTGACCGATCTGACCAAGCTGACGCTTGCCGCCGCCCGCAAGGGGCTGGCTGCCAAGGAATTCGCCTCCATCGATCTCACCGAGGCCTATCTGGGCGCGATCGAGCAGGCCAATCCCCAGCTCAACGCCTATGTCGCGGTGACGGCCCACGAGGCGCGCACCATGGCCAATGCCAGCGACGAAAAGCGGGCCAACGGGGTGGCGGGACCGCTCGAAGGTATCCCGCTCGGCATCAAGGATCTGTTCGGCACCAAAGGCGTCCACACCCAGGCCGCGAGCCACATTCTCGACGGCTTCAGGCCCGAATACGAGTCCACCGTCACCGCCAATCTCTGGCGCGACGGCGCGGTCATGCTCGGCAAGCTCAACATGGACGAGTTCGCCATGGGCTCGTCCAACGAAACCTCCCACTACGGCCCCGTCATTAATCCATGGCGCGCCGGCAATTCCACCGCGAACCTGGTTCCGGGCGGCTCCTCGGGCGGTTCGGCCGCCGCCGTTTCGGCCTGGCTCTGCGCCGGCGCCACCGCAACCGATACCGGCGGCTCCATCCGCCAGCCCGCCGCGCTTACCGGCACCGTCGGCATCAAGCCGACCTATGGCCGCTGCTCGCGCTGGGGAATCGTCGCCTTCGCCTCTTCGCTCGATCAGGCCGGCCCGATCGCCCGCACGGTCGAGGACGCGGCGATCCTGTTGACGTCGATGGCCGGTTTCGACCCCAGGGACTCGACCAGCGCCGAACTGCCCGTGCCCGATTTCGCGGCGGCCGTCGAGCGCGGGGTCAAGGGCCTCACCATCGGCATCCCGCGCGAATACCGCATGGACGGCATGCCCGACGAGATCGAAAAACTCTGGCGGCAGGGCATCGCCTGGCTCACCGCCGAGGGCGCGATTATTCGCGACATCTCGCTGCCGCACACCAAATACGCGCTGCCAACCTATTATATCGTGGCGCCGGCCGAAGCCTCGTCCAATCTCGCCCGCTACGACGGGGTCAAATATGGCCTGCGCGTCACCGGCAAGGACATCACCGACATGTACGAGCTGACCCGCGCCAAGGGTTTTGGCCGCGAGGTCAAGCGCCGGGTCATGATCGGCACCTACGTGCTCTCGGCCGGCTACTACGACGCCTACTACGTCCAGGCGCAGAAGGTCCGCACCCTGATCAAGCGCGATTTCGAGGATGCCTTCAACGCCGGGATCGACGCCATCCTGACGCCGGCCACACCCTCTGCCGCCTTCGGAGTGGGCGACGAGGATATGAAGGCCGATCCGGTGAAGATGTATCTCAACGACGTCTTCACCGTGACAGTCAACATGGCCGGCCTGCCGGGCATCGCGGTTCCCGCCGGCAAGGACGGGCAAGGGCTGCCGCTGGGCTTGCAGGTGATCGGCAAGCCTTTCGACGAAGAGACGCTTTTTGCCGCCGGCCGCGTTATCGAACGCAGTGCCGCGACCGATTTCTCACCGAAGCAGTGGTGGTGAATATGGCGGACGATGTCTTCACGACCCTCGACTGGTCGGCGCCGCCCAAGGATATGAGCAGGGCGCTGCAGGCCCTCTGGTGGGTCAAGAAGGGCGGTCTGCGCATGGGCCCGGAATGGGAGCAGGCGCACGCCATCGTGCAGGCCATGGAGGGCGTCGCCGAATTCGACTGGGTCCACGCGCTCCTGCACTGGATCGAGGCCGACATGGGCAATGCCGATTACTGGTATCGCCGCGCCGGCCGCAAGCGCGCCACCGCCAGTGTCGCGGCCGAGTGGGAACACATCGCCAAGGAGTTGAGCGGGGTCACCCGCCACTAGAAGGCGGCGCAAGCTGCCGCCCGCTAGCCAAGGAACTGGACGCCCAGTTCCTTGAGCGCGCGCCACGTGACGCGGCAGGAATGCGGCCGATGGCCGGGTGCAATGAGGTCGAACGTCTGCGGGATGCCCGCCACCGAGGCAACTTCGAGCTTGGCGCCGCCGTCCGAAAGGTTGCGGATGATGCAATCGAGCCTGCTGCGGCCGCCATCGAAGACGATGTGAGCGCGGATTGTCGTATTGCGGCGCGGTACCAGGCGTTTTTCGGGGCGCGGGTTCAACTGGTCAAATCTCGTTCGTAGCGGCGGAAGGTCCGCGGAGCTCATCGCCAAGCTGCCACCGGCGGGTGAGCGAAAGCTTAATCCGGCACCTGCGAAGCTGAGGCGTTCGGCGCTTTTTTGTCTCAAATTGTCGGTGTGTCGCGTCGCGCTTCTTAATGCCGGCCCTGTTCGTTGGCGGCCTCCGTGAAATTCAACGAGGGTCTCCCATGCTGCGCGTCATCAGGCTAACCGCAATTCTCACCGTGTCGTCCTTTGCGATCCTCGCCGTGCCGTTCGCCGGCGGCGCCGGGTCCCTGAATCTGCCGGGTTTTTCGGCTATTGCCGCCAAGGGCGGCAATGGTGGCGGCAATAACGACAGCGGCGGCAGTGGCGGTGGCCAATCGAACGGCAAGTCCGGCGAAAGCCACGGCAGCTCCGCCACGTCCGGCGCCGGGGCCACCGTGCAGTCCAGTGGGAGCAAGAAGCCGACTGCCCCGCAAGGCACGTCTGTAACTGCGCCGAAAGGCACGTCCGCGGGAGTGTCCGTTGCCGGCAAGAAGGCGCCCGCGGCAAAGAAGTCGTCGACGGAGTTGAGCGAGCGGAATTTCCACGCGCAGCTCGCCGGGCTCAACTCCCTCAAGCGCAATGTCAATGGCCTCATGAACAGCTCCGATCCGCGCATGGAGGGGATCCGGGCGTTCGTCCAGGCCGGCGCGGCTCTCGAGGTCGCCATTGCGGAACTGGAAAAGGCCACAGTCGACCTGGGCAACGCGAACGATGCATATCTCCAGCTCGTCGAAAGCCTCGGACTGGAGCCCTATGACGGCAATCTCGATGCCTACGAGGATCTCTCGGTTTCCGGGCTGCAGGCGCGGTTGACCGAGCTTGAGCAGATCGGGCTCGTCGAGGACAATGCCGAATACGACGCCTGGCAGGCCGAGATCGCCAAGCTGGAAGCAGCGATCGAAACGCTCGAACTGAGCCCGGAACTCAGCGAGCTGGAGGCTGCTATCGCCGCGTTCGCGGCCGCGAACGAGGCAGTCGGGACCGCCGAGGCGGAGGTGGGCGATGGGGCGCTGCGAGAGGCTCTCCTGCTGGCCGCCAATGACAACCGCGTCGCCCAGTACGGCGAAGAATACGTCACCGACGAAATCCTCGGCTGGGCAAAATCCGTGCTCGGAGTCGGAGACGCGAACGGCGCCATCGATGCTTATCTCGCGCAGCAATAGCCCGTGAAGCGACCGGGAGCCCCGGTCGGGCAGGCGTAACCTCCCCGACGACCCGCGACGCGGGTCGCTTCGGACCTGCGGCAATGTTGCAGGTGTGCGAAACAATCGCTGAGGGAGGAGGCCATGCGAGCCTACGGCATCGTCCGGTTCCGCTTCGATTCAATATCGACGCTAGGCCATTGGGGCGATCGGTTTGACCATCGAGGCCTGGGGGCCGTACGGGCTCTCGGCCTCCGCCGGCATGGCCAGAACCTCGTCGCCGACAGTCAGTGCGTCGTAGTTCCCCTGCAGCACGGCCTCGGAAAAGAACAGCGTGCCCAGGCCGGGCATTTCGATGAAGCCGTTCCTGACGTCCTTGTTGAGCCGCTCGATGCGTCCATGCTGCGCCTGGCGGTCGAGCTGCTTGACGTCCTGCGGACGGACCTTGGCGAAGTGATCGCGGATCTGGCTGGCGGCGGAGTGGAAAGCCTCGGTCAGGGCGTTGTCGAGGGGGCGCTGGCCGGCCGGCTGTGGGAAATCGCCCTCGCGCTTGCCCACCGCCATGCCGCCGGGATAGTTCAGTTCGACATGGACCGAGACGACGGTCTTCTGTCCCCGCTTGTTCTTGCCGTCAATGGCGACGCGTCCCGAGATGATCTCGCCCTCGAACTTGTCGAGCTGCGCGATCAGTTCATCAATCTTGGCGCGGATGCGATCGGTTGGCTCGAAATGGCGGAAAGTGATCTCGATGGGCGCGTCCATGGCGGCCTCCTTGCGGTACGTGGCTACACCAACTTCAACTCGCTGCGCCATACGCTGGTTCCGGCGCGCCGGCCCACGACGTGCGCCAGCGCATCGCTCGCGGCGGCCAGATTTGGCGCTGGTGCAGCTCGCGCCGCAGGCCGGCGGTCCATTGCACCGCCGCCACGATGCTGCCGAACTCGGCCCGTCGCCCACGGTCTTGGAGACCTTGCCGCCCTGTTTTCCGATGGTGCCCGCGATCAACCGGTCGTAGACCCGCTGCACGAGGCGGAGGGTCTGCCGTTGATTGCGCTGCACGAGGCGGGGAAACCCCACCACGTCGAGCGAGACCATGGGCACCAGACGTCTGTCGGGTTGGACCATTTGGGAGCAAGCGTTCCAGGCTATGGGCATCCATGGCATCGCGCGGCGAGACCGAGAACGCCGAAGACGGGCGGCAAGAAATCGTTTCTGGAAAGAACAGCCTGATCCGACGGTCAATATACCGCCGTCAGCACTTCGATCTCGCGGCCGGGTCCCGACCGCACTTCGAACTCGCGGTTGTAGACAGTGTCCCCGCGTTTGGCCAGCACCAGGTACTCGCCTTCTGCCAACACCGTGGCGGGAAAGGCGCCGATATTGGAATAGACCGTGGCGCCGCCGGTGGTCTTGACCGTCCATTCCACATCGGCGATCGCTTCGCCGCCGGTTTCGGTGACCAGCTTGAAGGTGACCTGCGCGGCCCGGTGATAGAGGGTCGCCTCGGTCATCTGGCCGGGCTCCACCCTGAGATCGGCGCGGACCACCGCGTTGATGTCTCCGAAATAGGAGACGACGTGGTAGGTGCCGGCATTGAGGGTCAGGATGTCGTTGGCGGAGAGGTTCTGCGCCACCAGGGTGCGGTCGCTTTCGCTGCCGAAGGTGAAGATGTCGAAGCGGAGCAGGTTGATCGGAATCGAGACATCGCCGGTGACCGCAGCATTGAGCCGCATGGCGCCGGCATCCAGCACGATGGCCTTCTTGTTGTCCCCCTCGATGACCTCCAGCGTGTCGCTGGCCTGCGCGCGTCCATAGGCGACATGGACGACATACTCGCCCGGCACAAGTTGCAGCCGCGCCGTTGCATCCTCGGACTTTGCGGCGAGCGCCAGCTCTCCCGACGAATCGGTCCTGGTATCGAAGACGCGCCACACCAGGCCCTCGGGAATATTCATGCCGCGCTCGGTGATCTGCGCGGTGAGCGTCACCGGCTGTTTTTCGGCGGCAATCGCGGCGACGGCCTCGGTCGCGGTTGCCGCGCTGACCAGTGGCGTGGCCGCGCCGCCGTGTTCCGGCGGTTCGGCCGTGACGGCCTCGGCCTCCGGCTCGTCGGCGGCAGCCCCGTTCTCCACCTGCGGCATGCGGTCGGCCGGCCGCGGCATCGGGACCGGCGCGTCCTGCGCGATGACGAATGCAGGAATGGCGAGCGTTCCGGCACACGCCAGCATTATCGTCCAAATTCTGATGCTTGCCCGCAAATCCCTTGGCCTCTTCATCGCTTGGCCAGACGCATGGCTACAAATCGATCCCTACCCTTGGATTGGGGAAAAGCTGTGTCATAAGGACGTGTCACCCGCAAGGACAGAACCATGCCCGTCAACGCCGCATTGCGCGACTATCTCAGAACCCGCCGCTCCGTGGGCATCGCCTTTCTCAAGGAGCCGGGCCCGGATGCGGAGGAGCTCGAACAGATCCTCGCCATCGGCACCCGTGTGCCAGATCATGGGAAGCTGGCGCCGTGGCGGCTGATTCTCGTCGAGGGCGACGACCGCGTCAGGGCCGGCGAGCGGCTGGCGGAGATCGCGAAAGCGAACAATCCCGCGCTCGACGAGGCGTCGATGGAGCTGGAGCGGCGGCAGTTCCTGCCGGCGCCGCTGACCATCGGGGTGATTTTCTCGCCCCGGCCGAGCACCAAGGCACCGGAGCTGGAGCAGCTGCTGTCGGCTGGCGGTGTCTGCCTCAACCTGGTTCACGCCGCACATGCCCTTGGCTATGCCGCGAACTGGGTGACCCGCTGGTTCGCGTTCGACACGGCGGCGCAACAGATGCTGGGCGCGCGGGGCGGGGAGAGGTTCGTCGGCTTCGTCCATATCGGCACCCCGGCGATCGTGCCGGACGATCGGGAGCGGCCCGAACTGCAGAGCATCGTCAGTCGTTGGCGGGGTTAACGCAACGTTAACCCCGATTGCGCCTTTGTTGACCATAATTGCCGGGGAGAATTGAGAGTCGATGGGCGTACAGCCGATCTCGGTGCCGCAGAGCCTCGCCTATGTCCTCAACTCCGCCGGGACCAGGAGCGGGGTCGATTTCGACTATCTGCTGCAGACCGCCATTCGCGAGAGCAGCCTCGATCCCACCGCCAAGGCTCGCACTTCCACCGCTACCGGGCTTTTCCAGTTTCTCGAGAGCACCTGGCTGCAGGTGATGAAGGACGAGGGTCCCCGGCTCGGCTATCAGCGATACGCCAACGCCATCACCGAGACATCGGACGGAGAGTTCGTCATAAAAGACAAATCCTTGCGGGCGGAAGTTCTACAACTGCGCGAGGACCCGCAGATTGCCGCCGATCTGGCCGCCGCCTTCACCCGCAACAATGGCGCCTATCTGCGGGGCAAGTTCGGACGCATGCCGAGCCCGGGCGAGCTCTACATCGCCCACTTCCTGGGGGCCAAGGGCGCGGAAAAGCTGTTCACCGCCGGCCTCGCCGATCCGGACCGGATCGCGGCCGAACTCTTCCCGAAGCAGGCCAAGGCCAATCCGGCGATTTTCTACGCCGACGGCAAGCCGCGCACCATCCGGCAGGTCTACCGGGCGCTGGTTGCCAGGCACGAGGCGCCCGCCGCCGTCGATCCCGCCTTCGCGGCGCAACAGATGGCGGCCCGGCCGGTGTCGAAATGGCCCGAGGTCGACGCGGTCCCCTCGCGGTTCACTCCGGACGATCTCTCGTTCACGGCGCTGTTCTCGACCGAGGGCGAACAGGCGTCGCGCACCCTGCTGACACCGGCCGAAGAGCCGCAAGGCAGCGCCTTCTTTACCCAGCTCTACGGCCAGTGACAGGGTTAAGTCTCTCTCAACGAACACGGTGAACCGTTCCTTAAGGCCTGCCGGCTAGTGTCCACTCTGAGGCGGTTCGCCGGAGAGTGTGATGGTTGCGTATCAGGATTTCGTCGCCCTGTGCCGGTCTGGCGACAGCGAGGAGCGCGGTCAGGCGGCGCATCTGGCGGCACGGGCCTATCTCGGCCACACCGGTCCCGCCGACGAGCATGCCGCACTCTATGCGGCGTTGATCGGCTTCCTCGACGATTCTTCGGTCAAGGTCCGCGCCGCGCTTGCCTACGGTCTGCTGCACGCCGTCGAGGCGCCGCGGCCCGTTCTGCTGGCGCTGCTTCAGGACAGCGCGGTGATTTCGCGGGCGGTCGCTCAATATTCACCCGCCCTGATCGACGCCGATCTCATCGGCCTGGTGCGCGCTGCGGACCTGGCCATGCTCATGGCCGTGGCGATGCGTGAGCGGATCGGCGCCCGCGTGGCGGAGGCTCTGGTCGCGCGTGGCGAGAGGGCGGTGACGCTCAAGCTGCTTCGGCGCTCCGACGTGCCTGTGCCTGCCGAGCTCCTGTCGGCCCTCGCCGCCGATCTGGGCGTCGCCGATGCCGAAGTCCGGCGCGCGCTGCTCGCCCGCCGGGATCTGCCGGCGACGGCCCGCCTCGAACTGGTCGAGGCAGCCGCCGCCGCTCTCAAGGACGCCCGCATCGTCAAGGGGGCGATGGCGCCGGTCCGCCTGACACGGGTCATGCGCGACGCCATGGACACCGCGCTCACCACCATCGGCGAGCGCGAAGCCGGGGCGGGCAGGGCGCACTACCTCCGCGACCTCGTCGGCAGGGAGCGAATCTCGACGCGGGTCATGCTGCACGCCATCGTCAATGGGCACGTGCTGTTCTTCGCCGGTTGCGTAGCGGAGCTTTGCGAAACCCCCCGCGAAAAGGCATTCACCCTGCTCGAGACCGGCAGCCGCCCGGCGCTCAACGCGATGCTGGCGCGTTGCGGCTTCAAAGCATCGCTGCGCAACCTGCTGGCGCGACTCATTTTCCACGCCCGCGCCGCCGACCTCGCCGACGACGTTGCGGCACGGCACTTCGTCGTCACCGCACTGACCGAGGAGCTCATCATCGAGCACGGCGGGGCCATCCCTCCCGAACTCGAGGAGGCGTTCACCTATCTCTCCGAGCAGAACGTGACCCTGGCCCGCCGCGCCGCCCGCGGCGTCATGTCCGCCTTCGCCGGGGACACCCAAAGCGAAAGGACCATGCCCGTTCTGCTGGACGACGAGCCGCTGGCCCTGCCTGCGGCCTGAAACCCTAATACCGGAACTGCTCGCTCAGCACCCGCTCCTCGAGGCTCGTGCCGGGGTCGAACAGCAGCGTGACCTTGTGCTCGCGATCTTCCCGGATCGTGACTTCGAGCACGTTCTGGAATTCGACATTGTCTGCCACCGCGCTGACCGGCCGCTTCTGTGCTTCCATGGCCCGAAACGTGACTTCCGCCCGATTGTTCAGGATCGCCCCGCGCCAGCGGCGCGGCCTGAATGGGGAAATCGG
The DNA here is from genome assembly GCA_030680995.1 of Devosia sp. Lineage (GTDB taxonomy): Bacteria > Pseudomonadota > Alphaproteobacteria > Rhizobiales > Devosiaceae > Devosia_A. Next base: position 9,434 of record JAUXUM010000156.1, read on the forward strand.
CGTCAGCGCCAGGAGCGGAGCATCGATCGGCAGGATCGGGCCGTGCGCCGAAAGGTTGTAGGCCGTCGAGCCGGCCGGCGTCGAAACCAGCACACCGTCGCAGATCAGCTCATTGAGGCGCGGGCGGCCATCGATCTGGATTTCGAGCTTCACCGCCTGATAGGAGGCGCGGAACAGCGAAACCTCGTTCAGCGCCAGGGCCTCATGCTTCCGCCCATTGGCGTCCAGGACGGTCATCGCCAGCGGATAGATATCGGTCGGCTTCGCCGCCTTCAGCCGCTCGACCAGCCCCTCGGTCGCGAATTCGTTCATCAGGAAGCCGACGGAGCCGAAATTCATTCCATAGACCGGGACATGACGGTCCATCCCCCGATGCAGCGTCTGCAGCATCAGACCGTCGCCGCCCAGTGCAACGATGACCGCGGCGTTCTCGAAGCCGGCATCGCCATAGTGATTGCGCAAGGACTCGGCCGCGGCGTCCGCCTCCGGCGTGCCGCTGGTCACAAAGCTTATCTGGTTGGGCGAAAAGCGATTCAAGCCTGCACTCCCCACGGCGTGCGCCTGACTAGCATGCGCGTGCGAAGAGTGCCAAGCGCGGTGCCGCGCTTGCACGCAGGCGGACGTGATGTTAGCTAGCGCCGAGGCCGGTATAGCTCAGTTGGTAGAGCACCTGATTTGTAATCAGGGGGTCGCGGGTTCGAATCCTGCTGCCGGCACCAGAAAATCAGCAGCTTGTCGAGTGAGAACGAGGAATTCCGCGGAATATCGTGCGCCATGGGCTTGCTCTGAACTAGCAAGGTTTACCGGCGTACCCTAGGGTCAGCGGGGGACTACGGTCTGCCGATCACAAAGGACTGGGAGACACCACATGCCGAATCCGCCGCCGCGCCGCCGGCCCATGGGAACCATGGAAAAGGCCGAAGCCCTGTTCAAGGCGGCGACGGACAAGCCGGCGGAACCCGCCGCCAAGGCGTCGCCGGTGCCCGGCGTCAGGGAGACCGTTTCGCTGCGTCTCGACCGCGAGGTGCTCGATTTCTTCCAGGACGAAGGTCCGGGCTGGCAGGAGCGCATCAACACAGCCCTGCGCAAGGCAGCCGGGCTGGAGTAGCGCGCCGGCCCACGCCTGTCTGGCATCTAGGCGGCAGCCGACAGGAACCGGATGCCGCCATCCGGTGTTACCCGCACCGCGGTCAGCCGGCCGCTCAGGAAGCACTGGGTGTCGATGCCGATGCGGTGGGCGGTAACGATGGGCTCCGGCCCCGGCGTATGCCCGTGCACCACCCGCGGCCCGTCCGGCAGGCGGGTGCCGAGGAACGGCTCCCTGATCCAGACGAGGTCGTCTTCCAGCTGCGCGGAAAGTGCGACGCCGGGCCGGATGCCGGCATGGACGAAGAACCAGCCCGGGAGGCTGAGGCCGGTGGGTAGGTCGCGAATGAACCGGACATGCCTTTCCGGGATGTGCTCAGCGAGACGCGCGATGAATCTGCTGTCAATCGGTACGTCGAGATAGCGGTATGCACCGGCGATACCATAGGATTCGAGGGTCTCGACGCCACCTTGCTCGAGCCAGTACGCATTGGCGGCCGGGTTGCCCAGGAACTCCAGCATCATCTGCTCATGATTGCCGATCAGGCTGAAGCGCCTGAAGCCGGCGGGCGGCGGTTGCAGCAGATGCTCGATCACCTGGGCGGAATGGGCGCCGCGGTCGATGTGATCGCCGAGCGTCACCATCCACTTTTCCCCCTCGATGCCGGCCGCGTCGGCGGCGATCCTCCGTTCGAGCTCGAGCAACTGGGGCAGGCAGCCATGAATGTCCCCGATGGCGTAGACGGCTGCCGGCCAGCGATCGAAGATCAAGGGGCTGCGAAACATGGCCGTCGGTCTTCATCCTCGGTGATATGAACCATCGTCCACGAGTGCCGTTTTCCCGCCATATCGTCCGAAAGTCGTTCATATTTCATTCATCGGCGCGGCGTTTCTGTGGCCGGAAGCGCCAACCCGCCGCCCGCGAATCATCTAATCCTACGCGGACAACCTTGGCGCGGATGATTTATGGCCGACCCTGTGATCTATGTGGATGCGGACGCCTGCCCGGTGAAGGAGGAGGTGCTGCGGGTGGCCATGCGCCACCGGCTGGTCGTAATATTCGTTGCAAATCAAGGCTCTAGGCCGACGCGCGACCCGATGATCCGCTATGTCTACGTGCCGCAGGGGCCCGATGCGGCCGACGACTGGATCGTCGAGCAGACCGTGGCCAACGACATCGTCGTCACCGCCGATATTCCCCTCGCGAGCCGGACTCTGGAAAAAGGCGGGCACGCGCTGAACCCGAACGGCAGGCGATTTACCAAGGATTCCATAGGGATGGCGCTCGCCATGCGCGAACTCAAGCAGTATCTGCGCGAGACCGGCGAGAGCAAGGGCTTCAATCCCGAATTCTCCGCCCGCGACCGCTCGCAGTTCCTGTCCGCCCTGGACGAAACCGTCACCCGCGCCAAGCGCGCCGCCGGCTGAGGCACAAAATGGCGCGGAAAAGGCCCGGACTCCGGCGTCACGCAGTTGCGCAGGGACGGGCTTACTGATGTAACACAGGCGCAGACGGGCCGGAACATGGTCCGCGAAAATGCGTCCGAACCGGAGAGGGACTGCTGTCATGAAACTGAAAACCCATTTGGGTCTGCCCGTGGTGCTTGCCCTTGGGCTGTTGCTCGCCGCCTGCGACAACAATACGCCGCCTGCGCCTGCGGCGACTACGCCCGCGCCCGCTGCCGATGCGGCGGCTGACGCCGAAAAGGCTGCCGCCGAGGCGAAGGCGGCCGAAGAGGCTGCAGCGGCTGAGAAGGCCGCCGCGGACGCCAGGGCCGCCGAGGAAGCTGCCGCAAAGGCCGAACAAGAGGCACGCGCTGCCGAAGCCGCCGCTGCCGCCGCGAAGGCCGAGGAAGAGGCGAAGGCTGCCGAAGCCGCTGCGGCCGCCGCTAAGGCCGAAGAGGAACGGAAGGCCGCGGAGGCTGCCGCCGCCGCGAAGGCCGAAGAGGAGGCAAAAGCAGCCGAGCTTGCGGCCGCCAGTTCCGCGGCCGCGGCCAAGGGAGCCGCCGACGCGGCAGCCGCGATCGAAGCCGCGCCGGCAATGGAGGCGGTCCCGGCCATGGAAACGGCCGCGCCTGCGGTGCTGCCCGCTACCGGCCTCAGGCCCGACACCATGCTGGCGCTGAAGGCCAGCACCTCCCGCATCGCCTATCTCGGCGTCTGGGCGCCGGACGCGGCAGGCTGTGCGACGGTCGATCAGCCGGGCGCAACCGGGTATGTGGTGATCACCGCCATCAGCGTCCGCCAAGGCGGCGACATGACTATCGTCAATGCGGCGCCGCTGGCTGACGGCAAGGCCTCGTTGACGGCGCGCGACAAGACCATCGAGTTGTCGATGCCTTCCGCCGATCAACTCCAGATCGGCTCCGGCGCGCCGCTGGTGCGCTGCACGGCGCCGTAAGCGCGTCGAAACAAATCGACGCCCGCCGTTCCGATGGAGCGGCGGGCGTCACTAACTGGATTGTACGGTCAGCGGCCCGCGGTCGCTGCGAAAAGCGCAATGGCTGCCGCATTGGAAACGTTGAGCGACTTGATCGGCCCGGGCATGTCCAGCCGCACCATTTCATCGCAAAGCTCGCGCGTGCGCTGCCGCAGGCCCTTGCCCTCGGCCCCCAGCACAATGGCAAGCGGGACCGCGTCCTCGCGCGGTTTCAGCGGGGCAGGGGCCTCCGAGTCGAAGCCGAGAACGGTGAGCCCCCGCTTCTTGAGCGTATCGAGGGCGTCGCCGAGGTTTCGCACCTCGATCAGAGGAATCATATCCAATGCACCGGAGGCCGATTTCGCCATCACGCCGGTCTCGCGCGGCGCGTAGCGGGCGGTGGTGATCACGGCGTCCGCGCCAAACGCGCAGGCCGTGCGCAGAATGGCTCCGACATTGTGCGGGTCGGTCACTTGATCGAGCATCACGACCAGGTCGAGCGTTGCGATGTCGTCGAGACCGAAGCGGCTCACCGGATCCACCTCGAGCGCCACGCCCTGGTGCACCGCGTCCGCGCCCAGCAGGCGGTCGAGTTCCTTGGGGCTCGTTTCCGTCACCCGAACCTTGCCGGTGCCGCCGCCCTCCATCAGCCGGGTCAGCGCATTTGGCGTCGCCAGCAGGTTCCGCTTGGCGCGGCGGGGATTGTCAAGCGCGGCTCTCACCGTGTGGATGCCGTAGAGATAGACGGGGCCGGCATCCGGATCGTGGCGCGGCTTGGGCGGAAACTTGTTGCGGCTCATGGCTCTCGGTAGCGCCTTTGCCACGAGGCGGCAAGGCGATTCCAGACCTTGAAGTGCGTACCCGATCCCCCATCTAATGGAGCACGGCGCGGGCGAGATTTGGTGTTGACAGCCACGGCCTCGCCTACCATAAACCGCCCGACGACGCGCCCGGATCAGGGCGCCGTTCGTTTCTTCGGCTTCATTGGAGGGGTGGGAGAGTGGTTAAATCCGGCAGACTGTAAATCTGCTCGCTTAGCGTACACTGGTTCGAATCCAGTCCCCTCCACCAGCCTTCGCTGCGAAGCAGGGAAGGCTGCCGCGCTGTAGCCCGAAGGGCGAAAGCGGGCGAAACGTGCCGCAGCTTCGGCTCGGCAAGCCCAAGCAGGGCAACGTTTCCGCAGCTTCGGCCCGGCGAGCCAATGACTTCGCGGGCGGGTGTAGCTCAATGGTAGAGCAGCAGCCTTCCAAGCTGAATACGAGGGTTCGATTCCCTTCACCCGCTCCAGTCCTCCGAGTAGCGCCTGACAAGAAAGCGCCCCGACAAGGCCGGGGCGCTCGATAGTTGGGCGACAATCAGGCGTGTTTAATCGCAGTCGTAGAGGTGGCCCGACCCTGCAGGTGCCGGTTCGCAATTCAACCACAGCGGGGCCGGCCATTTGATCTTGCCTGCGGCCTTCCTGGCGGCTGATACGCTGGAGGAGGCAACTGCGTGGGTCGCACTTGCCGCCTCGCTGATATTGTTGGAGATGACCGTCCGGCACTCGGACTGCAGCAGCGGCAGCACGAGGCATTTTGCCGGGTAGGACGAGGCGGCTTGTACTGGAAGGGCAGGCGCGGCGAACGAGGCCACAAATAGCGCGGCAACGGCAATCGTCTTTTTCATAAGAGTTTCTCCCTGATGAACTGCCAGCGCGGAAATTACGCGCGGTGAGGCGATGTGACTGCGCCGCAACTCGCAACCGTCCGGACAGTGGCACATCCGGTGGATTCATGCCAAGTGCCCTGCATCCGCTCGATGCCATGGACGGACGCTTTTGCCGGCATTGTGACGACGGGATTGCCTTCCCCGGCGCGGCGCGGCGATGGAGGCCACGCCAAGGGTCTTGCACCTGGGCCGCTTTGCTATTAGACCGTGCCGCGCCGGATAGGGGTATAGCTCAGTTGGTAGAGCATCGGTCTCCAAAACCGAGGGTCGCGGGTTCAAGTCCTGCTGCCCCTGCCAGGCCGGTTCGGATAGCGGGCTATTAGGGCTTGCATCGGGGCCGACAAATCATTAGATAGCCACTTCTCAGCCGCCGAGGAGACTCGCGCGGTTTTTGGTTATGGGCGACAAAGCCCAGTTGAAAGTTGATGTTGATGGCTCGGACGAACCCCCTGAAATTTATCCAAGAGGTCCGTCAGGAAACCAGCAAAGTCACCTGGCCATCGCGCAACGAGACGCTGATCTCGACGGTCATGGTGCTGGTGATGGTGGCGCTGGCGAGCTTCTTCTTTCTCGCGGCCGATCAGGTCATCTCCTGGCTCGTGCAGCTGATGCTGTCGATCCGCTGACCGACAAGAATAGACCTTAGGAGCGACAACTCGGCATGGCCAAGCGCTGGTACATCGTTCAGGCTTACTCGAATTTCGAGCGCAAGGTGGCGGAAGCCATCAAGGAGAAGGTCGCGCAGACCAAGCTCGACCACCTGTTCGATGACGTGATCGTGCCGACCGAGAAGGTCGTCGAGATGCGCCGCGGCCGCAAGGTCGACGCTGAACGCAAGTTTTTCCCCGGTTATGTGCTGGTGAAGATGGAGCTGACCGACCAAGCTTTCCATCTTATCAAGAATACGCCGAAGGTGACGGGTTTTCTCGGTTCCGGCGACAAGCCCATGCCGATTTCCGACAAGGAGGCCCTGGCCATTCTGCAGCAGGTGCAGGAAGGCGTCGAACACCCCAAGCCGTCCGTCTCTTTCGAGGTCGGCGAGCAGGTCCGGGTGGCCGATGGGCCGTTCGCCAGCTTCAACGGCGTCGTCGAGGAAGTCGACGAGGAGCGCGCGCGGCTCAAGGTGGAAGTTTCGATTTTCGGCCGGCCTACGCCGGTCGAGCTGGAATACGGCCAGGTCGAAAAGGTCTGACCGTTCGATGTGCAGCCATTTGGCTGCGCGAAAACCGTGGGAGAGGGCGGTGGCAGCCAGCCATCGGCAAGACCTCGCACCACGGCGTCAACTGTGCCCAGGTGACTTTGGGCAGGAAAGGCAAGGACGAGAATGGCAAAGAAAATCACAGGGTACCTGAAGCTGCAGGTACCGGCCGGTTCAGCGACGCCGTCGCCCCCGATCGGCCCGGCGCTCGGTCAGCGCGGCCTCAACATCATGGAATTCTGCAAGGCCTTCAACGCGGCCACGCAGGAGCAGGAAAAGGGTGCTCCGACCCCGGTCGTGATCACCATTTTTGCGGACAAGAGCTTCACGTTCGAGACCAAGCTGCCGCCGGTCACTTATTTTCTCAAGAAGGCGGTGAACGTGAAATCGGGTTCCAAGCTTCCAGGCAAGGATAGCGCCGGTACCGTCACTAATGCGCAGATTCGCGAGATCGCCGAGAAGAAGCTCAAGGATCTCAATGCCTACGACATCGACGCCGCGGCCAAAATGATCGCAGGCTCCGCCCGGTCGATGGGCTTGCAGGTGGAGGGCTGATCGATGGCAAAGCTGGCAAAAAGAACTGCCGCCGTACGCGAAGGCATCGATCGCAAAAAGCTCTACGAACTCGGCGAAGCGGTGAAGATGGTGAAGTCGCGGGCGACCGCCAAGTTCGACGAGACTGTTGAAGTCGCGCTGAACCTGGGCGTCGATCCTCGTCACGCCGACCAGATGGTCCGTGGCGTCGTGAATCTGCCGAACGGCACCGGCAAGACGGTCCGCGTGGCCGTGTTCGCCAAGGACGCCAAGGCCGATGAGGCGCGCAAGGCCGGGGCGGATATCGTTGGTGCGGAGGATCTTATGGAAGAAATCCTCAAGGGCAACATCAACTTCGATCGCTGCATCGCGACTCCGGACATGATGCCGCTCGTCGGGCGTCTCGGAAAGGTGCTCGGCCCGCGCAATCTGATGCCGAATCCGAAGGTGGGCACCGTGACCCCTGACGTCGCCGGGGCGGTCAAGGCCGCCAAGGGCGGCGCCGTCGAGTTCCGCGTCGAAAAGGCCGGAATTCTTCACGCCGGCGTGGGCAAGGCTTCGTTCACCGAAGAAGCCCTGCTCCAGAACATCAAGGCGTTCACGGACGCGGTCAGCAGAGCCAAGCCCGCGGGCGCCAAGGGCACCTATATCAAGCGCGTCGCCGTTTCCTCGACGATGGGGCCAGGCGTTCACGTCGACCCGGCTACGGT
>JAUXUM010000006.1 GCA_030680995.1 Devosia sp.
AGTTCTCAGTCATCACCCATGACGTCGTCCTGCCGATTACGACTGACGTCGACGAAATCTACAACCTTGCCTGCCCGGCCTCGCCGGTCGCCTATTCCGCCGACCCGATCCAGACCACAAAGACAAGCGTTCTGGGGTCGCTCAACCTGCTCACGCTGGCAACAGAGCAGAAAACGAAGATCTTCCAGGCCTCCACGTCCGAGGTTTACGGCGACCCGCTTGTCAGCCCGCAGCCAGAAACCTATTGGGGCAACGTCAATCCGATCGGTCCGCGCTCCTGCTATGACGAGGGCAAGCGTTGCGCCGAAAGCCTGTTCTTCGACTTTGCGCGCCGCTACGGCACGCGCATAAGGGTCGCCCGCATCTTCAACAGCTACGGCCCGCGCATGCATCCCAATGACGGGCGGGCAGTCTGTGAAGCCATTGTCCAACTACAACATGATGTAGTGGTCGGCGTGGAGTTCAAGAAGAGCGGCGGCCTCATAAGCAGAGAGTTTGCCTGCAACGCGATTTTTGAGGCGTGCGAGTCCCTGCCGAAGTAGATCGCCACCGCATACAGGCGACGCCGCTACATGGCGCCGAGGTCCGGCTCCGCGAGGGTGATGTTTATCGGCCGCTGCCGGTCAGCGGTGGTCGCAGGGTCTGCCTGGATCGCTGGCCGACCCTCAACCCGGGCTGGTAATGAGCCAGTGATAGAAATGGGCCACCAGGCGTCGACCGACGCTACGGCATTGTGGGCATAACGGATCGAGCCGAAGTTCACTTCGAAATCCGCCAAGTTCGGGCGCACGACCTGATCCAAGAACTCGCGAGGCGTCACGCCACGCTCCCCATCACGGTTCCGTGAGCCATTGCGGATTGGAAGGGCTCGCAATGTGGGCTCTTAGGGTAGTTCTTAGGGTCGATGTTGGAGACATCCAGAATACCGTATCCATATCAAATACTTAGGAACAGGAAATGGCGGAGAGGAAGGGATTCGAACCCTCGAGACCCTTTTGAGGTCTGCGCCCTTAGCAGGGGCGTGCCTTCGACCACTCGGCCACCTCTCCGGGACGGGCTGATACATGCGAACGGGCCGGAGGCGCAAGGCTTTTCGTCAGTGCGCGGGTTTTTGTCACGAACCGGTGCCCGCGGTCTCGCGCCAGGACAAATGCGTGCGACGTGAGGGAACCGAGGGTGTCCGGCATAGCCGCATCCAGATTCGCCCAACTGCCTTCAAAGTTCACCGGCACAGAATAGGCTTCGTCGGCAATGGGAAAGGCGCCGAAGATGAAGAGTAACTCGAGGACAACGAAATAGAGCGCCGCAGCGATCAGCAGTCGATCGCCGACCGAACGGCCGCTTGGCGCGGGAACGGCAAGCGGAACTCATGTCGCTCGCGCTTTCCTTGTGACGGCGGCCGTTGCTGCAGGGAACGGGGCGGCATGGCCGCGGGATGGAGTTGATCGACGATGTGACGGCGAGCGCGGATGGGCAGGCCTTCGGCCGCTGCTTCAAGGGCATTCCGGGTCGGGGGCCGGAACGCCGCGATTCTTCGAGGGCTTGACGCAACTGACCGCGACGGCCAACTGATGCCGAACTGCCGCGCCGCTACCGGCAATTGCGGTGGCGGTTGCAACGGGCGCGCGATTTTTGTTGCATTCAAATCGATCTCGGGGGGCAATAGACCTTACTCGATGATCAGGGTGAATCGACGCCACCTTGGTGGCAGGGCGACTTGGGCGGAGAGTGGTCCATGACCTTGAAGAAGTGGTTGAGGCGAATTGGCGCCCTCGGCATGGCGACGATATTCCAGTTGACGGCGGCCGCCGCGGCGCCGGCCGCCATCATCGAAGGCGTTTGGCTTACCGACACCAAATCGGAAATGACCATCGCGCGCTGCGTCGAGGGTTATTGCGGCTACATCACGAAAATCGTGGTACCCGATCATATCATTGCCAAATACGGCGATGAACTCGAAACCATCGGCACCAATTTCACCGACTACAACAACAAGAATCCCAGGCTGCGGAACCGCCCGATCCAGGGCCTGCAGATTCTCACGCTTCGGCCAGGGAACACCCCCTGGTACTTCGAGGGCGAAATCTACAATCCCGAGGATGGAAACGTGTATTCCGGCTCCCTGGAGGTGATGGGGGCCGACGACATCAAGCTCAAGGGCTGCGTGCTCTATGTGCTGTGCCAGGAGCAGCAATGGACGCGGGTCGTCCGCTGATAACGCTCCAACCCTTTGTCTTGGGCATGATCTTGTCCGAAAATCCGCAAGCCCGGCCGCCGCAAGCCGGGGCAGGCATTTTTCGGGATCATGCTCTATCGCTGGTTGAACAGCACGGCCTGCGCTTGCCTACCGGTGGCAAGGGCGACGGGCGCTAACCGGGCTCGGGAATGGCCAGCGCGGCTTTCACCGCAGGCCGCTTGCCGATCCGATCGAGCCAACCCGCCACATTGGGAAACTCGGCGAGTTCGATGCCGTGGCGATGGTTGCGGACGGCCCAGCCGAAGATGGCGATGTCGGCGATCGAGTAGTCGCCAGCGACGCAGTCGCGCCCCGCGAGCCGCGTATCGAGGACACGGTAAAGCCGGTGTGCCTCGTTGGCGAAGCGGCGGATGGCGTAGGGCTCCCTCACCGGGGCATCGTGCAGGAAGTGTCCGACCTGCCCGAGCATCGGGCCGAACCCTGCCACCTGCCAGAACAGCCACTCGTCGACCTCGACCTGCGCCCGCACATCGGCGGGATAGAAGCGGCCGAACTTGATGCCGAGATATTTGAGTATGGCGCCCGACTCGAAGATCGAGATCGGCGCGCCGTCGGGCCCGTCCGGATCGACGATGGCCGGGATCTTGTTGTTGGGGGAGATGGCAAGGAATTCGGGCCGGAACTGCTCGCCGCGGCTGATGCGGACGTAGTTGAGGTTGTAGGGCGCGCCCAGTTCCTCGAGCATGATGGTGATCTTGCGGCCGTTTGGAGTGGCCGAGTAGTAGAGCTCGATGGGCTGCTGCTGCGTGGTCATGGCCGATTCCGATCCGTTCGCTTGGCCGGACGCCAGGAGACGGCATCCGCGGGCAGGGTGTGTCTAGCATCGGCAAATGCCGATGGAAGGGCAATGTGCCCACTGGGAAAAAAGCAGTGGGGATAACCCCGCCGCAAGTCAGAATTTGCTCAGGCGCATATCCGGCGGCGCCGCGTGCGCGGTGTTCCAGTCGCGATAGCCGTGGCGGCGGGCGATCTCCTCGAGCGCGGCGCCGTGGCTGATCGGCATCCCGGCCCTCAGGCGCTCCTCGCGCAGGGCGCGGGCCTCGGCCTTGAAACTGGCGGCGGATGGGGTATCGAGCGAAAAACCGGTCATGATCTGCATCTCACTTTCGTGAGGCGAATTCGTCATGGGGTCCGCATTGCCATGAGCCGCCTCGAAGTGAAGAAGCGATCATGCTGTGGTCGCGCTCGGCCCGCGGCTGGCTTCACCCTGGGGATGTCCGGCCGAGCGGCCGGTATCGGCAACCGGTCCGCATTTGGCCGGTGCCAAGGCCTTTGTCAACCACGCCGGCCATGCACCTGAAACAAGGCCGCTCAGCGATGAAGATGGGGGCAACATGCAATTGCGTTGGCATCGGCGGAGCGAGCCGCCTAGGTTGCGCGACCGATCCCTCGAGAACGATCCGTGACCGAACTCCTGCTGCTTTTCGCCGGCCTCATCGGCGGCGCCCTCAACTCGCTCGCCGGCGGCGGCTCCTTCGTGGTTTTCCCCGCCCTGCTTGCGGCAGGGGTTCCGCCGGTCCTCGCCAATGCATCCAACACCTATGCGGCGCTGCCCGGCTATATCAGCGGCGCAGCCGGGTTCTGGGCCGACATCATGAAGCACCGCGAGCGGCTGCTCCTCTACTCCGTATTTTCCCTTATTTTCGGCTATCTGGGCGCGGAACTGCTGCTGCGGGTGTCGGACGCGCAGTTTTCGCTGGCGGTGCCGTGGCTTATGCTGTTTGCCGTGGTGCTGTTCGCGTTCGGGGGATGGATCAACTCCTGGGTGCAAAAACAGTCGAAGGGCAGCCACCGTCTGAAGGCCACTGGCGCCATTCTACTCCTGGCGCTGCTGGCGGGGATATGTATTTACGGCGGGTTCTTCAATGCCGGACTCGGCATCCTGCTGCTGGCCTTCCTGGCGCTCGCAGGGCTCACCGACATCCACGCGATGAACGGGCTAAAGCTCTGGATTTCCTGCATTATTGCGCTGGTTGCGGTGGCCCGCTTCGCGCTGGGCGGCTCGATCGACTGGTATTTCGGCTCGATCGCGCTGGCCGGGGTGACCGTCGGCGGCTATGTCGCGGCGCGGCTCGCCTATCGCATCCCGGCCAGGTTGATCCGGACGCTGGTGATCGTCTACGGCGTTGTTCTGACTGGCTATTTCTTCTGGAACAGCTATCTCGCCTAGGCCTTGCGGAGCCACACGGCGCAATCGTGGAAGGCAGCGCCACCGAAGGGTTTGATCGGATCTGAACCGATCAAGGTGTTGATTCCATTTCCGTTCTTGTGCGTATGGTTGGGATGGATGCCCTCGGCGATCAGCACGCCGCGCTGGACTCCCTCGAAAACGGACGCGGTCAGCACCACTTCACCGCGCCGGTTGCCGAGCACCACGAGGTCGCCCTCGGCAATGCCCGCCACAGAAGCGTCACGCGGATGAACGAATACTGAAGGCTTCTGAACGCGCTTTTGCGACCCCGGCGTCTCCGAGAAGCTCGAATTGAGGAAGGACCGCGACGGCGACGTCGCCAGCCGGAACGGATGGGCGGCATCGGCCGGCTCGTTGACCTCCCAGTAGTCGGCGAAGCGCGGCAGCTCGGACGGATCACAAACCCAGAGATAGTCCTTCTTCGCCGCGACTCCCGCCCAGTCGGGCGCGAAACGGAATTTCCCGTCCGGCCAGGCAAAGCCATCGGCAAAACGCGACTTCTCCTCGGGCAGGGCGCGATCGACAAAACCCTGCTTCTCGATCTCGTCCAGTTCGCCGTAGTCCGAACGGCGGAAGGTTTCGGCCACCATCTCGCGATCGGTCAGTTCGAGCGATCCATGCTCAACGCCGAAGCGCCGGAGCAGTTCGTTGATCACCTCGAAATTGGAACGCGCCTCGCCCGGCGCCTCGACCAGCTTGGGTCCGTAGAGGACCCGGTTGTGGCCGCCGCGGGTATAGTAATCGTTGTGCTCGAGGAACATGGTGGCGGGCAGCACGATATCGGCCAGCTGCGCCGTCTCGGTCATGAACTGCTCGTGCACCACGGTGAACAGGTCTTCGCGCTCGAAGCCCCGGCGGGTGAGAGCCTGATCGGGGCTGACATTGACCGGATTGGTGTTCTGGATGAAGAGCGCCTTGACCGGCGGACCATCCCCGAGCGCCCCGCGGTCGCCGGTGAGGATTGGCCCGATCCCGGACATGTCGAGCCAGCGCGCCTCGCCCCTGGCGAGGCCTGCCCCGGTGATCAGCGACTTGTCGAGCCCCCAGGCGCCTGAATTGGAATGGAAGGCGCCGCCGCCGCGGTGCCGCCAGGCGCCGGTCATGGCCGGGACGCAGAGCGCGGCGTGCATGTTGGTCGCCCCGTTGCGCTGCCGGGTGAAGCCGTAGCCGAGGCGGAAATAGGTTTTCGGCGTGGTGCCGACCAGGCGGGCGAAGCGTTCGATTTCCTCGACTGCAAGGCCGGTGATTTCGGCTGCCCATTGCGGCGTCTTGCCCTGCAAGTGGCGGGCGAACTCCTCGCTGAAATCGGTGTGGGACCGCAGAAACTCCATGTCGGCGAGGTTTTCGCGCAGGAGGATGTGCATCACGGCGACGGCGAGGGCGCCGTCCGACCCCGGACGGATGAGGAGAGCGAGGTCGGCCTGCTCCATGGTGGCGGTGCGGTAGATGTCGACGACGACGATCCTGGCGCCGCGCTGCTTGCGGGCGCGGATGGCGTGGGTCATGACGTTGACCTGGGTGTGGACCGGGTTGGTCCCCCAGATGACGACGCAATCGCTCTCGGCCATCTGCTCGGGGTTGGGGCCGGTCAAAAGCCCGGTGCCGGCGATGTAGCCGGGCCAGGCCGAGCCGGTGCAGATGGTACCGTACTGGTTGGAGTAGCCGCGGGCGTGGCGCAGCCGGTGGATGCCGTCGCGCTGCACGTGGCCCATGGTGCCGGCGTAGAAATAGGGCCAGACGGCCTCGGGGCCGAACTCGGCCTCGATTGCCGTCAGCCGCGCGACGATTTCCTCGAACGCTTCATCCCAGGAGATGGCCTGCCAGCGCCCCTCCCCCTTCTTGCCGATTCGACGCCGCGGATGGAGCAGCCGGTCCGGGTGGTGGAGGCGCTCGGCGTAGCGCGCCACCTTCTCGCAGATGACGCCCGCGGTATAGGGATCGTCCTTGGTGCCGCGCACCCTGCCGATGGTGCGCGCGTCGATGAGCTCGACGTCGAGCGCGCAGGTCGAGGGGCAATCGTGCGGGCAGAC
>JAUXUM010000172.1 GCA_030680995.1 Devosia sp.
CTGATCGCCGAGACCGGCGGGCTCAATGCCATGATCGTCGATTCGACGGCGCTGCCCGAACAGGCGGTGCGGGACATCCTCGCCTCCGCCTTCCAGAGCGCCGGCCAGCGCTGCTCGGCCCTGCGCATGCTTTATGTGCAGGAGGAGGCGGCCGAACGGACGCTCAAAATGCTGTTCGGCGCCATGGACGAGCTGGCGCTGGGCGACCCCTCCATGCTCACCACCGATGTCGGTCCGGTGATCGATGAGAAGGCGCGCCGGAAGATCGAGGCGCATATCGCCGAATTCGCCAGAAGCAAAGCGGTGCTGAAGCGCGTGGAGGCGCCGGAAACCGGCATTTTCGTCGCGCCGGCCGTGCTCAAGGTTTCCGGCATCGCCGACCTCGGGGAGGAGATCTTCGGCCCGGTGCTGCACGTCGCCACTTTCAAGGCCCGGGAACTCGATGCCGTGGTCGAAGCGATCAATGCCTCGGGCTACGGGCTCACCTTCGGGCTGCACACGCGCATCGACGCGCGGGTGGAGCAGCTGGCCGCCCGCATCAGGGCGGGCAACATCTATGTCAACCGCAACCAGATCGGCGCGGTGGTCGGCTCGCAGCCCTTCGGCGGGGAGGGGCTCTCGGGTACCGGACCGAAGGCCGGCGGGCCGCACTACCTGCCGCGCTTTTCGCGCGCGCTTTCGGTGTCCGAACCATCCACGGCGATCAATGGGCTTTCAGGCCTCAGCATCGGCTTTGCCATCGGCGCGGTGGATCAGGTGCGGGCGGGGCTCACAAAGGCCGCCGTCAAACCGCTCAGCACCGAAATGCCCGGGCCTACCGGGGAATCCAACACCCTCAATGTCTATCCGCGCGGCGTCGTGCTTTGTCTCGGGCCCGATGAGACATCGGCCCGCGCGCAGGCGGAACTGGCGCTGGCGCGTGGCAATGGCGTACTGGTGGTCGCTCCTGGCGCGCAAAGGATCGCCGATGAACTGGGCAGGGATGGCGCGGTGATCGGCGGGGTCGACAAGCGCCTCGCCCCTGCGGCGATCGAGGCGGGGCTTGCGGTCGATGCAATCCTCCACTGGGGAGACGACGCCGCCTTGCGTCCCTGGCGGCAGGCACTGGCCCGCCGCGACGGCCCGATCGTGCCGCTGATCTCCAGCGAAGCCGATGCCGGCCGGCTGATCGTCGAACGCCATGTCTGCATCGACACCACCGCTTCGGGCGGCAATGCGGAGCTTCTGGCGGGTAGCGCGGGGACGTGAGGGATGGCTGTCGGGCGGATCCCTCGCCTAAAGGGTTGCGGCCATCACCGCCAGGGCGCCGCCGACCAGGGCGCAATTGGTGAGGAAGGCGTTGACATGCGGCGCGCGCTCCTCGCCCTCGAAGGCCCAGAACGGATGGTAGAGCACCGTCGCGAGGACGAGGAAGAGCACGATCGCGAGCGCGCCCCAGGGCGTGAAGAGGCCGAACAGGACCAGCGCGCCGCCGGCGGTCTGCAGCAAGAGGCCGATGGTCAGCGCGAGATCGGGCATTGGCAGCCCCTTGGCAGCGAAGCCGGGGCGCAGCTTGGGGAAACTGATGAAATTGCGGATGCCGAAGTAGAGGAAAGCGCCGCCCAGCAGCAGGCGCCCGGCGAGGAGCAAGAACGAGGAAAAGTCGGACGGCATGGCGGTCTCCGGTGCGTCGTGCCCGTGGTTACGACATCACGACGCGCGAGGGCACAAAGTTTCGACGGCTTCCACGGAAAAATCGCCTTTTCGCGGCGCCGCTACAGCACCCGGCCATCCGCGCCGGCACCTCGTTCATGCGCTGCCCGTCGATGACCAGGTCGCCGCCGGTGATCGAGGGCCACGCGATCGCCTTCAACGGCACCCATGGCCGCATGGAACTGCGGCAGTTCGAGAAGCAGCCGTGGGAAACGCCGGACCATGACGAGATCCTCCTCGTTCGCAGTTACGGGCAAGGGGTCGAAACTATCCAGGCGCCGCATGCCGGGGGCGGCCATTTCGGCGGCGACGACCGCATGCGCAACACCATCCTCAGGAACGGCGAGGATCCGCTCGGCCAGCGTGCGGGATCGCGGGCAGGCGCCATGTCGGTGATGGTCGGGCTCGCGGCGTTCGAAAGCGCGCGGAGCGGGAGGACGGTGAATATCGCCGAATTCGGCGAGATCTGAGCGGTCGAATGGGGGTTGACGCGCGGCCTGTCTCAAAGGACCAATGCCGCCGCCCCAACCCCAAGAGATTCCGATGCGCCATTCGATGTGGACCTATGCCTGGGACGTACAGGAACAGGGGTTCGAGACTGCGGTTTCCGATCTGCGCGCCAGAGCCGGCGTCAACGGCGTAAGCCTCGCCGCCTCCTACCATGCCGGGCGTTTCCTCAAGCCGCGCGGCAAGGCGGGAAAGGTCTATTTCCCCGAAGACGGGACGATCTATTTCGAGCCGAACGCGGCCCGCTGGGCGAACAGCCGGCTGAAGCCGAAGGCCTCCTCAATTGTCCAACGCGGCGATGTGCTGCGCAAGTTCGTCGAAACGCGGGAGCAGACCGGGCTTGCGGTACACGCCTGGACGGTGTGCCTCCACAACATGCGGCTCGGGATCGAGCACCCCGATGTCTGCACCGTCAACGCTTTCGGCGACATCAATTCCTTCAGCCTCTGCCCCTCGCACCCGGATGCCCGCGAATATGTGGGCACGCTGGTCGAAGACCTCACCGCCGGCTATCGGCCCGACAGCGTCGAGCTGGAGACGCTGGGCTTCATGCCCTATGCGCACGGCTTCCATCACGAAAAGGACGGCGTGGGGCTCACCGCAGAGGATGACTTCCTGCTCTCGCTCTGCTTCTGCCCATCCTGCCTCGATCGCGCCAAGCGCGCGGGAGTCGACGGCGAGGCACTGAGCGCGAAGAGGAAGGAGTTGCCCACCACGCGGGCCGAATTTTGCTGCGCGCGGCCCGGAAGCACTTGCCGGGCTCCCCGAACTCCATGCCTATGTCGGATGGCGGAGCGAACCGGTTACCAGTCTCGTCGCGGAGATCCGCGACCGGGCCGACCCGGCGAGCAAGGTTCATGCGATCGATGGCGTCGACGGCTGGGTCTGCGGCTGCGACCATGCCGCGCTGGCCATGGCGGCGGACGGGCTGGTGCTCTGCACCTATGACATGCCCGCGGAGAAAGTCGCGGCGTCGATCCAGCGGGCCCGGGCGGCGATCGGGACGGAGAAATTCATCGGCGCGGGCTTCCGGGCCTTCCATCCCGAATTCGCCGATGCCGATGCACTCCGCGCCAATGCGCAAGCGGCCATCGCGGCGGGGGCCGGGGGCCTCAATTTCTATTGCTACGGTCTCATCCCGGCGGCGCGGCTGGACTGGGTGAAGCAGGCGCTGGCATAGGCCTTGCCATCCAGCTTCCAGCCGTTAGGTTCTGATCCGACAATCGAGGGGACAGCATGCATATTCTCATCATCGGCGCGGCTGGCATGGTCGGCCGCAAGCTGACCGCGGCTCTGGTCAAGGCGGGGCAGGTGGGTGGCAAGGACATCTCCGGGCTCACGCTGGCCGATGTGATCAAGCCCGAGCCTGTGGCGTTTTCCGGCGCGGTCGAGACCATCGCCGCCGACCTTTCTGCGCCCGCCGCCGCGGCAGAGCTTATCGCGTCGCGGCCGGATATGATCTTCCATCTCGCCGCCATCGTCTCGGGCGAGGCCGAGGCGGATTTAGACAAGGGCTACCGGATCAATCTCGACGGCACGCGCTATCTTCTCGAAGCCGTCCGTCAGGAAGGGATGCGCGCACCCTATTTTCCAAAACTGGTCTTCACCTCCTCGATCGCGGTGTTCGGGGCGCCCTTTCCCGAGGCGATCGGAGACGAGTTCTTTTCCACGCCACTCACCAGCTACGGCACGCAGAAGGCGATCTGCGAATTGCTGCTCAACGATTATTCGCGCCGCGGCTTCGTCGACGGCATCGGCATCCGGCTGCCCACCGTCGTCATCCGGCCGGGCAGGCCCAACCTCGCCGCCTCCGGCTTCTTCTCCAACATCCTGCGCGAGCCGCTGGTGGGGCAGGAGGCGGTGCTGCCGGTTTCGAGGGACGTGCGGCATTGGTTCGCCAGCCCGCGCTCGGCGGTCGGCTTCCTGATCCATGCCGCCGAACTCGACACGGAGCAGCTCGGCTGGCGGCGGACCCTTTCGGCGCCGGGGCTTTCGGCGACGGTGGGCGAGGAGATCGAGGCGCTACAGAGGGTCGCGGGCGAGAAGGCGGTGCGGCTGATCCGCGAAGTGCCGGATCAAACCGTCATCGGCATCGTCGCCGGCTGGGCACGCAATTTCGACACCAGGCGCGCGCTGGCCCTCGGGTTCAGGGCTGAGACGAGCTTCGACGAAATCATCCGCATTCATATCGAGGACGAACTGGGTGGCAAGATCGGCGGTTAGCGTGGAGTTATCCCCGGTCTCCACCGCATGTGGAATCCCCCCATCCGCGCGCCGAAGCGAGATCATGACGAGTGGTTGGCGCGGGGAGATGGGTGCCCGGGGGGTCGTCCCCGGGCGGACAGGGCGGACCGGCGAGAGAGCTACGGCTATGATCCGCAACTTCGCCCCGTGCTCCAGCCCACCGCACCGGCGAGGCGAAGCCTCACCAAACCGCGGACTACCCGCTCGAGGCCTCGCCTCGCCGGAGCCGCTTCATCTCCAAGAGGGGAGAGGCGGCAGCGGGGACCGAAAGCATCCAACAGGCGAAAGCCGAGGCGGCACTTTTGTTCGAGCGATCGTCACTGTTGGGCGTTGACGGGAAGAGAACCGGCCAGCTTTGAGCTACACCTCCGGCCGCACTTTGCCCGACGCTTCATAGGCCGCTTCGACGAGGGCAAAGGTGCGCAGATTGTCCTCCGCCGAGGTGGCGGCGGGCCGACCGGCCCGCAGCGCCTCGACCATATGCCGGCAGGTCTCGAGCACGCTCTCCTGCGCCACGTGCCATGGCCGCTCGGCCCAGGGCAGCACCGGCGGGTCGGCGTCGAAGACCTGCATCCTGCCGTTGCTCGTGACCTCGATCTTCGAGCCGATGCGCGAGACGATGGCGCCTTCGTCGCCCTCGATCTCGACCAGGGTCTCGGGAAAGCTGTCGGGCAGGCGCCGGGATTCGTAGGTGCACTCCACGACGGAGACGGCGCCCGAGGCGTGCCGCAGCAGCATGGTGGCGGTGTCCTCTCCGGCAACCCTGGGGTTGCGCTTCTGCAGTTCGGCGGTGAGGTGGGCGACCTCGCCCATGAACACGCGCGCCACGTCCAGCACATGCACACCCAGGTCGATGAGTACGAAGCGCTCCTCTTTCGCGAGGTAGGGCTGGCCGGTGTAGACATCGTAGCCGGTGCGGAAGCCGATGCGGGCCCAGCTGGGCATGCCGATGGCTCCCGTCCGGATAATTTCGGCGATCTTCAGCAGCGGCCGCTGGAAGCGGAAATTCTCGTGTACCGCGAGGAACACGCCGGCCTCTTTCGAGGCATCGACCATGCGCCGGACTTCGGCGATGTTCCGGCCGAACGGCTTTTGAACGATGGCGGGCACGCGGTGCCGGATCGCCATCTCCACCAGCGGCAGGTGCGTCCGCATCTGGGTGGCGATATCGACCAGTCCGAGCCCGCGCTCGCGGAACATGGTTTCGGCATCGGTGTACCAGTGCGGCACGGCGAATTTCTCCGCTGCCGCCTGGGCTCTTGCCGCATCGATGTCGCAGACGGCAACGAGGTCGGCGCCCTCCGGCGCAAGGTCCGTCCACGCGTGCAGATGGTTCTGGGCAAAGAACCCGCACCCGATCAGCCCAACCGCTATTCTGTCGGCCATTCGCCCCTCCCCCCGCGACTCAGAATGAAGCCTGGCGCTTCGCCGGCAGCCATTTCTTGGCGACGCGGCAGGCCATGGTGTAGGCCGGATCAAAGACGTTGCCGACGTCGTAACGCACAACCTGCCCCAGCAGGTGGCTGGCGGCGGTGGCGTCGAGCCCATAGTCCTCGCGCAACCAGCCGAGCATCTCGGTGGTCGCGTGCTGCAGCGCCTGGTCGAGCGGCCGCGCGTTGCCGACGGCGAAAATATCTTCCGCCGTCTCCCCGCGGGGCCACGTCAACTTCCGGTCTTTTTCGACGGTAAGGGTGACCTCTACCTCAAAGCTCGTCTCGATGCCGGTGCCGACGATCTCGCCGTCGCCTTGCACGGCGTGGCAATCGCCGAGGAAAAACCGGGCGCCTTCGGCGGATACGGGGAACCAGACGGTGGTTCCCGGCCCGAACAGGCGGTAGTCCATGTTGCCGCCGTGTTCGCCGCTGGTCGCCGTCGAGATCGCCTGACCGAGGCTGGGCGCGACGCCGAAGCAGCCGATCATCGGGGCGAGCGGCAGAACCAGATATTCGAGGCCCGCCGGCGGATTTTGCAGCTGGGTCGTGAGCGCCTGGCGATCGATGCGCCAGGTGACGTTTTCCCTCGGCGGCAGCGTGCGCACCGTTTCCGGATCGACAACATTGGCCGCCGCCACGGACCGGGTCCATCCGGTTGAGCTGATGGGCGTCATGCGCACGATCTCGACCCGGAGGGCATCGCCCGGTTCCGCGCCTTCGATGAAAATCGGCCCATTCATCGGGTTGGGGCCGGATGCGCGCCGCACGCCGTCTTTGTCATTGCCGATGGCATCGATGGTTTCCGTGAGAACGGTGTCACCCGACGCGATGCGGAGCGCCGGCGGCAAGGTGCCGAGGACGTTGTGGTAGGTCTGTGGCGTGAATCGGTGCAGGACCATGCCGCATCTTTCCGACAGCGCCGGGAGATTGTCGAGAGGCCGGAGCGGCTTGGCCCTATTTGACGCCGCCGGCACCCATCTGGTGGCCGCGACGGGTTTCGCGCTATGAAGGGGTCGAATGCGTTGCTTCGCACCCGGAGTTCCGGAATGTCCAGGCTCATCCTTCTTGCCCTCGCGGCGTTGATGCCGGTCGCTGCGCCGGCTGGCGCTCAGACGGTCGGCGATATCAATGCCAGCATCGAGATGGTGCTGGGCGATCGCGCTGCCTATGTCGAAGCCTTCGAAGCGATCCAGGCGGCGGTAGCCGATGACGACGCAGCGACAGTCGCTGCCTGGGTCTCCTACCCGATCAACGTCACCATCGACGGTGAGGCACACTCCATCGAAGGGTCCGAAACCTTCGTGGAACAGTACGACGGCATCGTCACGGAGGAGATCAAGTCGGCGGTGGTGGAGCAGAAATACGAGGCGCTCTTCGTCAATTTCAAGGGCATCATGTTCGGCGACGGCCAGATGTGGCTCAGCGGCGTCTGCCGCGACGACGCCTGTGCCAAGTGGGACGTCAAGATCATCGCCATCCAGAGCACGGCGCCGAACTAGGCGCCGCAACACGCACCCGGGGGCATCCATGCTGCTGCAGACGATCTTCTATGTCGCCATGGCCGCCGAGGCGATGACGGCGGCACTGGCGGCCGGGCGACGCAAGATGGATTGGTTCGGCGTCTGCGTCCTCGCCTGCGTTACCGCGCTCGGCGGCGGCACCATGCG
>JAUXUM010000174.1 GCA_030680995.1 Devosia sp.
GTGAACAGGTCGCGCAGCAGCATGCCGTTCTTGTCCGCCTGCCCGCGGCCGATGTCGTTGAGGGGGACGTCCTTGGCCCCCTGGTAGCGGCCCTCGGCGTTCCAGTCGGTCTGGCCGTGGCGGACGAAATAAAGTTCGGGCCAGGTGAAGGTGGTCATCGTGCTTCCACTCAACTGCTGCGTCTGGGGCAAGGCCTCCTCACCCTACCCTCTCCCCCGAGGGGAGAGGAAACCCGGTGCACCGGGCGCGATCACTCGCCCGCCGCGACGTCCGTGTCGTCGTCCAGCAGCTTCATGCCGATGTTGTTGTAGCCGGCGTCCACATAGTGGATTTCGCCGGTGACGCCGCTGGCGAGGCCGGAGAGCAGATACAGGGCCGCGCCGCCGACTTCATCGGTGGTGACGTTGCGGCGGAGCGGGGAATTGGCTTCCTGCCAGTGGAGCATGTCGCGGAGGCCGGAAATGCCGGAAGCGGCGAGGGTCTTGATGGCGCCCGCCGAGATGGCGTTGACGCGGATGCCGTTCTTGCCCATGTCGACGGCAAGGTAGCGGACGGAGGCCTCGAGGGCGGCCTTGGCGACACCCATGACGTTGTAGTTGGGGACGTATTTCTCCGAACCGTAATAGGTCAGCGTCAAGAGCGCCCCGCCGGCCGACATCAGCGGCTCGGCGCGCTTGGCGACGGCGGTGAAGGAATAGACCGAGATGTTCATGGTCAGCGCGAAATTCTCGGGCGTGGTGTCGATGTAGCGGCCCTCGAGTTCTTCCTTGTTGGAAAAGCCGATGGCGTGGACGAGGAAATCGAGCTTGCCCCACTTGTCCTTGAGCACGCGGAAGGTCTCGTCCATGGCCGGGCCGTCGGTCACGTCGCATTCGACGAGGATGTCCGAACCGATCTCGGCGGCCAGCGGCTCGACCCGCTTCTTGAGCGCTTCGCCCTGGTAGGAGAAAGCGATCTCGGCGCCCTGCCCCGCAAGCTGCCTGGCGATGCCCCAGGCGATCGAGCGGTTGTTCGCCACGCCCATGATCAGACCGCGCTTGCCGGCCATCAACCCTTCCGCCATCGACGTCTCCCGTTACTTGAGGATTTGGCGCCGCTTGTCGCACAGGGGCGGCAGGGGAGCAAGTTAGAGCTTGCGCCAAAACCGGCCGCAATTATGGTTCGCGCATGACGTTGACCAACCCGCAAATCGTCGAGGGACTTCGCGCTTTGCCGGGGGACAACGCGGTGATCGCCGAGCCGGCGCGGATGGGCAATTTCCTCAGCGAGCCGCGCAAGCGTTTCCATGCCGCGGCGGTGGCGGTGGCAATTCCGGGGAGCGTCGCGGCGCTGCAGGCGCTGATGGCCTGGGCCAACGAGAACCGCGTGCCAGTGATCCCGCAGGGGGGCAATACCGGGCTGGTCGGCGGCCAGGTGCCGCTCGCGGGCAACGAGGTGATCGTCAGCACCACCAGGCTGGACAAGGTGCGGGGCGTCGATGCCGATGCCGGGCACATGACGGTCGAGGCCGGCGTGATTTTGCAGGAGGCGCAGCGGGTGGCCGACGAAGCCGGCGCGATGTTCCCGCTCTATATCGCCAGCCAGGGTTCGGCGCGGATCGGCGGCGTGCTCTCGTCCAATGCCGGCGGAGTGCAGGTGCTGGCCTATGGCAATGCGCGCGAACTCTGCCTGGGGGTCGAGGCGGTGCTGGCGGACGGACGGCTCTATCGGGGGCTCAACGCGCTGCGCAAGGACAATACGGGCTACGACCTCAAGGACCTGCTGGTGGGCGCCGAGGGGACGCTGGGGATCATCACGGCGGCAACGCTAAAACTGTTTCCCAAGCCGGAGGCGCAGGAAACGGCGATCGCCAATGTCGCTTCCCCGGCAGAGGCACTCGACCTCTTCTATGCGCTGCGCGAGCGGACGGGCGGGCGGCTCACGGCTTTCGAGCTGATGCCGCGGTTTGGGATCGGTCTGCAATTGACGCATGGAATGATCGATCGCGACCCGACCGCCAGCCTGTCGCCCTGGTACGCGCTGATCGAGGTGAGCCGCATGCGGGGGGGCACGCCGGGCGCATTGCAGGCAGGGCTGGAGGAAGCGCTCGGAACGGGCATGATCGCCGATGCCGTAGTGGCGGAATCGCTGGAAGATCGCGCGCTGATGTGGGCGGCGCGCGAGCAGATGAGCGACGTGCAGAGCCGGGAGGGCGCTTCGATCAAACACGACGTCTCGGTGCCGATCGCCGAAGTGCCGCGGCTGATCGCCGAGGGTATCGCGGCGGTGGAGCGGATCGCTCCGGGCATCCGCCCCTGCCCCTTCGGGCACATGGGCGACGGCAATATCCACTTCAACTTCAGCCAGCCGGTGGGCGCAGACCCCAAGGCGTTCATGGCCGGCGCCGAACCGATCCACGCGGCGATCTACGAGGCGGTGTTGCGGCTCGGCGGCTCGGTCTCGGCCGAGCACGGCATCGGCCAGCTCAAGACGGGGCTGCTCAGGCAGGTCAAGGACCCGGTGGCGTTCGAGATGATGCGGGCGATCAAACAGGCGCTGGACCCGAACGGGATCCTGAATCCGGGGAAGGTGCTGGAGTGACTCAGAAGGTGATGATGGTATCGCTGTAGGCGGCGAGGGTCTGGTCGTGGGTGACCAGGCGCATAGGCTCGGTAAGCGCCTGCGCCACCAGCATGCGATCGAAGGGATCGCCGTGATGTCCGGGGAGGTCTGCGACAGCCAGTACGTGCGCCATGGAAATCGGCAGGACGAAGAAACCGGCATTTTCGAAGTGCATGTTCGCGCGCGCAGCTGAAACGTTCGGCGCCGATTTTCGACCTAGCGAATGCTTGATTGCGATTTCCCACAGCACAATCGTCGAAACGAAAACCTGTTCGGCTTCTTCGGCGATCAACGTTCGAATGCGGGCCGGAAGCATGGCAGTGTTATCCACCGCCCAGACGGCCACATGCGTATCAAGCAGCAGCCTCACGCCGACTTCTTCCGCTTCGACGCCTCCGCTGCGGACTCGTCAATGACCGGCTCGTCTGGGAATATCGGGCCGTCGAGGAACATGCGGGCGATTTCCTCATCATCGGCGTTAAACTCTTCCAGCGTGAAATCGCCGAACTCGCCCCTCGCCAGTCCCAACCGGCGCTTCGCCGACTTCTGGGCAATCGGCACCAGGCGCGCCACCGGCTTGCCGTTGCGGGCAAGGATGACCTCGGACTCGGTACCGCTTTCGATGGCTTCAACTAACTTCGAGAGCCTGGTCTTTGCCTCGTGCATGTTCACAGTTGTCATCGCGATTTCCTTAGCTAGACTTAGCTAAACTAATTCATTCTCGGCGCTAAAACAAGTCCAGCTGACCGCCGCCGGCGGCCGCTTTCTTCTTGCGGGCCGGCTTGGCGCCGGCCTCGGCTGCGGCTTCCTCGGAGGCGATAGGACGGATCAGCTCGGGGCCCTCGGCCGTGCTGGAACCGATGGCCTTGCCAACGCGATGATATTTCATCGAGCCGGGCGGCGGCGGACTGGCAAGCTGCTGCGCCTCCCTGGTATCGACGTCGCGGGTGTTGAGCCATCGGTCGACCACTTCTTCGCCGCGCAGGATGGCCGGCATGCGGTCGTAAACCGAGGCGATCTCGAGGTTGGGCTCGACGGTGACGATGGCGGCGGTGTCGATCTCCTCGCCTTCAGGACCCATCCAGGTGGAATAGAGCCCGGCAAAGGCCATCGGCGCGTCGTCCGCCTGGGTAATGTAGTAGGGCTGGCGCTTGCCGTCCTCGCCCTTCATCCATTCGTAGTAGCCGCTGGCGGGAATGATGCAGCGCTGATTGCGGAGCGAACCGCGGAAGGCCGGTTTTTCCGCCATGCTTTCGGCCCGGGCGTTGATGAGCAGCGGAAACTCGCGCGGGTCCTTGACCCAGGCCGGAACCAGCCCCCAGCGGACGAGTTGGCCGGTGCGGCGGCCCTGCTGCTCCCAGATGGCGACAATCGGCTCCGTCGGCTTGATGTTGTAGCGCGGCGGATAGTCGATCCGGTTGAGCAGATTGAACAGGTCGGCCATCATTTCTGGCGGCAGCGTCACAGCGTAGCGACCACACATCGGCGGGCTCCTTCACGTGCTGCCCAGTTAGGCACTTGCCCGCCACCGGGCAAATTGCAATGTGCCCGGATGGAGCGAAACATCAATGCCGCGAGCGTCGCGCTCATCGACAGGAACAAGGTGCTGCTGATTCAGCGGGCGCGGGCGCCGTGGCTGGGCCTGTGGAGCCTGCCGGGCGGACGACTGGAGGCGGGCGAGACAGCAGAGCAGTGCGCCATCCGTGAAGTGCGCGAGGAAACCGGGCTCTTGGTCTACGCGCTGCGGCCGCTCATGCGGCTGGAGCCGGGGGGCGGCACGAACTTCCTGCTGCAGGTTTTCGCGACGGAAGGGTTCGAGGGCGAGATCGTGGCGTCCGACGAGATCAGCGACCATCGCTGGGTGCGCGCCGGCATGGTCGGGGGCCTGGAAACGACGCCGCATCTGGCCGAGGTGCTGGAACGGGCCTTCCGGCTGTTCGATCGGCGTTGAGGGGGTGGCGGCGCTTTGGCAATTGGACTAGTTATCGCCGCATGTCCGTGCTCCGTGCCACCCGCATATCGCTGACCTCCATGGCGCTGGGCATCGCCCTTTCCACCGCTCCCGCGCTTGCCATCGATCCTCCCTATCAGGAACAGATGGAGCGACTGGCCGAGATCATGGGAAGCCTCTATTTCCTGCAGCCGCTGTGCCGGCCCGGCCTGGAGGACTGGCGGGGCGAGATGGCGGAACTGATCAGCCTCGATCAGCCCGACGAAGACCGCCGGCAGCGCCTTGCGGGCGCCTTCAACCAGGGCTATTCCGCCTATGCAAGGCTCTATCGGATCTGCACGGTGTCGGCGGCGGAAGCACTGACCCGGCTGCTGGTCGAGGCCGAAAGGACCGCCCGTGAAATCCACTCCCGTTATGCCGAATAGGCTCCGGGGGCCGGATTAAGTATAAGGCCTGAGACGATGTTAACCCTCAGGTCATAATTGGGGGGCGGCGGCCAAGTCGGCGTGTTACCCCCAAAACATGAAAATCAACAAGCCCATCTTCGCTGATTCGGAGGCCGAAGCCTTGCTCGATTTCGACCGCGAGGAACGCCAGCTGGCGCTTGAATACGTGGCCGAGGCATGGAACGCCGCCGAGGACGACGGGGTGGAAAGCGCCGCGCTTGCACATGCTTCGCTGTTTGCGGCCCTGACCACGCTGGTCAACGCGCATGGCGAAGAGGCGGCCGCCGATCTCATTGCGTCCCTGCCCAACCGTATCCGCAGCGGCGACTACAGCCTCAAGCGGGTATTGCAGTAGCGGAAGCGGTTTCCCGGCGGCATCGTCTGGACTAGACTTCCCTCGGATCGGGAGAAACAGTTCATGCGTCGGCCCGCGACACTGTCCGCCATCCGGCTCGCCACGATCCTGGTCATCGCGATCCAGGTCACCGGCGCTCCCGCCCAGGAGGGCCTGGCGATCCCCGCCGACGGCTACGTGGTTTCGGACGATCTCGAGCTGCTGCCGGCGCCGGTGCGCGAAAAACACGAGAAACTGCTGGCTGCCGCCAAGTCGGGCGAGATGTCCCGGCTCAAGGCGATCTTCGAGGGCGAGGCCGCCCCGCCGACGGTGAGTTTCGGGGAGCCCGCGGATCCGATCGCCTATCTCGAGCACCAGTCCGGCGACGGCGACGGGCTCGAGATGCTCGCCATCCTCGCCGACCTGCTGGCGGCGCCCTACGCGGCGATGGATGGCGGCGACGGCGAACCGGTCTATGTCTGGCCGTATCTGGCGGCGTTCGAGGACCTGGGCCGGCTCACGCCCGCCGAACGGATCGATGGCTACCGTATCATGGGCTATTCGGCGTTCAGGGACATGCAGGACCTCGGGACCTGGTATTATTGGCGGGTCTATATGAGCGCGCGGGGCGACCTCGAGGCATTCATCGCGGGGGATTGAGGAGGTGCGCCCGATTTGCGGCCGTGCACTTGTCCGCAAGTTGCGCGAGCGCGCCGACTAAACCGCAGCCGGCAGCGCTTCGAGGAACCGCATGGGCCGACCCATCGCCGGGGTCACCAGTTCGCCCTGCCACATCACGGTTTTCCCACGCAGGATGGTGCCCACCGGCCAGCCGGTGACCGAGACGCCGTCATAGGGGGTCCAGCCGGCTTTGCTGGCGATCCAGCGATCGGTGATGGTTTCCCGGCGCTTGAGATCGACGACGGTGAAATCGGCATCGTAGCCGGCGGCGATGCGGCCCTTGCCGGCGATGCCGAAAAGCCGGTTGGGGCCGGCGCTGGTCATGTCGACGAAACGCTCGAGGCTGATGCGCCCGGCATTGACGTGATCGAGCATGATGGGAACCAGGGTCTGCACCCCGGTCATGCCCGAGGGCGAGTTCGGATAGGGCTTCTCCTTTTCCTCGCGGGTATGCGGTGCGTGATCGGAACCCAGGATATCGGCGACGCCGTTCCCGACCCCGGCCCAGATGCCGTCGCGGTGGGCGCGGTCGCGCACCGGCGGGTTCATCTGCACATAGGTGCCCAGGCGAGCATAGGCGGTCTCGTCGAGGGTCAGGTGATGGGGGGTGACCTCGACGCTGGCAATATCCTTGTGAGCGGCGAGAAAAACCATCTCCTCGGCGGTCGAAACATGCAGCACATGGATGCGCCTGCCGGCGGCGCGGGCGAGGCGGACCAGGCGCTCGGTGCATTGCAGCGCCGCCCGCGCGTCGCGCCAGACCGGGTGCGACGACGGATCGCCCGCGACGCGAAGATGCTTGCGCTCCTCGAGCCGGTATTCGTCCTCGGAATGGAAGGCGGCGCGGCGGGAAACGGCGGTGAGGATGGCGGCGACGCCCGCGTCGTCCGCCACCAGCAGGCTGCCGGTCGAAGAGCCCATGAAGACCTTGACGCCGGCGCAGCCGGGCAGCTTCTCCAACTCCGGAAGCTCGGCCACGTTCTCGTGCGTGCCGCCGATATAGAAGGCGAAATCGCAATGCATGCGGCCGGTGGCGCGGGCGATCTTGTCCTCGAAGGCGGCGCGGGAGGTGGTGAGGGGGGTGGTGTTGGGCATTTCGAAGACGCCGGTGACTCCACCCATCACCGCGGCGAGCGAGCCGCTGGCGAGGTCCTCCTTGTGCTCGAGCCCGGGCTCGCGGAAATGCACCTGAGTGTCGATGACGCCGGGGAGGATATGGAGGCCCCGGCAATCGACGACTTCGGCGGCGGCGGCGGCGGCGGCGGAGAGATCGCCCAGAGCGGCGATGCGGCCGCCGGTGACGCCGATATCGGCGGCATGGACGCCGTCATGATTGACGAGCGTGCCGTTCTTGAAGATCGCGTCGTAGTGCGCCATGTCTGTTGATCCGCCGGTGTGTCGCAGGCGGGTGTAGCGGAACCATCCCATGGTCACAATCCTCCGTCCATCTCGCGCCGCCTTCCGGTTCTCCGGGCCGGATGCACAAAAGCTGCTGTTCGACGTGATCACCGGGCGCGTGCTGGCGGAGCCGGGTCCGGCGGCGTGGTGGGCGCTGCTGTCGCCGCAGGGCAAGATCCAGGCGGAGGGTTTGAGCGGCTGGGCCGAGGGCGCATTCTGGCTGGATGTGCACGAAAGCGTGGCCGACAGTTTTTTCAAGCGCATGCGGATGTACAAGCTCAGGGCCGCGGTGGAGATGGAGGACTTGCGCGAAAGCCATGCGGTGGGCTGGCGCGATGGCGGAGAGGCCGCGGGGATCGTCCACGCCGACCCGCGCGCCGGAGGGCTGGGGTCACGGGTGATTGCGCCCAGAGCGGAGGCGGCGGGCTGGAGCAGGCAGAACGCCAGCTTCGACCGCATCCGGATCGCCGCCGGTGTCGCCGAACTCGGACCCGACTTTGCCGCCGACTCGATCTTTCCACACGATATCGGCATGGATTTCCTCGACGGCGTGGATTTCAAGAAGGGCTGCTATGTCGGCCAGGAGGTGGTCAGCCGGATGCAGCATCGCGGCACGGCGCGGCGGCGGCCGGTGATCGTCTCCGGGATCGAGACGGAGGCGGGCACGCCGGTGATGGTGGGCGGGCGCGAGGCCGGCACCGTCGGGCAGGTCGTCGACCGGAAGGCAGTGGCGATTCTCAGACTCGACCGGGTCGAGGACGCGGGGACCGTGACAGCCGGCGGCAAACCGGTGACGCTGAGCCTGCCGGAATGGGCGACATACAAGTTTGGCGAATCGGCGCCGGCTGATTAGGCTTCGCGCTTCACTCTCGGCCGTCATCCCCGCTTTCGCCGGGGTGACGGATCGTGGTTGGGGGAAGCAGGGCGAAATGGCACGCGGAAAAGACCGGG
>JAUXUM010000181.1 GCA_030680995.1 Devosia sp.
ATCTGGTCGAGAACGCGCTCAAATATTTCGAGAAGGGCGATCGAACCGACGGCAAGATCACCATCGGCGTACGCCAGCAGGACGGCCGGGTGCTGATTGAGGTCGCCGATAGCGGGCCGGGGATTCCCCTCGAAGAACGCAAGCGCGTCGTCGAGCGCTTCGTGCGGCTGGAGCAGAGCCGCACCGAACCCGGCTCCGGCCTTGGCCTGTCGCTCGTCGCCGCCGTGGCACGCCTGCACAAGGGCGAACTGCGGATCGAGGACAATGCGCCGGGCGTCCGGGCGGTGATCGACCTGCCGGTGAGTTAGGACTTGCGGTCGGGATTCCCTCTCCCTCGAGGGAGAGCGTGGCGCACCAGCACCGGGTGAGGGGTCAGCCACATCCAGGAGACCCCGCATCCGCCCTTCGGGCACCTTCTCTCTCAAGGGGAGAAGGGAATCCCGTGCTTGCGGCCTCATCCGGCCCCCGCTATCCCTCCCTCATGTCAGTGTCCCTCGAAACCGTCCTCTCCGCTGCGCCCTATCTCGCCGAGCTGGCAGAACGGCATGCCGACTGGTTCGCGGCTGCAAGAAAGCTCGCGCCGGACGCCGCGCTCGACGCGGAATTGACAGAAATCGCCCACGCCGGCCACTTCTGCCAGAGCGAGGAGGAGTTCAGCATGGCGCTCCGCCTCGCCAAGGGCCGTGTCGCGCTCCTGGCCGCCGTCGCCGAAACCGGCGGCGCCTGGACCACGGCACAATCGACCGCGGCGCTTTCCGATCTCGCCGATGCGGCGCTCGATGCCGGGCTCGATGTGCTGATGCGCCTTGCCGCCGCGAGAGGCGCGCTCGACGGCGAGACGACAAGCGGCAATTCGGGTCTCGCCATCTTCGCCCTTGGCAAACACGGCGGCCGCGAACTCAACTACTCCAGCGACATCGACATCGTCGCCTTCTTCGATCCGCAAAAGGGCGTACTCGGGGACCCGCTCGAGGCGACGAAATTCTACACCCGCATCGTCCAGAAGCTGGCGGCCCTGATGCAGGACCGAACCGCGCACGGCTACGTCTTCCGCACCGACCTGCGTTTGAGGCCCGACCCGGGCTCGACGCCCGTGGCGCTTCCGATCGAGGCGGCGCTCGCCTACTACGAGAGCCGCGGCCAGAACTGGGAGCGGGCAGCCTGGATCAAGGCGCGGCCCTGCGCCGGCGACAAGAGCGTTGGCGCCGCCTTCCTCGCCGAACTCACGCCCTACATCTGGCGCAAGCATCTCGACTTCGCGACCATCGCCGACATCCAGGCGATGAAACGCCAGATCAACATTTCCAAGAATGTCGGCGATGTCCGGGTGGAGGGCCACAACGTCAAGCTCGGGCTCGGCGGCATCCGGGAGATCGAGTTCTTCACCCAGACGCAGCAACTGATCGCCGGTGGCCGCGACCAGAGCCTGCGCGTGCGCCCCACCGCCGAGGCATTGGCTGCCCTCGCCGCAGCTAGCTGGATTACCCCCAAGGCGGCCTCGGACCTCACCGAGACCTACTGGTTCCTGCGCGCGGTGGAGAACCGGCTGCAGATGCTGCGCGACGAGCAGACCCATTTGATGCCTGAATCATCACATGAGGTCGCGGTCATCGCGCAGCTGATGGGTGAGCCGGATTCCGCAGCATTTGAAAGGCGTTACCGCGACGCATTGACTCTGGTCGTGAGCTATTACTCCGAGCTGTTCGCGGAGGGCGGATCGCTGGGAAGCGGCGAAGGCAACCTGGTCTTCACTGGTAGCGACGACGACCCCGGCACGCTCGAAACGCTCGGCGCCATGGGGTTCGGCGACCCCGCCAAGGTTTCCGCGACCGTCCGCAAATGGCACTATGGCGGCTACGCCGCCACCCGCGCCGCCGCCGCACGCGCCCATCTTACCGAATTGCTTCCCGCGCTGCTGCAGACCTTGGCGGGGACGGGGAACGCCGACGAGGCGCTGGCCCGGTTCGACAACTTCCTCTCCCGCCTGCCCTCGGGCGTGCAGCTGTTTGCACTGCTGCGCAACCACGAGCGCCTGCGGACCCTGCTGGTGGCGCTGATGGCTTCGGCGCCGCGCATGGCGGAGGCGGTCATCCACCGCGCCCATGTGATGGACGGGCTGATCGACCCGGCCTTCGGCGACGAGGTGCGGCGCCCCGCCGTGCTCGTTGCCAAGGTCGCGGATTTCCTCGGGGAGGCGCGCGACTACCAGGAGGTGATCGACCGCGCCCGCATCATCGGCCAGGAGCAGAAGTTCCTCATCGCCGCGGGGCTGCTTTCGGGAACGGTGACCGCGGCGCGGGCAGGGGAGCAGTTCACGGCACTGGCCGAGACCCTGCTGCAGCACCTGTTCGTAGCGGTGCGCCGGGAGTTCGAGAAGCGGCATGGCGTGATTCCCGGGGCGCGGGCGGCGCTCCTCGCCTTCGGCAAGATGGCGAGCCGGGAAATGACCGTCTCGTCCGATCTCGACTTCATCATGCTCTATGCGGTCGACGGCGAAGCGGAGGAGTCGAACGGCCAAAAGCCGCTCGCGGTGAACCAGTATTTCACCCGGTTGACGCAGCGGCTGGTGACGGCACTGACCGCGCCGACCTCCGAGGGCGTGCTCTACGAAGCCGACATGCGACTGCGGCCATCCGGCAATGCCGGCCCGCTGGCGACAAGCCTGCCCGGCTTCATCGCCTATCATCACGAGCATGCCTGGACCTGGGAGCACCTGGCGCTGAGCCGCGCCCGCGTCATCGCCGCGGACGATGGCCTGGACACAATGGTCGGCGCTGCGATCGAGGAGATCCTCTCGCGGCGGCGCGATGCGGCCAAGACCATCGAGGACGTGGTATCGATGCGGGTGCGGATGGCCAAGGAGCGGCCGCCGCGCCACCCCTTCGATCTCAAGCTGGCGCCGGGCGGCCTGGTCGATCTCGAATTCATCGCGCAGTCGGCGCAGCTGGTGGCGCGCCAGGAGCTTGCCGTGCCGCAGGCCTCCATCGCCGCGACGCTGGCGCGGCTCAACGCCACCGGCCTGCTCGCCGAGGGCGCGCGGCTGGCCGAAATCCATCGGACCTACATGACGGTTTTGCAGGTAATGAGCGCGGCGCTAGCCGATCCGTTCAAGGATGAGGGCTGGACCGGCGGCTTCCGCGAATTGCTCGCCGGGCTTACCAACTACCCCAGCTTCGAGCGGCTCGCCGATGATCTCAAGGCGATGCAGGCGGAAGTGAGCGCGGCGGCGGAGAAATGGTATGCGGAGGCAGTGGCCCTGGCCCACCCCTCACCCGGTCCTTTGGACCGACCTCTCCCCTGAGGGGAGAGGAATCCCGACTGCATGCACAATTCTCGCGGCTCCTGCGTCGCCTCTCCCCTCAGGGGAGAGGTCGCCGCGCAGCGCCGGATGAGGCGCGCTACGCCGCCTCTGCCCGCCCCACCCCGCGCAGCGGCAATGAGATCGCCACTGTCGTTCCCAGCGCCATGCGGCTGTCGATCGCCAGCCGTCCGCCGCTGAGCTCAGCGATCGCCCTGGCGATGGCGATGCCCAGGCCCGCGCCGCTGTGGTCCCTGGTGAGCGCGGCGTCGCCGAAGGCGAAAGGCTGCGACAGGTTGGCCAGCTGCTCATCGGACATGCCGATGCCGGTATCGGTGATCTCGAGCACGACCCCGTCGGTCGCGGCAAATGCGGAAACGGTGATCCTGCCGCCGTGTGGCGTGAAGCGCACCGCGTTCTCGACGATGTTGCCGACCATGCGTTCGAGCGAAAATCGGTCGCCCATGAGCTTGGCGCCGCAAGGGGCGCCGAGCGACAGCGCAATGCTGGCCCGCTGCGCCTGACCGAAGAAGCGGCGGGCGACCGCCGCGAGCAGATCGTCGACGAAGAAAGGCTCCTGCTTCAGCGGCTTGCGGCCGCTTTCGAGTTCGGCCAGATCGAGGATGGAGGCAAAGAACGACAGCAGCCGCTCGCCGGAGAGTTTCATCGCCTCGACGTAACCGAGATAGCGCGCATCCCCGAGCGGGCCGTAGGTCTGCTGATGCATCAGGTCGGCAAAGCCGATGATGTGGTTGAGCGGGGTGCGGATGTCGTGGCTGAGATGGGCGAGGAACGAGGTCTTGGAGCGGCTGGCTGCCTCCGCCCGCAGCTTTTCCTCGTGATACCGGCGTGCGAGCAGCCGCTGCTCTTCACGGATGGAGGCGAGCAGATGGTCGGTGCGGCGCCTTTCGGTGACGTCGGTCACCAGCGTCACGAACCCCCCCGTGGCCAGCGGCCGCTCATCGATCTTAAGGCATGACCCGTCCTCGCGGTGGAGTTCGAGCATACGGCTGTCGTCATCCTCGCTCAGGGGCCGCATGGAGCCGCCATGGACGAGGCGCTTGACCGAGGCATGGTATGAGGCACCAGGCTGTCCCTCCGGACCATCGGCATCGAGGCGGGCCCGGTACAGCTCGTTGCACACCACCAGCCGGCCCGCCCGGGACCAGCAGGCAACTCCGAAGGGAATGGCCGCGAGCAGGCCTTCCACGTGGCTCATCGCCCCCTGCGAGGCGCTTCCCCGGCGCCGGTAGGTGAGCCCCATGAGCAGGAAGGCGGCGCCGAACGCGCCGGTCCCGCGCCACCAGACGCCATCGAGGCCTGTGCCCGAGACGCTGTCGGTCAGCGCCTCCGGTGCGCTGGCGCCGATCTGTGCCAGCAGGTTCTGGCGCGCGCGCTCGTCCTCCGTTGTCCGTGCGAGATCGACGATGACGGAGAGGATTGCGGCGAGGATCGCGGTAGCACCTATGGCGAGCGTCACCGGGGAGACCTCCGCGGCCAACTTGCGGAGCGGCCTCAGCAGCAACCCGGCCAGCGCCACCGCCCGGCCGTGCCCGCGATCGGACACACCGAATCCCTTAGCCCCGACGCCGGATGTCTCCGCCGACCGCATGAAAGTCTCCATAAATCAGTTTGGGCGACCCAGTGCGATTTGCCCCGCAACGCAAATCTGAATCGAGTTTGCGTCACTGTCCAGAGGGCTATTGGGGGCGGAGCGCCCCACCTCCCGAATTCATGAGTCGGCTGAATCACTTAGCCGCAAAGAAAAATTCTTCCAGCGGTAAGGTTTCGTTAACCGCCGAGGGTCCGGCCAAGGATGTCCGCGGTATTGCGGCTCAGCTCCGCTGATTCTTGCAGTGATTTCAGCGCTTTCTCCGCCTCCGCCCGACGTACGGGCTCGAAGCTCCGCCACACCCGGAAGGCCGTCAGGACGCGGGCCGCGACCTGCGGATTGCGCTGGTCGACGTCGGCGACGAATTCGGTGAGGAAGCGGAAACCGTCGCCGTTGGCGCGAGCGAACTGGGTTGGGTTGTTCATGCCGAACGTGCCGACCAGCGCCCGCAGCCGATTGGGGTTGTTCCTGGGGAAAGCCGGGTCGGCAAGCAGCGCCTTGATGCGGTCGAGCGCGGCAGTGTCGGTGGCCATGCCGTTGAGCGCCAGCCACTTGTCGAAGACCAGCGGATCGGCGGTGTACATGGTGCGGAAATCGCCAAGCAGCGCCGGCGCGTCCGGCGTCCAGGCGGCGACAATTGCGGTGAGCGCCGCGAAGCGATCAGTCATGTTGGCCGCGGTCCGATACTGCTCGCGGGCGAACTCAGGGCCGTTCCGCGCGCGGCCCGTCACCAGCAGGGAGAGGGCAGCGTTTCGAAGCGAGCGCTGTCCCGCCTGCCTGAAGTCTGGCGAGTAGGGGAGGGTGCCGGCATTCTGCCGGCAGGTCTGTTCCAGCGTACCTTCGATCCGGGCCGCGATCGCCGCCAGCAACTGGTTGCGGACCACCTGAATGCGGTCGGGATCGACCTCCCTGCCGATGGCGCGCGCGACGAGGGACTCGGCCGGCAGGGACAGGGCGTTTGCCTTGAATGCCGGATCGAGCGTCTCGCTCGTCGCCGCGTCGTCCAGCGCCTGGGCCAGCGCGTCGACCTGCGCGTCGCTCCATGCC
>JAUXUM010000189.1 GCA_030680995.1 Devosia sp.
AGACGCAGGCATTGCGGCGCGTGTCGAAGTGACTGTCGTCCGGACAGGTCGGAGCGAGATTGATCTCCGCCTGACACCGGCCCGGCTCGCCCTGCAGCGGCCGGTTGCAGACGCAAGCATTGCGGCGCGTGTCGAAGTGACTGTCGTCCGGACAGGTCGGCAGCTCGATGACGTCAGGCCTGCACCTTCCCGGCCTGCCGCTTGTCCCTGGCAGGCACACGCACACGCCGCGGACAAGCCGGCTGTCATCCGGGCAGGCCGGCCGCGACTGAATGGGCTTGCACTTGCCGGGCGTACCCTCGGTGCCCTTGTCGCAGACGCAGTCGCCGTCCGCGGTGACATGGCCGTCTGCCGGGCACTTCGGGCGCGGCTTCGCGCATTGCTTGCCGTTCCATTGCAGGCCCTGGTCGCAGCAGCCGCCGTCCGGCATGACCTGCTTGACCGGGCATTGCACCGGCTCTCTGCACAGGCTCGCCGGCAGCTGCGCCTTGGCGGAGGCGGTGTACTGGACGCCCTCGTCGCTGTGGAGCACCTCGGCCGAGATCGCCGCGTTGACCGTGTTGACCACGTTGCACTTGCTCTCGATCGCAACGTCCTTGGGCACGTGGATCGTGATCGTCATCTGCGTATACTTGCCGACCGGAATGTCCTTGTACGGCGACGAACAGTGGACATCGTTGCCGGTGGTCGGCACGCAGGTCCAATTGCTGCTGACATAGCTCGTGCCGTCCGGTAGCACCTCGTCGAGTTCGACCGTGCCGTGATAGGGGTCCGGCCCGGTCGAGGTGGCCCTGACGTTGAAGGTGACGTCATAGCCATCGCCCGACTTCACGGTTTTCACGGACGTCTTGCTGAGCTTCAGGCTTGGCGGGTCGCAATAGACAGCGACCGGGCCGGGCCCGACATTGATGAACAGTTGCGGCACCTTCTGGGTGGCTTGCGCGAGATAGCCCGGGTCGGCCGAGGCCGGGTTGGTGATCAGCACGGTGTCGACCACATTGCAGTCCGCGAGCGTCACGCTGTTGGGATTGACGTGGGACGTCGCCTGGAAGGACCAGTTCGCCCCCGCATTCAGCTGCGTCGGCTTGGTGCACAGGTACTGATTGACACCCGAGGGTGCACACGCCGCGCCCGAGAAGGTGGTCGGTTTGTCGTTGAAGTCCTTGACCTGGATCGGGCCTGGCTGCGGGCCGCCGCCATAGTTGTATACCACGATATCGAAGTCGCAGAGCCAGTCCGGGCTCGCCGGATCCGAGGCGCAGCCGGTCGCGGTCTTCTGGATGTTGAGCTTGGGCAGGCCGGGCGCGAAACACGCGGGATTGGGCAGCGCCTGCCCGACCGAATCCGAGTCGTTGCCGGACGGATTCTGGGCCGAACCCGGATTGGGTGTCAGGATCGAGAGATTGTTGGTCGCCGAGCAGACATTGGGTCCGTCCGGATAGAATGTATGGAACGGGATCGCGACCGGCACGCCCGGATTGAGCAACACCGGTCCGACAGGCTTGCACGTCACCTTGGCGTTCGGTCCGGTGCAGATGGCAGGGTAAAGGAGTTTCAGCGTGTCGAGCGTGGCGCCCGCGGAGGTGTCGACGAACGACAGTGGGCCGGCATAGGGGTCGGGCCCGAGATTGGTGAGTGTCATCTGCCACTTGCAGAGATAGCCGTTCGTGCCGAGGTAGACGAAGGGCACGCAGCCCAGCCCGGTCTTCTTCATTTCCAGGTCGGTCTGGGGCTTCGGGAGCAGACACGCCGGATCGGGAATGTGCGTGGTGGCCTGATCGAAGTCGTTGCCGGCCACCAGGTTCATCGGCGAGCCCGCCACGGGGGCACTGATGTTTGCCTTGTTGTCGAGATCGCAGAGCGGCGGGCCGACGTTCTTCTTGACGTGAGCCGTCACCAGGAACGCCGACGACCAGCCGGGCGGAACATTGACCGGCGGCGCCAGGATGTTGCAGGTCAACACCGGTCCGGCCTGGGCGCAGGCCCATGGCCCGATGGTTGTGGCGGGCGCGTTGACCCCGAGCGTATCGGTAACGGTGATCGGCCCGGTGAAATTGCCTGGACCGACGTTCTGGACAAACACCGCGTAGGAGCAGGCCCAGTCCACCCCGGCGTCGAAACAGGTCGCTGGGAAGGTCACCTTCTTGAGCAAGAGGTCGGTGCCGCCCGGCGCCAGACATCCCGGCGCGCCAATCCCCGCTACCGCAACGCCGAAATCGTCGCTCGGGTCGTCGTCGTGACCCCAGAACCAGTCGAGTCCGGCCACATTGGCGATATGGCAATAGTTCACCAGGGCCTTGGGCAGTTGCACGACCTCATGCAGCACAACGCCGTCGCCGGGATAGAGCAGCACCGGCCCGGTGACGCACTGATAGGCGGTCGGTCCGGTCGGACCGCAATTCCAGGGCGGTTGCGGCCAGAAGTGCATGCTGGCGCCGGGATTGTTGGCCGGCAGGTAGTCATCGACGACCACCGGACCCCAATAGGGCACAGTGCCGGTGTTCTCGACCCGGATGGTGTAGCTGCACAGCCAATCGGCTCCGCCATCGAAGCAGAAGTGCGGCCCGGCCCATTTTTCGAGCGTCAGGTTGAATTCCTCGTCCGGCACATAGTCCGGCGGCGGAAACACCGGCGGCGGCACATAGGCATCGGGCGCGCCCTCGCAATCCTGCCAGATCGCCACGTCGCCGACATGGCCCTGCGCCGTCGCCTGCCCGTCGTCGGTGTTGCCGTCGTAGTCGGCGAAGAACGACAGCGTTGGAGGGTCGTTCCGGGGCCTGACCAGCGAGCGGTCGTTGCCCTGCAGGCCATGCACCTGGGCTGGCGGATCGAGAGGTGGATCGAGGTCCGGGTTGTCGCGCAGCGAATCGCCGGTCGACCACAGGAAGGCGTCGCAGGCGCCATCGAACGCGCCCGTCTCCTCGTCGTAATCCGGGCCCAGCGCGATGCCGCCCGAGGCATTGGCGCCGTCCGGCGCCATGCCGATCGCATAGCTGTCAGGCGTTTCCACCCAGGTACCGGGCGTCGACGGGTCATCGGGGAACTCGCGCTCGTAGCGCACGACCGACGATTTCTGGGGCTCGGCGAACACCGAATAGTCGTAACTGCCGACCTGCGGTCCGCGCTGCGCGAGGATCATCCGGCCTTGCGGATCGAAGACGATGCCGGCGATTTCATTGCTCGAGGGCAGATCGGTAACGTCAAACTCCCACCGCGCGGTGCCGAAACTGCCGCCGGCCTGGAGGCGGACCGACCAGATCTGCGGGCCGTCCGCG
The DNA here is from genome assembly GCA_030680995.1 of Devosia sp. GTDB lineage: Bacteria > Pseudomonadota > Alphaproteobacteria > Rhizobiales > Devosiaceae > Devosia_A. Next base: position 3,276 of record JAUXUM010000189.1, read on the forward strand.
ACGGCGTAATAAAGGCGCCCCCCATGGACCGCGAGGCCATAGACCTTGCGCTCCGGCTGGGTGAAGCCCCAGGTCGCGGGGTCCTCGGAATTGAACGCCGGATCGGTGACAGCCATTTCGCTGCCGTCGTCGTCGACCGGATCGAGGCCATGCGCCGGCCGGCCGGTCACGCCGTGGTCGAAGGTGTCGATGATGATCCCGTCCGCCGCCAGCCGATAGATCAGGCCGGTGTCGAGGTCGGAGACGAAGAACTGCGAACTCGCCGGATCGAAGACAATGTCGCCCAGACCCGCGCCGCTATTGGCTGCGATGGTCGAAAAGAGCGAAATCTCGCCGGTCGTGCCGTCGACCTTCCATATGCTGCCCGGATACCCTGCCGCGCCGCCGGCGCTGCCCCATTGGCCTGGCATGAACTCCGCGCCAGGGTCGCCGACCTTGCTGCGCACGGGGTTGCCGTCGGGTCCTGGCACGACGATGTTGAGGCCGAAAGCGGACGTCGCCGAGAGATAGATATTGGGCGCGGCGGCGCCGGTGAGTTCGGGAGCGTTGTCGAGCGTCACGCCGAAAGCCTGGCCCACATCCCCGGCCGTCGCCGAGAATACGGACGGCGAAGGGATCAGTTGGCCCGACGGTGGCCCGTCCGGCTGCGACTGCTGGATGACCATCGACTGGCCGTCGAGATCGATGAAGGTGTAGTCGAGCGGATCGCTGCCGGGCGGCGGCGCTGCCGGCGGCACGACGCCCGAAAAGCCGGTGACGATCGGCTCCCCCGGGGCGTAGATCGCGTCCGCCGCATGGGCGCTCGATGCCTGCAATGCAGCTAAAGCAGTAACGGCCGCTAGCAATGCGGCGGTGAACGCAGTTCGGGTGATCCTCAGACCGCAAGGCGACGCCATGGCCCCTCCTGCCAGTACACCCCCAAGCTCACGCGCCCCGTCCGCGTGAACCCCGCGCCGCCTTAATACCACAGCGCCGCTCCGACATCACGCCGAATCTTCTGAAGCTGGGATGACCCAGGCAAAGCCCGTGGCGCATCGAGAGGTGAACACTCGCCGGTGCATCCGCCTGGTGTCCTGCTGGCCGAGGAGCTGGGGGGCTAGCTGCCTCCCATGGAATCCCCTCGTCGCCGCACCGAAGCGAGATCATGACGAGTGGTTGGTGCGGCCGGACTGGGTGATCGGGAGTCGTTCTCGGTCAGGTCAAGCCGGGAAGGTCTCGTGCCCACAGGTAAGGCACGGCCTGAGTTTGCTGCCGCGGGCGGGGATCTGTTTCTTCTCGCCTCAAAGGGTTCGACTGCCGAAGCGCGAAGAGCGTGGGGCTGGTCAGAACAGGAACCTGCGGCGGTGGGGTGCTCCGAAAATGCCCCGGACTTCCCCGGTGAACGCCCAAAGTCCCGGTCGCAACGGCGAGGCATGACCTCTCTATCATTGCGGAAGACCGCCGGGTTCATGCCTCGCCGCTGCCGCGTCTCGATTGCCCGAAAACCCGGAGGCCCCTGGCCGGTCCGGCGTTTGAGCTTGCCTCGATCTTCCCACTCCCGCCAGGGCACCCCGGCGTAGTGAGGCGCGACCGCCAGGCGGATGAATTGGTCCGGCGGACCAATGCAAGCGGCGAACGCCTTGAGCCTTGCGAAAGGCGGCGAGGGCCCATCCTGAGATGTGCCCGCGGTCAGTGAGCCCTGTAATATCTCAAGCTGGGTCCGGCCTGCGCCGGGATGAC
>JAUXUM010000190.1 GCA_030680995.1 Devosia sp.
TCGCCAAGGCGCTGCTGCCCAAGGTGGAGGGGAAGGAAAAGTCGGACGGCCACGACAGCTCCACGCGGGGACTGCTGGCCTATTTCCACAAGCTCAAGGGGTAGCCGCGGGGGGGCTTGCCATCAAGCCGGAGGTCGCCGAAACCGGCGCTTCTGGAAGGTGGTACGCCCGGATGGATTCGAACCATCGACCATCCGATTAAAAGTCGGATGCTCTACCACTGAGCTACGGGCGCAGCTTCGGCGCTTGACGCACCGGCGCGGAACATAGTCACTGGCCCCTGCCTGTCAACCGCAATTCCGAGACCTCCGGGCCATGCTGCCAGAGGGCGCGGCGAATATCTCAGTTCAGCGGCGGCAGCGCCTCGCCGGTAAAGGGCACCGGCTCGCAGGGAATGCCAACCCGGTCCATGCGGCCGCACAGATCCTCCGCCTCGCCTCTGCCGGCCAGCGGACCGGCGACGATCTGTCGACCCGCCGATGCGTCGACCGGTGCGAGGAGCGGCCCCAGCCCCAGCAGCAAGGTGCCGACCCTGGCAGTCAGGCTCTGCCATTGCGCCTCGGCGTCTTCCGGCTCGATCGGGAAGCCGAGGGCCAGGCCAAAGGCACCGGGATCGGCAACCGGACTGGTGGGCTGCCTCCCGGGGACCGCGACGGCGTCCGGCATGCCGTCGTCGATCGGCATCAGCGGCCTTTGCCGCACGCTGACCGAACCGCCTTCGGTTTCGAAGCTCAGCACGGGACCGCCCATGATGGAGCCGGTCATCGACTGGTCGATCCGGGGTCCCTTGGCCTCTCGCTCGAACAGCTGCGGCACGCTGCTCTCCAGCGCCCCGACGCGCCGCGTCACCTCGCCGCTGGCGAGCTCGGCCATGGTAAAGCGCTGCACCAGCAGATTATTCTCGCGCCGCATGCGTTGTGTCTCCAGCTCGAGACTCGACACTTGCGAACGGAGTTGGTTGACGGTGCCTCCATCAAGCCGCGACGCGTGCAGGCCCGCAAGCACGCTGGACGGAAGCAAGCCCGACACGTTCGCCGACAGCACCGCAAACCCCCAACATGCAAGCGCAATGACGCCCCACAGCGTCACGTCGGATGCTCGAAACTGATCTGCTGCCTTTGCCAACCCCATCCCCGACGCACCCCATCGAATCATGCCCTATGGTGCAGTTTACCACTGCGGCGGCCCATTATCGGTTTTCCAACAACTTACTGCCATAAAACTACTGAAAATCTCCCCGCAGAGAGGGCGTGCATGGCTGAGCTTCTGTCGATTATCCTGGCCGCGGGCGAGGGCACCCGCATGCGTTCGGCCGTGCCGAAAGTCCTTCATCGGGTGGGAGGTCTTCCCATCGTCAGTCACGTTGTCCGGGCGGCACTCGGCGCCGGCTCCAGCCGGGTCGCGGTGGTCACCGGCCCAGGCCACGGCAGCGTGCGTGACGCGGTTGGAGCGTTCGCACCGGAGGTCTGCTTCTTCGAGCAGACCGAGCGGCGCGGCACGGCCCATGCCGCTACCATGGCGCGCGAGTTGTGGCGGGACGGCGAGGGCTATGTCGCGATCGTCTATGGCGATCATCCGCTGCTGCGCGGCGAGAACTTCGAGGGGATCATTGCTCGCCTGGACGAAGGCTGGGATGCGGCGATTCTCGGCTTTGAGCCGGCCGACCCGACCGGCTATGGCCGGTTCATCACCGATGGCGAGCGCTTGCTGGCCATCCGCGAACACAAGGATGCGTCGGAGGAAGAGCGCCGGATCGGGCTCTGCAACGCGTGCATCCTTGCCTTCCGGGCCGACGCGTTCCGCGATCTCATCGGCAGGGTCGAGCCCAACAACGCTCAGGGCGAGTACTATGTCACCGATCTCGTCGAGCTCGCCAATGACGCCGGTTACAAGGTGGGATACGCGGTTGCGCCGGAACGCGATGTCATGGGCGTCAACGACCGGGCCCAGCTGGCTCGCGCCGAGGCACTGTTCCAGGAGCTGCGGCGCGAGGATTTCATGGCCGCCGGCGTCACCCTGCGTGACCCCAAGACCGTCTATTTCTCCTGGGACACCGAGATCGGCCGCGACGTGGTGATTGAACCGAGCGTGGTGTTCGGTCCTGGCGTCACCGTGGGCGAGGGGGCCGTGATCCATGCCTTCAGCCACATCGAGGGCGCAACGATCGGGGTGGGGGCTTCGGTCGGACCGTTTGCCCGGTTGCGGCCGGAGGCAAGACTCGAGGACGGCGCCAAGGTGGGGAATTTCGTCGAAGTCAAGAAGGCCAATATCGGCAAGGGCGCCAAGGTCAACCATCTGACCTATATTGGCGACGCCGATGTGGGCCCCCACGCCAATATCGGCGCCGGCACGGTCACCTGCAATTATGACGGCGTGACCAAGAGCAGGATCATGATCGGCGCGAACGCTTTCATCGGCTCCAACTCATCGCTGGTGGCGCCGGTCGAGATCGGCGAGGGAGCCTATGTCGGCTCGGGGAGCGTCATCACCCGCAATGTCGAGCCGGGCGCCCTGGCGATCGGCCGTGCACGCCAGGAGAACAAGCCCGGTTATGCGGCGAAGATCCGGGCACGGGCGGAAGCAGTCAAGAAATCCAAAGCCTCCAAGGGGTAGACAGCATGTGCGGCATTGTCGGCATCATCGGCGTCGAACCGGTCGCTCCGCGGCTGGTGGATGCGCTCAAGCGGCTGGAATATCGCGGCTACGACAGCGCCGGTGTCGCCACCCTCGAGGACGGTTCGATCATGCGCCGTCGCGCCGAGGGCAAGCTGGGCAACCTCGCGCAGAAGCTTGCCTTCGAGCCGCTCAGCGGCAGGATCGGTATCGGCCATACCCGGTGGGCGACGCATGGGGCGCCGACCGAGCACAATGCTCATCCCCATGCCACCGAGCGCGTCGCTGTCGCGCACAACGGCATTATCGAGAATTTCCGCGAGCTGCTGGCAGACCTCGCCAAGGACGGCTACCTGCCCAAGACACAGACCGATACCGAATCCGTGGCGCTCTGGGTTACCCGCGAAATGGATCGCGGCGCCGATCCGGAATTGGCCGTTGCCCGCACCCTGAAGCAGCTCCGTGGCGCCTTTGCGCTGGCCTTCCTGTTCAAGGGCGAAGAAGCGCTGCTGATCGCCGCCCGCCGCGGCGCGCCGCTCGCCATCGGCTACGGCACCACCGAGATGTATCTCGGTTCCGATGCCATGGCGCTTTCCCCCTTCACGTCGCGCCTCAGCTATCTGCTCGATGGTGATTGGGCCGTGCTGACCCCCAATGGCGTCACCATCCACGACGGGTCGGACGGCATCGTGCAGCGGGAAATGCTGATCTCCTCGACCTCGGCCACCATGGTGGACAAGGGCAATCATCGCCACTTCATGGCCAAGGAGATCTACGAGCAGCCC
>JAUXUM010000191.1 GCA_030680995.1 Devosia sp.
GCCGGTATCCGGTGCTGGTTTGTCGATGTCGAGTTCGCCAATGGCGCGCTCGGCCATCTCGATCTCACTGTGGCCGTCCGCATGGACTGGCACGAAGGCTTCCAGATCTATGGCGAGAACGGCAGCATTCTGGGCAAGACCTATAACCCTTGGTATTATAAAAGCAGTGAAGTCGATATCTTCCACGAAAGCGACGGCACCTCGCGACGCGTGCTCGGCGCCGACGGTCACTTCTACCGCCGGCAACTCGAGGGCTTCGCCGATGCAATCCTCGGCGGTACGCCGATGACGGGAGCCAATATCGACGACGGCATCGCCTCGATGCGCGCGATGGTCGCCGTCGCGAGGTCGGTGAAGACCGGCAAGCCGGTATCGCTGGCCGAAATGTCCGGGGGGCTGTGATGCGGCTCGGCATTTTCGCCAAGACCTTTGCCGGAACCGCGCCCGGCACGGTCATCGACCAAGCCCGCGCCGCCGGCTACTCCGCCGTGCAGTACAACATGGCGTGCTCGGGTCTCGCCTCCATGCCCGATGATATTTCGAACGACACAGCTGCCGCGGTCGCTATGGCGGCGCGGCGCGCCGGCATGACCGTGGCCGCGGTTTCGGGGACCTACAACATGATCCATCCAGACGGCGCCGTGCGCGCCAAGGGACTCGTCCGCCTCGAAATCCTGGCGCGAGCCTGCGCCGCTCTCGATACGCGGGTCATAACTCTGTGCACCGGCACGCGTGACGCAGAGGATCAATGGCGCCATCATCCGGACAACGAGACGCCGGAAGCCTGGAGCGACCTGATCGCTGAGATGGAGAAGGCTGCAGAGATCGCCGAACGATATGATCTCGATCTCGGCATCGAGCCGGAACTGGCCAATGTCGTGAATTCGGCGGCAAAGGCTCGCCACCTGATAGACCAGCTTGGCAGCCCGCGGCTCAAGATCATCCTCGACCCGGCAAACCTCTTCGAAATGGAGCCCCCGGATCGCCAGCGCGATATCGTCTCGGAAGCCATCGACCTGCTGGCTGATCGCATTGTGATGGGGCACGCCAAGGACCGCATCGCCGTGGGCATATTCACGACCGCGGGCAACGGCGTTCTGGACTATCGCCACTATGTCGGGCGACTGGTTTCCGCAGGCTTCGAGGGCGCTTTGATCACGCATGGACTCGAGGCGGCCGAGGCCGCCGGCGTCGCCAAGTTCCTCGCCGGCGTTCTTGCCGAGTGCGGCGTGGAACTGGCGGCGTGAGACTGGAGCAGCTCGAGCGCAAGGCATTTGACTGCGGCGGCCTGCGTCTGAACTGGTTCGATGCCGGTGGCCCCGGTCTTCCCGTCGTCTTCCAGCACGGGTTGTGCGGCGACGCGCGCCAGACCGCCGAAGCCTTTCCGGACGATCCGCGGTTCCGCCTGATTACGCTCGAATGCCGGGGGCACGGGCAATCGGAAGCGGGTCCAAGGGAGGCGCTGTCGATCACCACCTTTGCCGACGATGTGGCGGCGCTGGTTGGGCACTTGTGCCTCGCCCCGGCCGTGGTCGGCGGTATCTCGATGGGCGCCGCCATCGCGGAGCGGCTGGCGGTCAGGCGGCCGGAACTGGTGCGGGCCCTGATCCTCGCGCGACCCGCCTGGGTCACGGCTGCGGCGCCCGACAATATGCTGCCCAATGCCGAAGTCGGTCACCTGCTGGCGAGCTATTCGCCGGCAGTGGCAAGCGCAGCGTTCAGCCAAACCGACACCGCTCGCCGCCTCGCGGCCGAGGCGCCCGACAATCTGGCCTCGCTGATGCGCTTCTTCGAGCGGGCCCCACACGATCTCACATCCAGCCTGCTCACCGCGGTCGCAACGGACGGGCCGGGAATCGTCGCCTCCGATCTCGCTGCCGTTTTGGTACCAACCCTGGTCCTCGGGCATGAACGCGACGCCGTCCATCCCTTAAGCCACGCGAGAACGCTGGCGAGCCTGATCCCCAATGCCGAACTTGCTATCATCACACCGAAGGCGACAGACAAGGTTGCCTATGTCGACGATTTCCATCGCGCACTCCAGTCCTTCCTCGAGGTCCTCTGATATGCCCAAACCAGTGTCCACATGGCTCAAGGACCTTCCCCGGACCCGGCTGCTCGCCGAGTTCTCGATGTGGTCGGCCGATCTCGTCAGATTGGCGGATGACCTTGTGCGCATCGAGCCCCATGCCGATCTGCTGCACGTGGATGTCGCCGACGGGCACTTCGCGCCGGCGCTGCTGTTCTTCCCCGATCTGGTTGCGCGCATGCGCGAGGTCACCGCCAAGCCGATCCATGTTCATCTGATGGTGGAGGACCGCATTCTGCTCAACCAGATCGAGCAGTTCGCGGAAGCCGGCGCCGATCTCATCAGCATCCATGCCGAAAACGGCACAGTCGCCGACCAGGCCCTGCGGCTCCTCGGTCAGCTTGGCGTGGCCAAGGGGATGGTGGTGCGTGTCGAAACGCCGGTCGCGCGCATCCAGCCCTATCTCGACCGCCTGGACTTTCTGACCTTGCTGGGCACCGCCATCGGCGTCAAAGGCCAGGGCCTCGATCCCCGGGCCGGGGACCGGCTGCTGGAAGCAGCCGAGCTGATTGCCGCCACCGGCCGCGCCGTCGGGCTCGCCGCCGACGGCGGCATCCGGGAAAATACCGTTCCCTTGCTGAGGAAAGCCGGTGCCGAAACCGTTGTCATGGGATCTCTCGCCTTTGGCGCAAGCGATCTTGCGGCCCGTTTGCAGTGGCTGCATGGGCTCGAGCGGTGAACCCATGACGCGCCCGACCGCGATCGGCGTGGATATCGGCGGTACGCAGCTTCGCGCAGCATTGGTCGACGCCGACGGCAAAATCCTCAGTCGCGCGGCAACGCGGACCGATGCGGCCGGAGGGCCAGTCGCCATCATCGCACAGATTGGTGTGCTGGTGGCGGAGATTGCCAGCGGCGCTGAACGTGGGAATGTGTTGGGCATCGGCGTTGCGGTGCCCGGGCCGCTGGACACCGAAAGCGGCACAGCCTTGGGCATACCCACGCTCACCGGATGGGAGAACGTGCCGGTCGGCAGACTGGTCGAGCAGGCCCTCGGCCTCCCGGTTCGCCTGGAAAATGACGGCATCGCCGCTGCCAACGGGGAATGGCGCTTCGGCGCCGGGCGCGGCCTCGCCAACCTCGTCTACGTCACTGTCAGCACGGGCATCGGCGGGGGCGTCGTCCTCGATGGACGCCTCGTTCATGGCCAACGGGGCCTCGCCGGCCACGTCGGCCATATGACCATCGTCAAGAACGGCCAACTCTGCGCATGCGGCAACAAGGGATGCTGGGAAGCCTATGCCTCCGGAACCGCCCTGGCGCGGGCGGCGAAGCAAGCCTTCGCGCCGGACGAGGGGGGCGTTCTCCAGGGGGCGTTCGATTCCAAGGCGGTGTTCGCCGCGGCGAGGGCTGGCGACGCCACGGCCGCCCGGCTTGTATCGGAGGAAGCGGACTGGCTGGGGGTCGGCATTGCGAACCTCCTGCACCTCTACAGTCCGCAGATGGTGGTCATCGGTGGCGGCGTTTCGAATGGCTTCGAACTGCTGCAGGAGGGGATCAACGCCCGAATTCAGGCGAACGCCATGCCGGCCTTCCGCGCTGCCAGGATCGTTCCGGCAGCGCTGGGCGACAACTCGGGGCTGCTCGGAGCCGCCGCCTTGTTGCTTCCGATACCCCTGACCCAACGGAGTCGAGCTTGAGGCCGCGTGCGAAACCCCACCACGCAAGTTCTTGCAGCAACGTATTGCAAATTACCGTCGGCGAAGCTCATCGTCCGTACTTAGGGCTTGTCAGGAAACGAGTGCGGGGTGTTAGGTGTTTGTCCCGTTCGGCGCTGGTCGAGCGCTGCAACCGCCTGCTCGCGCTGGCGCCGATGTCCTATCTGGCGCTTTGGCGATTGCAACCGGCCGCTCAAGCGCTGCAAAGCTCTGACGGGGGCATTGCCAGCATCGCGGCCGACGATGGCTACGAGTCCGAGGAAGCCTTCAGCCGCGCCTTCAAGTGCCACGCCGGTCGCGTCACGATCGGGCGGGGGACGAAGTTCGATCGCCAGTCCGCGAGGCAGTCTTTCCCGTAGCTGACCGACAAGCCGACCGGGATCGGTACCTCGTCGGTGGAACCCCCGAAATCAAAAAACTCGGCGTATGAGCGGCATATGTGGGGGCGTGTCCGGTCGCCACCGAACCTACGGGCAACTCGGTTGGCAATAGATGCCGTAAAGGGTTGTCAGCACCTTGCGGACCTCCTCTGAGGCGAGACTGTAGTAGACCATTTGACCATCCCGCCGAGCCTTCACGAGACTCCAGGCACGCAGCTTTGACAAGTGCTGTGACAGCGGAGACTGGGCGAGGTCGACCAACTTGCTCAATTCACCCACTGACAGTTCGTAGTCCAGCAGATTGCAAAGGATGAGGAGGCGCTTGGCATTGGCCATGGCGCCCAGCAGGCGGACAGCCTCGTCGGCCTTTTTTTCCAGGAGAGCGATTTCCATGTTGATTACATTAGAACATTCTCATATGTTTATGCAACAGGCAATTACAAACAACCATGAGGTATGCGTGTTCCGTTCGAATGTTGGCGCCCCTGATCGCATTGCGCGACTGCTCCTGGGCATGCTGCTGATTTCCCTCCCCTTATTGACGAACTTTGTGCTCTGGACAAACCCCGTCCTCAGTGGCGCGGCCATCGTCGGAGGTGTGGTGCTCAAGCGTCCCGCGCCGGTCCTGGCGTCCAGCTTTGCATTGCCGGCCAATCGCAAGATCGATGTGCCGCTGGTCGCCGGCTCTGCCGTATTCGGCATCGGCTGGGGGATCGCCGGCTTCTGTCCGGGCGGCGCCATCCCCGCCCTTGGCCTGGGCGAACCCACCCCCTGGCTCTTCGTTTTCTCCATGATCATCGGGATCGTCGCCGCAACGCGGGCACGCGCCGCATACCGTGCTCGCGCCGCCGCGACAGCCTGACATCTTATCCAAAAGGGACCGGAACATGACCTCTCCCATTCCATTCACGCCTGACCTTGGCGTCAAACCCGAGGTCGTCGCCTTTTTCGACAAGCCGACGAACACCATCAGCTACATCGTCAGGGACCCAAATTCGAACGCTTGCGCTGTCATCGACTCGGTGATGGACATCGACTATGCCGCCGGGCGCATCACCTATGATGGCGCGGACGAGATCATAGGTCACATCCGCAAGAATGGCTGGACGCTCGATTGGCTGGTCGAGACCCATGTGCATGCTGATCACCTTTCAGCTGCTCCATACATTCAAGGTAAACTCGGCGGCAGGATCGGCATCGGGGAGAATATCAAAGTCGTCCAAGAGACCTTCGGCAAGATCTTCAACGAGGGCACCGAGTTCCAGCGCGACGGCAGCCAGTTCGACCGGCTATTCAAAGATGGCGACAGCTACCAGATCGGCACGCTGACCGCCCACATTATGCACACGCCCGGTCACACCCCGGCCTGCATGACCCACGTTATTGGCAATGCTGCCTTCGTGGGCGACACGCTGTTCATGCCCGATAGTGGATCGGCCCGTGCCGACTTCCCCGGTGGCGATGCCCGCACACTCTATCGCTCGATCCAGCGCGTCCTCGCCCTTCCCGGCGAAATGAAGCTCTTCATGTGCCACGATTACAGTCCGAACGGCCGCGACATTCAGTGGGAAACCACCGTCGCCGACGAGATCGACCACAACATTCATGTCGGAAAGGGCACCAGCGAGGATACGTTCGTCGAACTGCGCCAGGCACGCGATGCCACGCTCGCCATGCCTAAGCTAATCATCCCGTCGCTGCAGGTGAACATGCGCGCCGGCCAGCTTCCACCCAAGGACGAAAGCGGCAAGACCTTCCTCAAGGTCCCCGTGAACGGCCTTTGATGATGTGGCCGTTTCTCAAAACCGCAATGAAAGCAAGACCCATGAACATCCGCAAAATCGACGAACAGTTCTCAGTGACCGGTCAAATCCTGCCGTCCCAGATCGGTGACGTCTCGGACGCTGGCTTCAAGTCCATCGTCTGCGCCCGCCCTGACCACGAAGAAGGCGGACAGCCCACGTTTGCCGAGATGGCGCGCGAGACCGAAAAGCACGGCCTTCAGATCGTTCACATCCCGGTTTCAGGGGGCCTGAGCGAAGGGCAGGTCATCCGTTTCCAACAAGCCATGGCCGAGATGCCTCGTCCGGTGCTCGGTTACTGCCGGTCCGGCGCCCGTGCCGGTAGCCTTTATGCGGCTCTGTCGAAGTAACGCCTCATGCATCTTAAGACCTACTTCCCCATCCTCGACTGGAGTCGGCGGTACAACCGTTCGTCGTTGACTAGCGACCTGATCGCGGCCGTCATCGTCACGATTATGCTGATCCCCCAATCTCTGGCCTATGCCCTGCTGGCGGGGCTACCGCCGGAAGTGGGTCTCTATGCCTCGATTCTGCCGCTCATCGCCTATGCCGTGTTCGGCACCTCAAACGCGCTCGCGGTCGGTCCGGTGGCGGTGATCTCGCTGATGACCGCCGCAGCGGTCGGCCGGGTCGCGGCGGAGGGCTCGGGCGACTACGCTAGTGCCGCCATCGTGCTCGCCATGCTCTCCGGCCTGATCTTGGTCGGGCTCGGTCTATTTCGGCTCGGCTTTATCGCCAACTTCCTCTCCCATCCAGTGATTTCGGGCTTTATCACGGCCTCCGGCATCATCATCGCTACCGGCCAGCTTGGCGGCCTACTCGGCATCCCGACTCAAGGGAGCGCCATGCCCGAACTGGTCCTGTCGATCCTGGAAAATCTCTCGAACATCAATTTCCTCACGCTGGCTGTGGGCGCGGGATCGCTGTTGCTGCTCTATGTCTTTCGCAAACATCTCAGGCCATGGCTTAGGCGCCTGGGGATTAATGACGGTCTCGCCACCCTGATCGTACGCGCCGGCCCTGTGCTGGTGGTGCTCCTCGCCATGGCATCGGCGGCCCTGTTCGATCTCAAAGCCAGCGGCGTGGCGTTGGTTGGAGATGTGCCCCAGGGCCTGCCGCTACTCTCTTTGCCGCGCTTGGACCTGCCGCTGATCCAACAACTGCTCCTGCCCGCGCTCATCATTTCGATTGTCGGCTTTGTGGAATCGGTCTCGGTCGCCCAGACACTTGCCGCCAAGCGCCGCGAACGCATTGAGCCCAACCAGGAATTGATCGGGCTCGGTGCTTCCAACATCGCCGCGGCGATCGGCGGCGGTTACCCGGTCACCGGCGGATTTGCACGCTCTGTCGTCAATTTCGATGCCGGCGCGGCGACCCCGGCGGCCGGTGCCTTCACCGCCGTCGGCATTGCCGTCGCCACAATCGTGCTGACGCCGTTTCTGGCGCTGCTGCCCAAGGCAACGCTCGCCGCCACCATCGTGCTCGCCGTGCTCTCGCTGGTTGATTTCTCGATCCTAAGAAAGGCCTACGCCTATTCCAAGGCGGATTTCGCCGCCGTTGCCATCACACTGTTCGCGACGCTCGCGCTGGGCGTCGAAGTCGGCATCTCCCTAGGCGTTGCCGCCTCAATCCTGGTGTTCCTCTACCGCTCGTCCAAGCCGCATGCGGCCATCGTCGGCCAGGTGCCGGGCACCGAGCACTATCGCAACATCAATCGCCACAAGGTGCACACCGTGCCTGGGATTCTCTCCATTCGTGTCGACGAAAGTCTTTATTTCGCCAACGCCCGATATCTTGAGGACCTGGTCTATGCCCAGGCGGCGGCCAATCCTGAACTTGAACACGTCATTCTGATGTGTTCGGCGGTCAACGCCATCGACATGTCCGCGCTCGAAAGCCTCGAGGCAATCAACCTTCGGCTAGCCGATCTCGGCGTCCATTTCCACCTGTCCGAAATCAAAGGTCCGGTGATGGACCATCTGGCGGAGACAGATTTCCTCAAGCATCTCAACGGCCAGGTTTTCCTGACCCAGCATCAGGCGGTGCAAAGCCTGACCGCTGGGGCAGGGGAAGTCCGCAAAGCCAGTCCCACGGAAGTCATCAAGGTCGCGCCTGTTGCAATTTAGACGCGCATGAAGCTCTCCGGGAATGGTGAGGTGCAGCCGGGACCAATCTGCCACGGTTTGGCCAAATACGAGGTCGACACCAATCCAATGAAGCGAGTCCTTCTTCTCCTCTCGGTGCTGCTTATGGTGATCGGCGTGATCCTGCCTTCGCATGGGTCTGCGCTCGCCCTGGCGTTTGGAGAGTCGAAAACGATCGCCTGGCAGGATGCAGAAGCAGACGACGGGGCCTGTGCGGCCCAAAGCGAGCCCCCTCACATCGCTCTCAAATCGTGCGGAAAGGATCAAGGCAAGCACGCTTTGCCGTGCGGCCCGGAACGGTGTGTCCTGACGTCCTCCTGGGCCCCGGCGCCCATGGTTGCGGCGCGGATACGGCCATGGACTGATCCAACGACGCTCGTTGGCATTTCGAACGAGCCGCACGTGCGACCTCCCCGCGCCTGAATTTCGTTTCGCGGTAGCAGGAACTGACGATTGCCGCCGACGGCGTCGGCGGCCCGCCCTGCGCGCGCCTCTCTGCGATCCAATATCCATCTGAAGCGGCCGACGCCGCACTGAGAGAGCTTTTGTCATGACTTCTGCAATGATAGGGCGCCGCCAGCTGATGCTTGGCTCGGCTAGCCTCTGCGGCCTGCTGTTGGCGGGCTGCGCCACGACCAATGGACCTGTCGCCGTGGCCTCGACCACACCCGTGGTCCCGCCGGACGTACTGGCGATGTACGCCGCCCGACCGGAAGAGCAGTTTCCGGTTCCGGCGGTGCAACTAAATTTTCTGGAGCCCAGGTTCTATCGTCAGGAGATGGCCGATCCGACCGGCGAACTGCCCGGGACGGTGGTCGTCGAAACCGCGAACCGGTACCTCTATCTCGTCCGCGAGAATGGACGAGCCTTACGCTATGGCGTCGGGATCGGGCGAGACGGGTTTGCTTGGGCCGGCCGCGCTCGCATCGCCTACAAGCGGGCCTGGCCGAAATGGACGCCTCCGGCCGAAATGATCGAGCGACAGCCCGAACTCGAGCAATACCGGTATGGCATGCCGCCCGGAACCGACAATCCCCTCGGCGCCCGTGCGCTCTACATCTTCCAGAACGGACGGGATACACTCTACCGCCTGCATGGAAACGGCGACGTTCATTCCATCGGCAAGGCCGTCTCGAGCGGATGCGTTCGTCTGCTTCATCAGGATGTGATCGACCTCTACGAGCGCGTCCCAGACGGATCGCCGATCCTGGTAGTCTAGGGCGACACAGGGGTCGGCCGCATCTGGTCGGCCCACTGATCGAAGCGGCGATTGATACGGCGCTGCCGAACGCCTCCGCCGCTCGGCAGACAGTTGATAGCTACTGACGAACCATCTTCAACGGCGCCTCGGTGAATATGTCCTTGACGAATAATCAAATAATCAATAGAATATTTGATTATGAATCGCGATCAGTCACAGCGTCCCTTCAAGGACCGCCTCTACTGGCAGTTTGCCCGCATCGGCAAGGCGGTCGCCAGCCCGCATCGACTCGAACTCCTGGAACTCCTGGCGCAGAGCGAGCGGACGGTTGAATCGCTTGCTAACGAGGTGGGCCTTTCGCTCGCAAATGCGTCGCAGCATCTGCTGGCGTTGCGCGAGGCCGGTTTGGTCAAGAGCCGCAAGCAAGGTCTCTTTGTTCATTACAGCCTCGCCGACGATTCCGTCTTCGAGCTGACGCGCGCGATGCGCATCGTGGCCGAGCACCAGCTCGCCGACCTGGATCGCCTTGTGCGGGAGCATTTTGCAGGCCGCGGGGACACCGAACCGGTTGGCATGAATGCGCTGCTCAAGAAGGCAAAATCCGGAGAGGTCGTCATCCTCGATACCCGTCCGACCAATGAATACGAGGCCGGTCACATCGCCGGCGCCGTCTCGGCGCCCGTCGACACGCTGCAGGAGCGTCTGGGGCAGTTCCCAAAAAACAAGGAATACGTCGCTTATTGCCGCGGTCCTTACTGCGTCTATGCAGATCGCGCCGTCGAACTGCTGCGCTCAAGTGGGAGGAAGGCGAAAAGGCTCGAGGATGGATTTCCAGAGTGGAAGGCGGCGGGGCTTCCCATCAGCGTGGTCACAAAGGAAGGAGTGTGACGATGACAATTGATCTCGGTCCTTTGTACATCGCCGGTCCATTGATCGGACTTCCGGTCGTCGGCTCTGTCGGTCGGCCGGACCTCCATGCCCAGACCCGAGAATATGCCGGCAAGCTCCCTGACGGCATCCACGCCAAGCTCATGACACTGCCGGACGACATCGAGGTCTATCCCGGCCATTTGTCAGGCTCGCTCTGCGGCGCCGGGCTCAGCGGCAAGCCGTCGAGCACGATCGCCTTTGAGACGCGCTGCAACGCTGTTCTGTCCAAGAACCGGGAGGAGTTCATCGAAGCGATGGCAGATGTTCCGGAGCGACCCGCCGACATGGAAGAAATCATGCGCGTCAACCGGGACATTCCGGAGCGGGCGGCGTGAACGCCCCGGTCATTCGCCTCGGGCTGAGGGAAAACGCCGCCCAATTCTCGCTGCTGATCATCGTCAACGCCTTTGTCGGGGCGATGGTCGGCATGGAACGGAGCATTCTTCCGGCAATCGCCGAGCAGGAATTCCATCTGGTTGCGCGCTCGGCCGTCTTGTCTTTCATCCTCGTTTTTGGGCTGACCAAGGCTGTTTCCAACTACGCCGCAGGGCGCTTGTCCGATCGCTATGGCCGAAAGGCGGTCCTGATAGGCGGTTGGCTGGTGGCCGCACCGGTGCCGTTCATGCTGATGTGGGTGCCCGATTGGAATTGGATCCTGTTTGCCAACGTCCTTCTCGGAGTCAGCCAGGGCCTGACCTGGTCGACCACGGTCATCATGAAGATTGACCTGGTTGGGCCGAAGAACCGGGGGCTGGCGATGGGCCTCAACGAATTCGCCGGTTACGCGGCGGTCGCCGCAGGAGCTTGGGCGACCGGTTGGCTCGCCGCGACATACGGGTTGCGGCCCGAACCCTTCTATCTCGGCGTGGGCTTTGTCGCGATCGGACTTGGGCTTTCGATCTTTGCCATTCATGAAACCAGGCACTTTGCCGCCCACGAGGCGGGGCTTGGAAGTGGCGCATCTGACGGTAAGCAACCAACGCAGCGCGAAGTTTTCTGGCGCACGACGCTTACCGATCGCAACCTATCGAGCATCAGCCAGGCGGGCCTAGTGAACAATCTCAACGACGGCATGGCATGGGGCGTCTTCCCTCTGTTTTTCGCCGCTTCTGGCCTGCGGCTTGATCAGATCGGTTTGCTTGCGGCACTGTATCCAGCCACTTGGGGCATCGCGCAACTCTTCACCGGGGCGTGGTCGGACAAAGTGGGCCGCAAATGGCTCATCGCATCCGGCATGTGGGTACAAGCGGCGGGGATTGCGGTGGTCATCCTGTCCAGTAGTTTCGTCGGCTTTGCGATCGGCGCCGCGCTGCTCGGTGTCGGCACGGCCATGGTCTATCCGACGCTGCTTGCCGCAATCGGCGATGTCGCCCAGCCGTCCTGGCGCGCCTCCGCTGTCGGAGTGTATCGATTCTGGCGCGATCTCGGCTATGCGGTTGGCGCCTTGATCGCAGGTGTCGTAGCGGACCTCCTGGGTCTTGCTGTTGCCATGTGGGTGGTCGCAGGCGTCACCCTGGCGTCGGGAATCGTGGTGGCCCTGCGTATGGACGCGCGATTGAATCCCGCGCTAGGCGTTCGATCCCGGGAGTTGATGGTGCAATCTTTTCACATGAGTGGAAGGATGCGCCAAGGAACAAATTCCTCACGGGAGCGCCCGCGCGACGGAGACGGTCCGTCGAGCGATACAGCATAGCCAAGAGAGCCTGAGGTCCTTGTCCGCACGCTACGGGCTCAACCAGAAGACGGTCGCCAAGTGGAAGAAGCGGACCTCTGATGCTCCGGCGGAACCGTCGCGCTATCCGGAACGCGCGGATGCCGGGGCACGGTCTCGCCCCGGCATGCGAAGCCGCATGCTTCTATCTCTCAAGCCAAATTCGTTGCGCTTGTCACCTCGTCGTCAAATTCGACCGTCGCCGAAGTCGATCCCGCATTCATCGCGACGTGAAGGACGCCCGGCATTACGGTCAGGCGCTTTTCAACCACCGCAAAATCGGGGATCGACAGAAGACCGCCGACGTCCGGAGTCACGCTTTTCATCGCCATTCCCGCGGTTGTCGGTGCATGATCTGCCTACGTCCGGTAGGCGAAGGTCGACATCATGCCGGTCGCCATGTGGTAGAGCTGGTGGCAATGGAAGGCCCATTGGCCGGGATTGTCGGCGTCGACCGCGATGGTGACCGAACGCATCGGCGGGACCAGCACGGTGTCGCGGAGCGCCCCTGCGAAGCGCCGCCCATCGATCGCCACCACCTGGAAGTGATGGCCGTGCAGATGCATGGGATGCGCCATCATGCTGGCGTTCTGCATCGTGACCTCCACCCGGTCGCCCAGATCGACGAGGATCGGCGCACTGGTTTGGAGACCCCAGCGATAGCTGGCCATGTCGCCGGTCAGCGCCATCTCGAACGACTTGTCGGCCAGGCGGGATGCCAGTGGCGCGATGGCGCGGAGCCGGGCTTCCAGGGCGAGGTCGAGGACGGGAGCCGCGTCGTCCGCGGTCGTCGCGATCTTCGCCACATCTGCGCCGGACGGACGCAGGATGACCCCGGTCCGTTCAGGGCTTCCTTCGCGCAGCGCCAGGATAGGAAACGACCTGGTCTCGTTCGGCAGTTGCAGCCGCACATCGATGCGCTGCCCCATGCTCATCGGGAAGCGCCGGCCCCTGACCGGTTCGATGTCCTGACCGTCCACCGCGATCAATTCGCCTTCGAGCTCGCCCAGGTCGATGGTGAAAGCGGTCGCGGTGGCGCCGTTGATGATACGGAGCCGCACGCGCCCGCGCCGTTCGACCGGAAAGACCTCGGGATCGTCCAGGGTCCGGTCGTTGGCGAGATAGGCGTCGTATTCGATGTCGTTGAGGTCCATCGCGGGGGCTCCGCCGCCGTGCTTCATGGCAGGCATCGCCATTCCGCCATGCCGCATCGGCGCAGAACCGCCTCCTGTCAGACCCGCCAGGATTTCCTCCGGCGAGGAGAACGAGAAGTCGTGCAGCAGGATCACCACATCCTGCTCGTCTTTGCCATCGTCGTCGGGGTTCTCCACGATCAGTGGAGCAGCGAGCAGCGCCTGCTCCTGCAGGGTATGGGCGTGCATCCAAAAAGTTCCCGGGCCGCCGACGGGGAAGTCATAAGCGCGTTCGGCGCCGGCCGCGATCAGCGGCAGCGGCGCGTCGGCAACGCCGTCACTGGGCCATGGTGGCGTCAGGCCATGCCAATGCACGATGGTCGGTTCGGCGGCGTCGTTGCGAAGCAGCACATCGAAGGCGTCGCCCGCCCTGAAGCGCAAGCCCGTCGACCCGTCCGGCTGCTGCAATCCGAAGACGCTTGCCGGCTTGCCATTCACTTCGATGGTTCGCCGAACGATGCTGAGCAGCTTCTGGCCAGTGCCCTGGCCGGCGAAGGCCGGCCGCAGCAAGCCAAATGGCAGGGAGAAAGCGGTGACACCGGCAAGTGCACCCTTGAGGAGTTCGCGACGTTTCATGGTTGTCTCCTTGATGGTCCAGGTTTGGACGTGACCTCGTCTCCGAGGGATTTGCGTTCGAGGCGCTCGCCGCCTGATATCCAGTTGGGGTGCCCGATCTCGATGACGTCCGGATTGGCTGCCGCGCAATCGAGCGCGTAGTGCAGCCGACCTGTGTCTCCGTGTGGACCGTGCAGACGGCTGACCCGCCAAGACCGCCTCGTCGAGCACGACGTGAAGCTCTATGCCCGCAGCTTTGGCGGCCGGAGCCCCGGCGCGTTTTGCCGGCCGCGCAATCCTGCGGTTGTCGATAGATCGGATGTGGCCGGCCACCGGGGAGGGCAGAGGATAGCGCTGGCTCGAAATGGGCGGCACGCGCATGCCTCTCTGAGCCTCGCAAATGCGTTGGAACGTCGCCCAGGCCCGGCCATCCCGGATGGACTCCACCGCCATGCGCGCACCTTCGGCCGATGACGCCTTGCCTCCGAGTTCGAGCAACGCCCCGGTCATGTCCTGGGCACTGTAACCATCGAATGAGACCGGCATGGCGCAATTGGATCGTTGGCCCGCCCTCGACGCTACGCGGCTCATGAAAGCGTACCGCCGACAAATGCGGGAGCGCGGCTTCGGCATCCTTGAGAGTGTAAGTAGGCAAGGCTGGTTTTTGTCTGGAGAAGCCATGATGGTTGGCGTAGTCCGCATCCTTCTCCTGCAGGAGACCGCTGTCACGCAGCAGCATGGCATAGAGCCCGGTAGTCGCGTGCGAGCAATAGATCTTGCCCGCGAACCCGTCCCGCGCCAGCGCCGGGAGGTAGCCGGAATGGTCGATGTGAGCGTGCGTCAGCAGTACTGCGTCGGTGCTCTTTGGCGGGACCGGGAAGGGCGCCCGGTTTCTGAGACGCAGGTCCTTGAGGCCCTGGAACAGGTCACAGTCGACCAGGATGCGACGCGTCCCGCTCTCAAGCAGGAATTTTGAACCCGTGACGGTGCCGGCGCCACCCAGAAATGACAGTGAAAGGCTCATGACGTCTCCGTTGGGCGGCAAGTTTGCGCCGGCCTGAGATGGCTGCGACCTTGTCGGTCGCGGCTGGTGGAGGGGCATGGGCGCTATGGCCCATGCCGGGTTCACGGGCCTAAAGGCCCCTCGCCGCCACGGCGTTGTGGACGGCGGCAAATATCGACCCCCCGACAATGCCGAAGGCGATACTGAAAAAGATGCCCTCCAGCCACGCCTGGGGTGAGGTGACCGGGGCCAGCGTGAAGAGGCCAACCCATGCGTGCGTGGCTTGCAGGGAGGGGGCAACGAGTTGGACGATCGCGCAGATGGCAAACAGCACGATCAGCGCGACGCTCAGGGCAATGGCCGCCGCCAAAATGGACAGTGCGCGATATGCGGTGATATTGGTCATCGTGAAATCTCCTATCGGCCGAGGATCGGTCATTGAGGTTGACGGCCAAGCCATTCCTGCAGCTTGGCGATTTCGGCTTCCTGGACCGCAACGATCTCGCTCGCCCAAGCCTTGACCTGTTCATCGGCACCGTACCGGAGAACCGCGTTGGCCATTGCGACCGCACCCTTGTGGTGCGCGATCATCGCCTGCACGAATGCGATATCTGGGTTGGCGTTCTGTGCACCCTGCATCATGGGCACGGTCATCATCGTCATCGCGTCCATGTAGGCTTTCGACGCTTCGGACATACCGCCCATAGCCGGCGTTTCTCCCGCGCCACCCATCATGCCGCCCTGCATCATGCCTTGCTGCATCATGGACATCATCCGCTGCATCGTCGGCATCATAGCCGCGCATTGTGCGGCCATGTCGCCCTGCGGCGCAGCGGGAGCGGGGCTGGCTGTCGCCTCCGGGTGATGTTCGTCGGTTTGCGCGAAGGCGGTTCCGGACAAGATCAGGAATGCGGCAGTCGCGATCGGTCGAATGTACGTTCTCATGAGACAGGCTCCCGTCGTTTGTTGCTTCATCCGAAGCGAAAATGTGGAGTTAGGATTCCGGGCACGGGGCCGCACGGCGACCGGTCAACCGGAACCGCCGTCTCCGTCGAACGATCGGCCGTGCGGTTAGGTTGTGGGGTTGAAAACGCCCGTGGCGCCGCGACGGCGCGATGTCAGGCCAGGATCCGGGGAGGGCGCTTGCCCGCTTGAGGATCGATGCCGCTCAATGCGGCGGTGGTTGGAACGCCGGCGAGGAGGAGCGCCGAGTCAACCTCAGGGAGCACTGGCCCCTCACAGAATACGGCGCACGGCGGGCAGCATCCCGATCCCATTGCGCTCACGCAGTAGACGCTGCAGTCGGCAGCGCAGCCATTTTGGCGGCACTGCACGGCCGCCGCCACGATCTCATCCGTCCCGTGTTCGGAGACGAGGGTGGGCTCCGCCTCGACCGTTGTCGCTTGGGTCCAGGCGCCGGAGAACTGCACCGCACTGGCCGACCCGGCGCTCGCAAGCAGGCCGCCAGCGGTAAGGGAGAGCGCAGTCAACAAAACCAAGAGGTGCGAGAACATGGTTTTCATATTCAAACCTTAGCCAACAGGAGTTGCCCTCCTTTTGACCCAGATCAAAGGCGGAACGATGGCGGCAGTCTTTGGTGGCGCTATCCGCCCACAGGGCAGCGGATGCCTATGTTCTGTCGCGTCAAGGAAGCGAGTGCGCCGATTGGCTCGACACCGGATGTGACCTAAATCGATGCCGACCGTGACTGGTCCGGCACCCTCCCGAGCCCGCTCCTTGTCGACCTCGGCCGGGTCCTTTCGGCGCAGCTCGGTCAAGCCGGCAAAGGTCTTGGTATCGCCTCGGTCGCATTGTACAGCTTCGCCGCGACCAATACGGCGCTCGATTTCGCGTACCCACATTTCGGCGTCGCCTCGGCGCAGGAACGTCTCATTGGCGTACTTCCCTTTGCGTCGAACCCGGGCGCGTTATGAGCCGGAAGCGAGTTTCGTGATCGTGGCCATTTTCGTGTGCGCTCTGTGTGCACTGAGAAATCGAAACGTAGCGAATTGGGTCGTATTTTGTCGCGGAATGGAGTGCACACGAAGCCGTGCAACGCTTTGAGACTACGGAAAAAACCGTTGTAAATTAGGCGCGTAGATTCGCCGTGGCGCGACTGTGGTCAGCATCTGCCTCCGATCGGGGCTTGGTCTTCGGCTTTGACCGGGGCCGACGCCAATCCATGGTCGTCTTGTATGTTTCCGCGCCAAGCGGTGTGCTGTCTCACATCACGGTGCCGTGGAACGACTAGTGAGATTCGAGCCGGACAAAAAGGATGTCGCGGTCGAGATCGGCGAGCTAGCCCAGCTAGCCGCGCCAAGGGTGCCTAGGTCGTCCTCGTCGCGGTGAACCTACCGGTTCGCTGCCTCAATGCAGCCGGGGCATCCGTGGCACTGGAACGACCGTGGCAATGTGATGTACAGGCTTTGCGGAGAACAAAGAAAGCGCGTCGTCTTGCCCGGCCAACTGCGGGACAACTTCCTCCAGATGAGTTCAATCGGCAGGGCTGTTCAACGCTCTCTACAGTCCGGTGTATGATAGGCTGACAGCGGGGTCGAGCGCGGCGTTCCACAGGGCTTTGGCGATGTTTGCGACGCCATTTGCTCTGATGATATTGAGGGCCTGACTGCG
>JAUXUM010000007.1 GCA_030680995.1 Devosia sp.
GCCTTCGGGAATACTCTTCCGGAAGGTAAGACCATGCTGATCCAGACAAATTTTCGATTGAGCACTGCCCCGACACAGGCCCGGTCGGCGCATCCGGACGTGCCGGCGCTGCTGGCCCGTATGCGTCCGAGCACAGTCACGCTCCACGCCGAGAATGCCGTGATTTACGCCCAAGGCGCCCCGGCCGGTCCGCTCTACTTCGTCGAGTTCGGCGCGGTGCGGATCTGTCGCCTGACCTCCGATGGGCGCCGTCAGATCAGTGCCTTCCACTTTGCCGGCGAAGTATTTGGATTTGAGGCCGATGGCGAGCACCATTTCTACGCCGAAAGCATCGACGGTGCCGGCATAAGGGTTCTCCGTCCAACCTGCGCCGATCACATGGCCGCCAACATTCTGCCGTTGGCGCTGCGCAGCCTTACGCGGGCCCAGGAACACCTGCTGGTTCTCGGCCGCCAAAATGCGATCGAGAGAGTGGCTGCCTTCCTGCTAGATCTCGCGGACCGCCAGGATACGGGCCAGTTCATCGAACTGCCCATGCAGCGCAGCGACATCGCTGATTATCTGGGCCTGACCTTCGAGACCGTGTCCCGCATCCTGCGCAAACTCAAGGACGCCAGGATCATCCGCCTGCCGAGCACAAAGCAGATCGAGGTGCTCGATTTTGGGGCGCTGGAAGATTTTTGCGAATGAGGCTCGGCCGCAGCCGCGCTCACGCCGCAGACGGACTCTGCGTCCAGAAGCGACAGATCGGCGCGTGCTCCTGCGACACAGGCCGGCGAGCGCTTTTGAAGCCGTCGCCGCCATTCCGTGTCGCGCGTCTTGACATAGATCAATATCTGGCCGGCCGACTGAATCTATCTTGCCTAAAATAGCCGCGTCTGGCTTGGAAATGGGGGCAGGAATTGAAGTTTCCGGGATGGACTATCGCGCTGGCTGCCGGCGCGTTTTTGACGTTGGCGGCAGCCGGGCTGACGCAGGACCCAGCTTTCAGGGCGCATATGGGTATTGTGACCGTGGTGCTCGGCCTTGCCACCCTGATCCTGCTGCGCCACCGCGGGGCGACCGCAAAAGATCCAGCACCCGCCGGCTATATGGACGAACCCATACGCATCGGCTCGATTCTCATCGTGTTCTGGGGGTGTGTGGGTTTTCTCGTCGGTGTGGTGATTGCACTTCAACTGGCCTGGCCGGAGCTCAATTTCGGTCCGTGGTTCAATTTCGGTCGCCTGCGGCCGCTGCACACTTCGGCGGTAGTCTTCGCCTTCGGCGGCACGGCGTTGCTGACAACAAGCTTCTACGTCGTACAGCGCACTTCACGAGCCCGTCTGCTCAACGACAATCTGGCCTGGTTCGTCTTCTGGGGCTACCAGTTGTTCATCGTCATGGCCGCGACCGGGTACCTCCTCGGGATCACCGAAGGTCGCGAATATGCCGAGCCTGAGTGGTATGTCGACATCTGGCTCACCGTAGTCTGGGTCGCCTACCTCGTTCTGTTCCTGGGCACCATCGTCAAGCGCAAGGAACCCCACATCTACGTGGCCAACTGGTTCTACCTGGCGTTCATCGTCACGATCGCGCTGCTGCACGTCGTCAACAACCTCTCCGTTCCGGTGTCTCTGCTCGGAACGAAGAGCTACTCGCTGTTCTCCGGCGTGCAGGACGCGTTGACCCAATGGTGGTACGGCCATAACGCCGTGGGCTTCTTCCTGACC
>JAUXUM010000199.1 GCA_030680995.1 Devosia sp.
GCCGCGCCAGCACGTCGATCTGCGCGCCCGAGGTGCCTTTGGGAAAACGCGCCATCGAGATGGCGATCATGCCCTTGAGCACCCGGGTGAAGCGATCCTTCTGTTCCGCCGTGGCCTTGCCGGTGAAGAGCGTGCGGGTGATGTCGGTGGTGCCCGAGAGGTATTGCCCGCCCGAATCGACCAGCATCAATTCTCCCGATTTGAGCGTCCGGTTGGTCGAGCGACTGACCCGGTAGTGCACGATCGCGCCATTCGGCCCGGCGCCGGCAATGGTATCGAAGCTCAGATCGACAAGCGACGGCTCCTCGCGCCGGAATGCTTCGAGTGCCGTGGCGATGTCGATTTCACTGAGCTTGCCCTTTGGCGCCTCGCGGTCGAACCAACAGAGGAACTTGGCCATCGCCACGGCGTCGAGGCGCTGCGCCTCCTTCATGCCGCCGATCTCGACCTCGTTCTTCTTCGATTTCGGCAGCAGGACCGGATCACGTCTCTCGACGATCTCGGCGTCGCTGACTGCCTTTATGGCGCCGGCGATGGCGATCGGGCAGGTGGCCGGATCGAGCAGCACCCGCCTGTCGGCCGCACCGAGACGGCGCAGCGCCGCCATCATGGCCTTGGAGCCGGCGACGGCCGCGACGCCCTCGAGGCCCTTCTTCAGATCCGCGCCGATCCTGGCCTGATCGACATAGAGCGTCGGCTTGCCCTTGCGCGGCACGATGGCGAAGCCGAGCACGAAGGGCGTGTTTGGTACGTCGCGCCCGCGCATGTTGAAGAGCCAGCAGATCGATTCGGGCAGGGTCAACACCACGGCGTCGGCATGCTCTTCGCCCAGGGTCTTGCGAAGCTCGGCAAGCTTGTCGACGCTGGATTTGCCGGCACGGTTGTGGCCAAGGAATTCGACGGGACTGACCGGTGCGCCTGGCCGGTCGGTCCAGATGCGGTCGACAAGATTGGCCGTCGCCACCAGACTTGCGCGATCCTTGAGCTTTTCGCCGAGTTCCTTGATTTCCGTGGGTGTGTGGAGCCATGGATCGTAGCCGATCCTGCCGCCCTTTGGCGCAAATCCGGCCAGCTTCTCCGAGAGGTTTCCCGGAGTGATTTCGACGGCCGCGACCAGCCTGGTATCGGTCTCGGCCGGAGCCTGGATGACGTAGCGGCTGTCGATGAAGAGCGCCGCCTGCTTGGCGGTCACGAGCGCCAGCCCGGCCGAGCCGGTGAAGCCGGTCACATAGGCCAGCCGGGCTTCACCCGGCGGCACCGATTCGCCACGGTGGGCATCCGCGCGCGGGATGAGGAAGCCGTCCAGCCGCGCGTGCGCCAGCTCGGCACGCAGCGCCTTCAATCGCGGGGCGACGGTCCCTGGGTCGGTCTTGATTTCGAAGCTTTGATAGACGGTTGGGGCAAAGACGCTTTGGCTCATTTGTTCTCTTCGGGCTTGCGTGGCTCGAATGGCTGCCTTGTGCGCCGGACCCTAGCAGAGCCTCTGGAAATGCCCAACTATGGACAATGTGCCGTCAGGCCCTGTTCATTATCCGTTCATCGATGTGGCGGCAAAGCGGCGGGCGGACCAGGAGATGCAAGATGACCGAGAAGAAAAGACTGCTCCGCAGGGTTCTGGACGCGATTGTGGAAGGGCGCAGCCGGCAGGCTCGGCGCTATGTCGACAACTACCTCAGGGCTCACAACATGGATCGCCCGAGCAAAGGCTAACCGGCGGTTGATACGTTCATCGTCTGTTAAGCGGCTTTGCGGCGAACGAATGGCTGCCTTGTCGCGGATGGGCTAACTCCCGATGCCGCAAGGCATTATTCAAATAGACATAGGCGCGGGAGCGCCCATGTATGTGCAGGAGACCAGAGATGCCCGAGAGCAAGAACGATTTCCGCGAGGCCCTTGGCTCCGTGATCGACCTGCGCGGTCGCGAGGCAAGCCGCCAGGCTGGCCATCGCTACGAACACCAGCTGATCGGCGCCTTCACCAAGCGCCCGAACTAGTTCGACTTTCTCCCGCGCGGGATAGACCCCATCCCCGGATCGCTCCGGGGATTTGTTTTTTCAGCGCTTTTCCAGGATCAGCGTCGCCCAGCCGTTCCTGTCGAGCTTCTGTCGCAGCACCATGGATTGGCGAGCGTAGGCGGCGATGACGCGTGGCGCCTGGTGCGCAAGAATTCCCGAGAGGATGATCGCGCCGCCGCGTTCGGCCATCCGGCCCATCGCCGGGGCGAGGGCGCTGAGCGGCCCGGCGAGGATATTGGCGACGATCAGGTCATAGGGCGCACCGCTGGCGATCTTGCGGTGATCGAGCCCGGTCGCCTGCACCGCAAGGATCAGCTTCCCGACGCCGTTGTTACGGGCATTGTCGATGGTGGTCCGCACTGCGACCGGATCGATGTCGCTGGCGATGACCGGGGTGCGGGTGCGCTTGGCGAGCGCGATGGCGAGGATGCCGGTGCCGGTGCCGACATCGAGCAGGGCGCGGTAGCGGCGGCCTTTCAGCACCCTGTCGATGGCTTCGAGGCATCCCGTGGTGGTTTCGTGGTGGCCGGTGCCGAAGGCCTGGGCGGCATCGATGCGGATCGGGGTCAGGCCGGACGGAATGCGGCCGGTCTCGTGACTGCCATAGACATAAAAGCCTCCCGCCGTGACGGGCGCCAACCCCTCGAGAGACCGGGCGACCCAGTTGACCTCCGGATCGATGGTCTCGACCGAAAAATCGACGTCGCCGCCGAGGGTTTGGCGAGCGAGCTCAGAAAACGAATCAAGATCAGGGGCGCGGTCGCACGTCGCCTCGAATACCCATTCGCCGGTCGTCTCGTCTTCATGGGCGGAGGCGGTGACCGCGAGGTCCTCGCGCTCCATGACGGCGTCGACCAGGGCGTAGGTCTGGTCCTTGGTGAGGGCGGTCGAGAGCCGGGAAAGAGTCATGGTGGCGTCATGCACGAAACCGCGTTCGCGGACAAGTTCAGGCTGAGGTTTGGGTTTACGCGGCCTTGGGTTCGAATTTCTTGATCACGGGCGGGTTCTGGCGGGCCCGAGCGAGGTCGTAGCTCGCCTGCATGCGCAGCCAGTGATCGGCGGTGCTGCCGACGGCCTGTTCGAGGCGAAGGGCGACATCGGGGGAGATGCCGCTTTCGCTGCGGATGATCCGGTACAGCTGCTGGCGCGTGATGCCGAGACCGCGAGCAGCTTCGGCGACCGAAAGGCCGAGATACTCGACCGAGTCCTTGACGATGGCGCCAGGGTGGGAGGGGGTCTTCATGCGCATGGAGGGCTACTTTCAGCGGTAGTCATGAACCTCGCATCTGAGGCTTCACCGTCCTCGAAGCGAAGGTATCAGGCGGTGCGCTTCTGGATGTTCAGCTTCTTGAGGCGGTGGCTCTCGAGCACATGTTCCTTGACGGTTTCGAACCAATCCGTTGGCAAGGGAGCGATGACACAGCTGCCTTCCGCGTCTTTGCGGCGCGACAGATAGCCAGCGGGGCGAAGGTCGGGGCCGGGCCAGGCAAAGACGTTCATTTGGCCGGTGTATATCCAGCAGGGCTGGTCATCGAGCCCAAGCCACTTCTGCAACTTCACCGGGACCTGCAAGGCCCGCTCGTCTTTCGATGGGGGCTTGTGGGAGATTCCGAGGGCATAAGTCAAAGTAGAGGGGCCCTCGACTTCCTTCGCCATCACGAGTGCGACGGGGTAGGTCTTGACGCCATCTTCCCGCTTATCGGCCTGCGAGGCCCAAAGATACTCATAGGCTACGACATGTCCAATCGGCGGGACGGCCGGAATTTTCAACTCAGGCTTCTACCGGTTCCCGAAGTTCAACCTCGGGCAGATCACTCAACGTGAAAGGCTTCTTGGTCTGCACTTTCGCGTTACGTATCATCGCGACTTCCGCGTCGCTCAATTGATCGACTGTGATCACCTTGCGATAGTTCGTTATCAATTCCTCATACTGACTGGCCGAGATGAGAACGGCAGCCGCCCGGTCATATTTGGTGATTCTCACCGGGCCGTCGTTTAGCCTGTCGAGCCAGAATCCGACGTTCTTCTGGAAGTCGGAGGACTTCACGGCAGTCATTTGGAATTCCTCAACCGGATTACGGATGTTCCGTAACACGCACATCATATGCTGGTCAACTCACATTCATGAGTCCTGAGAATTTGCGGTCGCTGTCCTTCTTCGGTCCCGGGTAGCACCTCTCACCGAGCAGCAACAATGAAGACTCGTTGTTGCCGCTTGGAACTAGATCAGAGACCCTAGCCACCAAAGTCCGAAGCACGGGAGTGCCCCCCATGCCAGAAGTAGAGGATTGCCCCCGCCGGTGGCGCGGGCTGTACGCGCATAGTCCACGCGACTTGCGCCAACAATAGTAATGGCTGCCGCGAAAATGGCGGTCCACCAAGGTAGATTTAGCAATCCTAGGGCGAACGCCAAGATTAAGACAACAATGGTCATTGTTCCTCCAAGTCGCGGCTGCCTTCCAACGGGTTATCTCACCCCTTGCTCACAAAGCTATCCAGCACCTTCTTCCGGCCCGCCTTTTCGAAATCGATGGTGAGCTTGTTGCCCTCCAGCGCGGCAATGGTGCCGTAGCCGAACTTGAGATGAAACACCCGCTGGCCCACGCCGTAGGCCGAGCCGCGGCCGTCGTCGACCGAGCGGGCCACCAGATCGCCGTCGATGGTGACCGGGCCGGGGGAGCGGCGGCTGCCGTGCTGGGCCTGGGCCCGCTTCCATCCCGGCGTCTCGTAGACGCTGTCGAACGGGTCGGCGATGTTGAAGCGGCCGGCGGCGCGCCCGCCATAGCCGTAGCCGCCATAGGCCGAGCCGGTGTCCTTGACCTCGACCGCGTCGGCTGGCAGTTCGTCGAGGAAGCGCGAGGGGATGGCCGATTGCCAGAGGCCGTGGATGCGGCGGTTCTGCGCCAGCGACAGGCGGAGGCGCTTCCTGGCGCGGGTGAGGCCGACATAGGCGAGGCGGCGCTCCTCCTCGAGGCCGGCCCGGCCGCCCTCGTCGAGCGAGCGCTGGTGCGGGAACAGGCCTTCCTCCCAGCCGGGAAGGAACACCGTGTCGAATTCCAGACCCTTGGCCGAATGCAGGGTCATGATCGAAACCGCGTCCCGCGCCTCGCCGGTATCGCGGTCCATCACCAGCGCGATATGCTCGAGAAAACCGCCGAGGGTCTCGAATTCCTCCATCGAGCGGATCAGCTCCTTGAGGTTTTCGAGACGTCCGGGCGAGTCCGGCGCCTTGTCGTTCTGCCACATGGCGGTGTAGCCGCTCTCGTCGAGGATTTGCTCGGCAAGTTCGGCATGCGGCACCGTCCGGCCGCGTTCGGCCCAGTGGTCGAACTGCCCCACCAGCTCGCGCAGCGTGGCGCGCTGCCTGGGCTTGAGCTCCTCGGTCTCGAGCAGCATCCGCGTCGCCGCCAGCAGCGGAATGTTCTGGTGCCGCGCGGTGTCGAAGAGGGTCTTGAGCGTGGTGTCGCCCAGGCCTCGCTTCGGGACATTGATGATCCGCTCGAAGGCGAGATCGTCTGCCGGCTGCGCCACCAGCCTGAAATAGGCCAGCGCGTCGCGGATTTCCCGGCGCTCGTAGAAGCGCGGGCCGCCGATGACGCGGTAATTGAGGCCAAGGGTGATGAAGCGCTCCTCGAACTCGCGCATCTGGAACGAGGCGCGGACGAGGATGGCCATGGAGTTGAGGCTCTGGCCCTGGCGCTGGAACTGCTCGATCTCCTCGCCGATCTGCCGCGCCTCCTCCTCGCTGTCCCAGACCGAAGTGACCCCCACCAGGTCGCCCTGCTCGCCGACATCGGTCTGCAGGGTCTTGCCCAGCCGGCTCTCATTGTGGGCGATCAGGTGACTGGCGGCGGCGAGGATGTTGGAGGTGGAGCGGTAGTTGCGCTCCAGCCGGATGACCTTGGCGCCGGGGAAATCCTTTTCGAAGCGCAGGATGTTGTCGACCTCGGCGCCGCGACAGCGATAGATCGACTGGTCGTCGTCGCCGACGACGCAGATATTGGCCTCGCTGGCGGGCTTGCCCTGGGCCAGGAGCCGCAGCCACAGATTTTGGGCGACGTTTGAAT
>JAUXUM010000208.1 GCA_030680995.1 Devosia sp.
CGCATCGATCGCCCTTAGTTGGCGTAGATCGGGAAGCGATCGGTGAGTTTGATCACCTTTTCCCTGACCGCGGCCTCAACCGCCGCGTTGCCGTCGTCGGAATTGGCCTCACGCAGGCCATCCAGCACCTCGACGATCAGCTCGCCGATCTCGCGATACTCGGCCTCGCCGAAGCCGCGGGTGGTACCGGCGGGTGAGCCAAGCCGGATACCAGAGGTAACGAATGGCTTTTCCGGATCGAAAGGAATGCCGTTCTTGTTGCAGGTAATGTAGGCGCGGCCCAAGCCCTGCTCCGCACGCTTGCCGGTGGCGTTCTTCTTGCGCAGGTCGACGAGCAGGAGGTGGTTGTCGGTACCGCCTGACACGACATCGAGACCGTGCTCCATAAGGGTCGCGGCCAGCGCCTTGGCATTGGCCACGACCTGACGTGCATAGGCCTTGAATTCTGGCGACAGCGCCTCCTTGAAGGCCACGGCCTTGGCGGCGATCACATGCATCAGCGGCCCACCCTGCAGACCTGGGAAGACCGCCGAATTAACTTTCTTGGCGATGCCCTCATCATTGCACAGGATCATGCCGCCGCGCGGTCCCCGCAGCGATTTGTGCGTCGTGGTCGTCGTGACGTGGGCGTGCGGCACCGGCGAGGGATGCACGCCGCCGGCAACAAGGCCGGCGATGTGGGCCATGTCCACCATCAGATAGGCGCCGACCTCGTCGGCGATCTCGCGGAAGCGCTTCCAGTCCCAAATGCGGGAATAGGCGGTGCCACCGGCGAGGATCAGCTTGGGCCTGTGCTCGCGGGCGAGGGTTGCAACCTGATCCATGTCGAGCAGATGGTCGTCGCGGCGCACCCCGTAGGAGACGACGTTGAACCACTTGCCGCTCATATTCACCGGCGATCCGTGCGTGAGGTGCCCGCCCGAATTGAGATCGAGACCCATGAAAGTGTCGCCCGGTTGCAGCAGCGCCAGGAACACGGCCTGGTTCATCTGGCTGCCCGAGTTCGGCTGCACATTGGCGAAGCCGCAGTCGAAGAGCGTCTTGGCCCGCTCAATGGCCAGCGTTTCGGCAATGTCCACGAACTGGCAGCCGCCATAGTAGCGCTTGCCGGGATAGCCCTCGGCATATTTGTTGGTGAGGATCGAACCCTGGGCCTCGAGTACCGCGCGGGAGACAATGTTTTCCGAGGCGATCAGCTCTATCTCGTGCTGCTGACGGACGAGTTCCTTGCCGATTGCATCGGCAATTTCCGGGTCGGTTTCGGCGAGGGAGTCGGTGAAGAAATGCGGAAAGAGCGGAAGTGACGCGGCGGCGCTCATGGGCGTCTCCCGTGGCGGATGGAGGGGCGGTGCTAATGGCGTGCTTGCCTTTACCACATGGCGTGCGCCGATTCCAAGGGAGGAAGGGTCGCAGGCCCGGCTGGCGCGGTCGGGGCCGCAACCGTTCGTCCCGGCCCATGTTCTATTTGATCACCGCTCCGTGGAAACCAACCCGGGCGTTGGGAATGAGACACCTGGTTAAGTTGTCAGCGCCTCCTGCTCGTTGGCGCAATGGCAATGCGCCGCCGGCCTCCACGCAAGCCTTCTCGCCCGGTTTCAACGTCGGCCGGCGTCTGAGCTATTGCGACCGCTATCCTTGGGCCTGCCGTCCGTAGTGGGGTGGGTCACCGTCCCTGAGCCCGGATCAGCGTTGATGTGGAACACCTTGGATTCCGGATTTCCGGTCCGTATCTCCGCAGCCATAACGCCCGGTGTGAGGCGCGCTTCCGTTCGCATAACCGGTTCGGCGACGCTTGTCTGGGCTTTGATGGCAAGCGGCACCGTTGCCGCCCGTAGATACCAGCCGGCTATTTGGCGTCCAGCTCGATCCTTCGTTTCAACTTGGCGAGCGCGATGTTCTGCATCTGCAGGCGGGTCGCCGCGAGCGGCGCGATGATCACGACTTCGGTGCTGGTCGCCGCGTCGATCGCGGCGACGCGCATCTGCTGCCCAAACCGAGTAAACTCGAAGAAGATCTCGCCCGGCTTCCCCTGCCTCGCGGCCATCGTGCCCTAGCTCTCGAAGGTCACTCTGCCGGCCGCATCGTACTGATAGACGTCGTCGCGGAAGCTTACAGTGCCCTGCCGGTTGGCCCAGGCGGTGATGTAGGTCGTGTGGATCGGCACTTGGTTGTTGAGCGGGACGTCGAGCCTCTCATTCGACTCGAACGCCGCCTGCACGCTCGGCACGTCCCAGCCGCCATTGTCGCGAAGCAGCCAGGCCGCCAGCGTGTCCACCCCTTCCACGCGCACACAGCCCGAAGAGTGGAAGCGCGCGTTCTCGCCGAACAGCGCCTTCTGCGGGGTGTCGTGCAGATAGACGTCGTGCTTGTTGTAGAAATCGATCTTGCAGTGGCCCATAGAGTTCTCGGCCCCTGGGTCCTGCCGGAACGTGTACTTCACGGCGTCATTTGTCGACCAGTCGATCTGGTAGGGTTGAATTTCGTTACCGTTGCCATTGTAGATGCGGATGCGGAACTTGGTCAGGTACTCCGGATCCTCGTTCATGTAACGGATCAGGTCCTTCTGAATAATGCTCTTGGGCACCGTCCAATAGGGATTGAACTTCACCTGGTGGACCTTGGAATTGAGAATCGGGGTGGGGCGATCCTCCTTGCCCACTACCGCGGTGTGCCGCTGCACCACGCTCGAGGCTTCCACCGCCTCGATCTTGGCGGCAGGGATATTGACGACCACGTAGCGGTCCGACAGCGCCGAGGCCCATTGCTCGATGCGCATAGCGTTGAGCCGAAGCTGGTTGAGGCGGTACTCGGTGGGCACGTTCAAAGCGTAATAGGTCGGCTCGTCGATCCGCCCGTTGATGATCAGGCCATGCCGGGCTTGGAACAGGCGCACAGCCGCGTCCAGTCTTTCATCAAAAGTGTCGTTAATCCGATCCTCGACCGCCATGTCGCCATTGATCATCAGGCGCCGCTTCAGGTTCTTCACCTGCTTGCGGCGGTGGCCGAGCATCAGCCCGTACATCTCCTGCGTCGGCAACTCCCAGCTGCCGTTCACGGCGACGAACTGTTCGTAGTTTTGGATGGCGAGCTGCAGATTATAGGCGGTGTCGTAAGAAAGGATTGGCTCGATCGTTTCGATCAGGCTCAGCGCCGTCGCGGTATTGTCGTCGCGGTCGGCATTCCGCATGACGCGGTTGTGGTTGAAGAGATCCCTGAGAGAATCGTTTTCCTGGGCCCGCGCCACCGCGGGCATGGCAAGGGCCGCACCGAAACTCGCCATGGAACCGAGAAGTCTACGCCGATTGAGCCGCATCAATTCACCCAAATCCGTCGATCTATCGACACCCTAACAGCGGCCTCTTACCATCCACTTACAGCACCTTCAATTCCGGTAAAGCAGCTGTGAACTTGCCGCCGGACGCCTGAACCAATGAGAGGCAATGCCAACGGCCGGGAGAGGCCTCGCACCGGGGTTAGGTAGTAGTCCTATTTGCGGCGCAAATAAGAAACGCCGGCACGAGGCCGGCGTTTGCCCCAATGGTTGTGGCAGCTGCGCCACAACTCTCCCGGTCAGAGCTTGTAGAGGATCTGGTCGACCCAGAAGCGCTCCAGGCGGCCGAGCGCCTTATTGAGGCCTTCGAAGGTGTCGTCACTGAGCCCACCGACCTTTTCGATCGACTTCAAGTGACGATCATAGAGCTCGTCAATCACCTCGGCGACTTCCTCGCCCTTCGGTGTCAGCCGGATGCGGACCGAGCGGCGGTCCGCCCGCGAGCGCTCCTGGAAGATATACCCGGTCTCCACCAACTTCTTGAGATTGTACGAGACATTGGAGCCCAGATAGTAGCCGCGGGAACGCAACTCCCCGGCTGTCATCTCAGCGTCACCGATGTTGAACATCAGCAGGGCCTGGACCGGGTTGATGTCGTCCCAACCCATGCGGTCGAACTCATCCTTGATCAAATCGAGGAGCCGACGGTGGAGCCGCTCTACCCGGCTGACAGCTTCCAAATAGAGCGGCTTCAGGCCTTCGGACTTGCCCGGAACCATTGCCTCGGCGGCGTTGGATTTGATTGCCATTCTTGCCTCACTGTTTTCAATCTGCGCGATTTGTTTCGCGTCTCATGGGGCCAAATTACGGCGCCCAAAATAAGATCGCCTTAAGCAGCACACTTAAAACTATCTTACTGAAAAAGTTCGGGATTTTGGCTTTATGATTGGTTACCCAAGGTCATAGACTTGTAACCTAAATGCGGTCTGAACGAAGCCCGCGGGATCAGTCACGGGCACGCCGCAGACGCAGGCCGAGCACGAAGATCAGGGTAATGCTGACCAGGAGCACGAGCCGCACCGCGAAGCCAAAGGCAGTCATCTTCACGTCGGGGCTTCCCATCAGATAGAGACTGAGTTCGACTGCCGTCGCGCCGACAAGGAGTACCGCGCCCCAGCTTGCCTTGATCCACAACCCCACCGCCGCAAACAGCCGCGCCAGCGCGAAAATGGCGAGATAGACGAAACCGGTAGTTCCCAGCTCGGCCAGCGGGCTCACGGAACCGGACGAGACCCCCAGCAGCCGAGAGGCATCGCTGAGACCGAGCAGGAGGGCGATGATGGCGACGATGCGGGTATAGCGGCCGACGATATCGCTTTTGAAATCCATCACCTGTCCTCGGTTCGAGCCTCACTTAACGCGGAAGACCGAGCGCGACAAGCGCACCCCTCGTCAGGCCTGAGACGGGCCGTCGGGTCAAGCTCGAGGACAGGCTTGGCGCACCAGCGCATGGGCTGATACACAGCCGCATCGAAATGGGAGCAAGCGGAATGAGCAAGCGCTGGGCCAAGCACGACATGGAGTTCCTCGGCGGACGCCGGCCGCGACGCCTGCGCCAGACTGGGTGGATGCGCGATCTCGTACGCGAGACCGCGCTTGCACCGTCCGATTTGATCTGGCCGCTCTTCGTCATCGAGGGGCAGAACGAGCGGGCGCCGGTCAAATCCATGCCGGGGGTCGACCGGCTCAGCATCGATCTGGCGGTGCAGGCGGCGCGCGACGCCGCGGCCGAAGGCATCCCGGCGCTAGCGATCTTCCCCAATACCCCGGGCCACCTGCGCAGCGATGGCGCGGAAGAGGCCTACAATCCGGGCAATCTCATGTGCCGCGCACTGAGCGCCATCAAAGAAGCCGTCCCCGAAATCGGGCTCATTGCCGACGTTGCGCTCGACGAATATTCCAGCAACGGCCAGGACGGGCTAGTCAGGGACGGCGTCATCCTCAACGACGAAACCGTCGAGGTCATGGTCAAATCGGCGCTGGTGCAGGCGCGCGCCGGCGCGGACATCATCGCCCCCTCAGACATGATGGACGGACGGGTGGCCGCCATCCGGCGGGCGCTCGACGCGGCGAGCTTCGAGAGCACCTCGATCATGTCCTATGCGGCCAAGTTCGCCTCCGCCTACTACGGCCCTTTCCGCGACGCGGTAGGATCGGGCGAGCGCCTGGTCGGCGACAAGCGGACCTACCAGCTCGACTACGCCAATTCCGACGAGGCACTGCGCGAGGTGGCGCAAGACCTCGACGAGGGCGCCGACATGGTGATGGTCAAGCCAGGCATGCCCTACCTCGACATCGTCCGACGCGTCCGCGACAGTTTCAACGTCCCGGTCTTCGCCTATCAGGTCTCCGGCGAATACACGATGATCACGCTGGCCGGCGACACCGGGGTCATCGACCGCACGGCGGCGATGCTCGAAAGCCTGCATGCCTTCAAGCGGGCGGGCGCCAAGGGCGTGCTGACCTATTTCGCGCTGGAGACGGCACGGCTGCTGAACGGCTAAGTCCGATTTTCCGGGTGCAGCCTCTTGCGTGGACGCAGCGGCATACCATTTTTTGTGGCATGATTTCGCCTGCAGCCATGGGACAGAGAATGAGAACGGACCTTCCCGATCCGGTGTCGGCGCCGGAGCTATTCGAAAGCGTGCTGCCGCGCCGCGTGCTGGCGTTCTTCATCGACAGCGCAATCATGATCTTCGTCACCGCGATCATTGCCATCGTCGGGGGCATTGCGGGCTTCTTCACCCTCGGCCTGACATGGATCGCGCTACCGGTTGTGATCCCGCTGGTGATCCTGGGCTACTACGCAGCCACGTTGGGTTCGCCCAACCGTGCCACCATCGGCATGGCGGCGATGGACCTGGTGCTGACACCGACGCGCGGCGCGCCGCTGGACGGCTGGAAGATCCTCGTGCATCCGCTGGTGTTCTGGATCACGGTCTGGCTCGCCTGGCCGGTTTCGCTGGTGATTGCGCTGCTGACTCCGCGCCGCGAAATGGTGCATGACCTGATCGCCGGCACACTGATGCTGCGCCGCTCGCCCATGGCCCGGCATTGGCGGAACCTCGCGGGGCGTGCCAGCACGCAGGCTTGATGCAACCGAGGTTGCGGTCGCTCATTGCCCCGTCTAGACTGCTTTTCCAGTCAGTACAGGGCCGTAGATGACGGACCAGACGCCAGAAAACACTCAGCTGTTCCTCACGGCGGCCATGCCCTGCCCCTATCTGCCGGGCCGCCAGGAGCGGAAACTTTTCAGCCATCTTGCAGGGCGTCGGGCACAGAGCCTGCATCATCTTCTCAGCGACAACGGCTTCCGCCGCAGCCAGAACCTGATCTACCGGCCGGCCTGCGACGGTTGCTCCGCCTGCCAGTCGGTGCGCATCGTGGCGCGAGAGTTCGAAATCTCGCCGCGCTACCGTCGCGTGCTCAAAGCCAACCGGGACATCTCGGTGGAAGTCTGCGCGCCGCGCGCCACCGCCGAACAGTTTGCCCTGTTCAAACGCTATCTGGAAGCCCGCCACGCCGGCGGCGGCATGACGCAGATGAGCTTCGTCGATTACGAATACATGGTCGAGGACACCCCGGTGCAGACGGTGCTGGTCGAATACCGGCTCAATTTCGTGCCCGGGCGACCGCTGGTGGCGCTGGCGCTCACCGATGTGATGCCCGACGGGCTGTCGATGGTCTACAGCTTCTTCGACCCCGACTTCAAAGGCCGCGGACTAGGCAATCTCCTGATCCTCGACCACATCAGCCAGGTCAGGCTCGCCGGGCTCAGCTATGTCTATCTCGGCTACTGGGTCAAGGACTCCCCGAAGATGGCCTACAAGGGCCGCTTCTGGCCGCTGGAAGTGCAAAAAGGCCCGCTGGGCTGGCGGCGGTTGGAATAGGCCAGCGCTATCCCATGAACCTGTTGTTCTTCGGAAAGCCGTTGGGGGGCTGACGGCCGGCCTGGGCGCGTTCGCCCAGCCATTCGGCAAGCTCGCCCATCGACTTGGTGAAGGTGCGCCCGGAAGAGTCGGTCCAGGTGAGGCCGGCGCCGGAGTCGAAGGTCTTGAGGTCGGAGATCCCGCCATCCTTGTATTTCTGCAGCCGCACGCCCTTGCCGCGGCTCATCTCGGGCAACTGCGCCAGCGGGAAGACCAGAAGCTTGCGGTTCTCGCCGATCGTCGCGACCATGTCGCCGGCGATCGGCATGATAAGGCGCGCTTCTTCGGTGCCCGAGACGTTGAGCACCTGTTTGCCCTTGCGGGTGTTGGCGATCAGTTCGTCTTCGGCGACGATGAAACCATTGCCGACGTCAGAGGCGACGATGCGCTTCTGGCCGGGCCGGTAGACGAAGAGGTCGACCACGTCCTGCCCCTCCTCGATGTCGACCATCAGTCGAACCGGCTCGCCCTGGCTGCGGCCACCGGGCAGCTTGTCGGGAAAGAGCGTATAGACCTTGCCGCCGGTGGTCAGCATCAGCAGCTTGTCGGTCGTCTCCGCCTTGATGGCGAGCTTGAGCCGATCACCCGTCTTGAAGCCCTTTTCGTCGATCTCGGCCGCATGTCCCCGCATCGCGCGTATCCACCCCTTCTCGGAGAGGATCACCGTGATCGGCTCACGCTCGATCATGGCGGTCGACACCTCTTCATGGTCGGCATCGGGCGCCGCGGCGAAGTCGGTCCGACGCTTGCCCAGCAACGTGTCGGGACCGTAGTCCTTCCTGAGTTCGGTGATCTGGGTAGTGATTTCGCCCCATTGCTTCTTGTCCGAGGCAAGCAGCGCATCCAGGTGCCCTTTTTCTTCGCTGAGCGAGCGGTGCTCCTGGCGGAGTTCGATTTCCTCCAGCTTGCGCAGTGACCGCAACCGCATGTTGAGGATGGCTTCGGCCTGCGCGTCGCTCAGGCTGAAGGCCGTCATCAGCGAAGCCTTGGCATCATCCTCCTCACGGATAATGCGGATCACCTCGTCGAGATTGAGGTAGGCGACGATATAGCCGTCGAGCACTTCGAGCCGCCGTACGATCTGATCGACGCGGTGCCGCGAACGGCGGACCAGGACCACCTTGCGATGCTGCAGCCATGCCGCAAGCGCCTCCCCCAGGCTCATCACCCGTGGCGTCGTCCCCTTGTCGAGGACGTTGAGGTTGAGCGGCACGCGCACCTCGAGATCGGAGAGCCGGAACAGCTGCTCCATCAGGATGACCGCGTCGACGGTACGGGCACGCGGCTCCAGCACCAGGCGGATGTCGTCGGCACTCTCGTCGCGCACGTCCTTGAGGAGCGGCAGCTTCCTGGCCAGCAGCAGCTCGGCGATCTTTTCGACCAGCTTGGATTTCTGGATGCCGTAGGGGACCTCGGTGACGACGATCAGGTAGACGCCGCGGCCTGTCTCCTCGCTGTGCCAGCGGGCCCGGAGCCGAAACGAGCCGCGGCCGGTGGCGTAGGCATTGGCGATGCTGCCGGCATCTTCGACGAGGATGCCGCCGGTCGGGAAATCCGGGCCGGGCACGAAATGCATGAGCTCCCGCGACGTCGCATTGGGGTTCATGATCAGATGCAGCGCGGCATCACAAAGTTCGGCGACGTTGTGCGGCGGCACCGAGGTGGCCATGCCGACCGCGATGCCGGTCGAGCCGTTGGCGAGCAGGTTGGGGAAGTTGGACGGGAGCAACACC
This sequence comes from Devosia sp., assembly GCA_030680995.1. GTDB lineage: Bacteria > Pseudomonadota > Alphaproteobacteria > Rhizobiales > Devosiaceae > Devosia_A. Next base: position 8,994 of record JAUXUM010000208.1, read on the forward strand.
GGCTCTTCGTCTTCGCCGTCATAGGTCGGCTTGAAGTCGACGGCGTTCTCGGTGATGCCCTCAAGCAGCCTGGTGGCGACGTCGGTCATGCGGCTTTCGGTGTAGCGCATGGCCGCGGCGCTATCGCCGTCGATATTGCCGAAATTGCCCTGGCCGTCGACCAGCGGGTAGCGCAGGGCAATATCCTGCGCCAGGCGGACCAGCGCGTCATAGATCGACTGGTCGCCATGCGGATGGAACTTGCCAATCACGTCGCCGACGATGCGCGCGGATTTCTTGTAGCCCTGGTCGGGGTCGAGGTGCAGCAGCCGCATGGCGTGCAGGATGCGGCGATGCACCGGCTTGAGCCCGTCGCGGGCGTCCGGCAGGGCGCGCTGGGTGATGGTC
>JAUXUM010000215.1 GCA_030680995.1 Devosia sp.
GACCGTCGACGCCAATTTCGCGCTTGCGGCGCGCAACATTCCGCAGATCGACGTGCTGCCGGTGCAGGGGATCAATGTCGTCGACATTCTCCGTCGCCAGAAGCTCGTTCTGACCAAGGCGGCGCTAGAGGCGCTGGAGGCACGGTTCGCATGAGCAAGCTCAGGCACTACGACGTCATCCGCAACCCCGTCGTGACTGAAAAGTCGACGATGGCATCCGAGCACGGCCAAGTCGTGTTCGATGTGGCCATGGATGCCACCAAGACCGAGATCAAGGCCGCCGTCGAGGCGCTGTTTTCGGTCAAGGTGAAGGCAATCAACACCCTGGTCCGCAAGGGCAAGGTGAAGCGTTTCCGCGGCAAGATCGGCGTCCGCAACGACGTCAAGAAGGCAATCGTAACCCTCGTCGACGGTCAGTCGATCGACATCTCGACCGGCGTCTAAGGGGAGAGCACAGAATGGGTCTCAAAACATACAATCCGACCTCTCCTGGCCGCCGCCAGCTGGTCACGACCGATCGGTCGGAACTCTGGAACGGCGCGCCGGTCAAGGTCCTGACCGAAGGTCTGTCGAAAAAGGGCGGGCGCAACAATCGCGGCCGTACCACCGCCTTCCATCGCGGCGGTGGGCATAAGCGCACCTATCGTCTGGTCGATTTCCGCCGGGTCAAGTTCGACGTCACCGGCACGATCGAGCGGCTCGAATACGATCCCAACCGGACCGCTTTCATCGCTCTGGTCAATTACGAGGACGGCGAGCAGGCCTATATCATCGCCCCGCAGCGCCTCGGCGCCGGCGACAAGATCGTGTCCTCGATGTCGGCAGTCGACGTGAAGCCGGGCAATGCCATGCCGCTCGAGCGTATGCCGGTTGGCACGATCGTGCACAATATTGAGTTGAAGCCCCGCAAGGGCGCCCAGGTCGCGCGCTCGGCCGGCGCCTATGCGCAGTATGTCGGCCGCGACAGCGGCTGGGCCATTCTGCGCCTCAACTCGGGCGAGCAGCGCCGGGTCCACGGTACGTGCCTCGCCACCGTCGGCGCGGTGTCGAACCAGGATCACTCCAATACTTCGCTCGGCAAGGCCGGCCGCTCGCGCTGGCTGGGCCGCAAGCCGGTCACTCGCGGTGTCGCCATGAACCCGATCGACCACCCGCATGGCGGCGGTGAGGGCCGTACATCGGGCGGGCGTCACCCGGTGACTCCATGGGGCAAGCCGACCAAGGGCAAGAAGACTCGCAGCAATAAGGCGACAGACAAGTTCATCGTCCGTTCGCGTCACGTGAAGAAGGGCCGCTAAGCCATGACTCGTTCACTCTGGAAGGGGCCGTTCG
>JAUXUM010000229.1 GCA_030680995.1 Devosia sp.
AGCGCCGCTCGCCGGCTGCTTGGGCTCCACGGCCGAAAATCCCGGTACCCGGGGCGCGTGAGCGTCTCGCTCTCTTATTGCCTTTCCCAGGAGCCGCGATGCGCCCCGGGTGCGCCCCACGAAGGGCGAGGGACTGGACCACGGCACAACCCGGGCGCTCCGCGCGCGCCGGAGGGTTCGGCGCGCGCGGAGGGAAAAATGCCTAGAACCGCAGCGATTTGGCCTGCTTGACCCCCTCGAGCGCGGCGACCTGCGCCAATTGCTCCTCCGTCAGCGTGCCGTCGATGGAGAGCAGCGCGATGGCGTCGCCCCCTACCTCGGCCCGGCCAAGGTTGAAATTGGCGATATTGATGCCAAGCTTGCCGAGCAGCGTCCCGAGGCGCCCGATATGACCGGGCCGGTCCTCGTTGGTCACATAGAGCATCGAGGGCGTGAGTTCGGCCTCCATGTTGATGCCCTTGACCTGGATGATCCGCGGCTTGCCGTTGGCGAAGACCGTGCCCGCGACACCCCGCTCCTGCCGCTCGGTGATCACCGTCAGCCGGATATAGTTCTCATAGGCTCCCTGCTGGTCGCGGGTGGTGGCCTCGACCTGGATGCCGCGGTCCTTGGCGATCTGCGGCGCCGAGACCATGTTGATTTCCTGCAGGGTTGGCTTGAGCACCCCGAACAGCGCGGCGGCGGTCATCGGCTTGGTGTTGAGCGAGGCGACGGCGCCCTCGTACTCGATGCGGATGCCCTTGATCGACGTCTCGGTCAGTTGCCCGGCGAAGGAGCCGAGCGCCTCGGCGAGCTGCACCCACGGCATCAGCCGCGGCGCTTCCTCGGCCGAAATCGAGGGGAAGTTCAGCGCATTGCTGATCTCGCCGGTCATCAGATAGGCCGAGATCTGCTCGGCCACCTGCAGCGCGACATTCTCCTGCGCCTCGGTGGTGGAGGCCCCAAGATGCGGCGTGCAGATCACATTGGGCAGCGCAAACAGCGGGTTGTCGACCGCCGGCTCCTCGAGGAAGACGTCGAGCGCGGCGCCCGCCACCTTGCCCGATTTCAGTGCCTCGTAGAGCGCCGCCTCGTCGATCAGCCCGCCGCGGGCGCAGTTGATGATCCGCACCCCGTCCTTCATCTTGGCGACGGCTTCGGCTGAAATGACGTTGCGGGTCTGCTCGGTGAGCGGCGTATGCAAAGTAATGAAGTCGGCGCGCGCCAGCAATTCGTCGAGATCGACTTTCTCGACGCCCAGATCGACTGCGCGCTCGGGCGACAGGAACGGGTCGAAGGCAATGACCTTCATCTTCAGCCC
>JAUXUM010000242.1 GCA_030680995.1 Devosia sp.
TTCTTGGTCGCCGCATAGAGCGTCATCGGCGCGTCGGTGCGGTCGGTCTCACGGAACGGCATCCTGGTGTTGCCGCCATAGACCGAACTGGTCGAGGCGACCATCAGATGCGCGACTTTTGCCTCGCGCGCCGCTTCCAGCAGGTTGAAGGTGCCCACCAGGTTGGCGCTGACATAGGCGTCGGGGTGCTCGAGGCTGTAGCGCACCCCCGCTTGCGCCGCGAGATGGACGATCATTTCGGGCTGGGCGTCGGCGAGGGCGCGCGCCAGCGCCTCCTTGTCCTCCAGCATGCCGATATGGGCGCGGAAGCCGTTGCTTCGCGCCAGCATGGCGTGCCGCTTCTGCTTCAGCCGCACGTCGTAATAGGGCGTCATGCCGTCGAAGCCGACGACCAGATGGCCGTCGGCGATCAGCCGCTTGCTCAGATGGAAGCCGATGAAGCCGGCGCTGCCGGTCACCAAAATGCGCATGTGTCGCCGTCCCCGGATATGTGCCGCCGCGTCAGCGCGATGCGAAGCGGCGTCGCCGGCCACGACCTTACCCGCAAGCCCTGCCGGGCACCATCATGCGCTCTCTTGACTCGACGGCGCAGTGTGTTACATAACTACTACACTAGTAAGGCATCTCACATGAACCAATTCCACGATACCCAGCCCATCTTCCTCCAGATCAGGCAAAGGATCATCGAGATGATTTTGAACAAGACCGTCGAGGAGGGCGGGGTCCTTCCCTCCGTGCGGCAGATCTCCGCCGACCTCTCGGTCAATCCGCTGACTGTCACCAAGGCCTTCGACGGTCTGGTCGATAGCGGCGTGGTCGAAAGCCGCCGCGGCATGGGCATGTACGTCAGCGCCGGCGCCCGCGAAAAGCTGCTCGCCCATGAGCGGCGGAAATTTCTGGCCGGGGACTGGCCGCGCATCGTCGCCCGGATCAGGGCCCTCGAACTCGATCCCGCAATGCTCTTGAAGGAAAGCACCGCAAATGAGTGAGACAGCACAGCGTCCCGCCCCCATCGTTTCCGCCCGCGGCCTGCGCAAGCATTTCGGCAGGACCGAGATCCTGCACGGGCTCGAGTTCGATATTCCCGCCGGCCGCATCTATGGGCTGGTCGGCCACAACGGCGCCGGCAAGACCACGACGCTCAACGCGCTGCTGGGGCTGACGTCCTATGAAGGGACCGTCCGCGTGCTGGGGAAGGACCCCTACCGGAAGCGCGCCGAGTTGATGGAGAACGTCGCCTTCATCTCCGACGTCGCCAGCCTGCCGCGCTTCCTCAGGGTCCGCGAGCTCTTCGCGCTCGTCTCCAACATCCACCCCAAATTCGATCAGGGCAAGGCCCGTGCCTTCCTCGAGGGCACCGACGTCAGGATGGAAGCCAGGATCAAGCACCTGTCCAAGGGCATGATCGCGCAGCTCCACCTCGCCGTGGTGATGGCGATCGACGCCAGGCTGCTGGTGCTCGACGAGCCCACGCTCGGGCTGGACATCACCTACCGCAAGCGCTTCTACCGCCGCCTGCTCGAAGACTACATGACCGGGGAGCGGACCCTGCTCATCACCACCCACCAGGTCGATGAGATCGAGTTCATGCTCTCCGACATCATGTTCATCCGCGACGGCGACCTCGTCCTGCACATGCGGATGGAAACGGTGAGCACCAAATACGCCCAGCTGCTGGTCGATCCGGCCAATGTCGCCGCCGCCCGCGCCCTCGGCCCCATTTATGCCGAGACCCGTTTCGGCCAGACCGCGATGGTCTTCGATGGCGTCGACCGCGAGCGGCTCGAAGCCCTGGGCGCCGTCTCCACTCCCACCCTCAGCGACCTCTTCGTCGCGCTGATGCAGCGCACGCCGGGCGCCGGAGAGCGTCGATGAAATCCATGATCGCCCTCATCAAGCGCGAATATCTCGAGCATCGCGGTGCCTTTCTCTACGCCCCCATTGGGCTGCTCGCCATCTTCACGCTCGCCATCGCCTCGGCGCTGGCCTTCAACAAGGTGCGCCTGCCCTACGAGGTCGGCATCCCTTCCGCGCTCAAGTTCTACGAGCTGGCCTTCGCCTTCGCCGGCGGCCTCTGGTTCGTCTATTTGATGGTGGCGCTGTTCTTCTACTATGCCGATGCCTTCAGCGCCGACCGGCGGAACAACGCCATGTTCTTCTGGAAATCCATGCCGGTGACCGATTTCAAGGTGCTGTCGTCCAAGATGCTGGCCGGGATGACCGTCTTCCCCGCCCTCATCTTCATCGCGCTGCTCGCCACCGGCATGGTGCTCTATTTCCACACCATGCTGGCGCTCGTGGTGATGCCGCGGCTGGTCGTCCCCGGCATCCTCGATGTGATCTGGAGCTCGCTGCGGATCGGCTTCTTCGGCCTCGTCTACCTGGCGCTGGCGCTGCTCTGGTATGCTCCGTTCTACGCTTGGGTCGGCGCGCTCTCGACCGTGTTCCGGCGCTGGAGCATCCCGCTTGCCCTCCTCGTTCCCGGGCTGATCGGCCTGCTCGAGAACCTCTTCTTCTCCGACACCGGGCCCGGGGCGGGCCATTTCCTCGGTTTCCTGCGCCAGCGCGCCGATTTCAGCCTCGATCGGCGGGACATCCAGGCCGCCTTCATGAGCGACCAGCCGGTCGATATCGGCATCCTGCTCAATAGCCTCGTCGGCGGGATCGACTGGGTGCAGCTGGCCGGCGGCCTGATCTTCGCCGCGCTTGCCGTCTACGCCGCCAGCGAATATCGCCGCCGGGTCATCTCGACCTGAGAAACCACAAGAGCGGTTCCGGTTCTCGCCTCAGACCCCGGCAGGCGAGGGCGCATGGAGCGGCGCGGTTTCCTTCCCGCGCCGCTTCGATTTCGGGCTCAGTTGCAGCCCTTCTGCCTTTCCACGGCAACGATGGTGTCGACATTCTGCCGCTCGATCGTGCTCATCCTGACCCGGCCTTGCTTGGTGATCCAGCAGCCCTCATTGCCGAAATAGTCGATCGCCCGCTCGGTCTGGAAGCAATAGCCGTTCTCCTTGTAGATGGTATTGCGGATGTCCCAGAGGATCTGGCACGAGAAATACCTGAGGTCGGACTTGCGGAACCTGTCCTCGTCGGTGCAGCCGATCTCCTCATAGCAGGCCGCCATCGCCGACCCGCTGGTCAGCAAGGCGATGCCCAGTGCAATCGCCAGTTTGCGCATCTTCAAACTCCCTCGAGGCAAAGCGCCCCGCGCGTTTCGCCTGTTTTGTTGAACACTGGCTTCGGCGCCGCCGAACCTTTGAAGCATGGTCCTCGCCGAGCCTGCTCACTATATAGAAGAAAATAGATGGAAGCTGATTGTTATTCGGCCAGGCCTCGGAGAACCCAACATGATTGCTGTCGAATCCCAGACTTCCGTGCGCAGCGCGCCGGTGCTGCCGCTCGCCACCAGGCTCGGCCCCGTCCGCATCGCCGTCACCGGTCGCGAGCGGGCGTTGGCCATCTGGCGCGACGTCGTCGGCCTCGACCTGCTTGCCGAAACCTCCGGGATTCTCGATATGGGCGCCGGCGGCAAGGTGCTGATCGAGATCGAGCTCGGGGCCGCCCGCCCGGTCGTGCAGAAGACCACCGGCCTCTATCACGTCGCCATCCACGTCCCCACCCGCGCCGATCTCGCCCAGTTCGTGGTCCGCGCCCTGCGGCGCCGCATCCGCGTCGCGCCCACCGATCACCTGGTTTCCGAGGCGGTGTACCTCTGGGACGCCGACGGCAACGGCATCGAGATCACCTTCGAAACGCCCTGGCGCGGCACCCTCGGCGACGCCGATTCCGGGTTCTACGCCATCGCCGCCGATGGCAAGCCGCATTCGGGCCGCGAACCCATCGATGTCGACGGTCTGCTCGGCGAACTGGGCGAGGCCCCGGTGCTGCGGCCCTCGATGCCGGCGGGCACGCGCATCGGCCACGTGCATGTGCACGTCACCAGCCTCGAGGATGCCATGCGCTTCTATCGCGACGGCCTCGGCTTCGGCGGCCTCTTCATCATCCGCTCCTTCGGTATGGGCGACGTGGGGCTCGACTACACCCCGCACGCCATCGCCTTCAACATCTGGGCCGGCACCAATGCCACCCGGCCGCCCGCCGACGCCGCCGGCCTCCGCTGGTTCGCCGTCGTCGTTCCCGATGCCAGGACCCTGGGCGAAGTCCGCACCCGCCTCGCCACCCTCGGCGTCGCCATCGCCGATACCAACGAGGGTCTCGAGGTCCGCGATCCTTCAGGCAATCTGGTGAAGGTGATTGTGGGGACCTGAACCCGTCGCGCGAGAAGAGGCGTCTTTGGCGCCGCCGACACGGCGCCACTGGGTCCTCGGGCCTCGCTGACGCTCACCCGAGGATGACGGCCGGTGGGAATTGCTCTTGTCGGGCGAGGGGCTACCCCCTCACAAATGCCCCACAAACCTCTCCACCTCATCTGCCCTCGTCGCAAAGCTCGTCACCAGCCGCACCAGATCCTCCTCCGGCCCGGCTTCCACGCCCTCTGCCGGCCACTCATGGAACATCGCCCCCGCCGCCCGCAGCGCTGAGATCACCGTCTTCGGCAGCACCGCGAACACCTCGTTGGCCTGCGGCTCCCAGCCCAGCCGCGCCGTCGCGCTGCTGCGGATCCCCGCCGCCAGCCGCCGCGCCATGGCGTTGGCGTGCCGCGCCGTCGTGATCCAGTTGCCGTCCTCGAAATAGCCCTCGAACTGCGCCGCCACGAACCGCGCCTTGCTCATGGTGTGGCCGGCCCGCTGGCGCAGCGCGCCGATGTCGCCGAACCGTTCGGGCGCGAACACCACGATCGCGTCCGCCGTCCAACAACCGTTCTTGGTGCCGCCGAAACTCACGATGTCGATACCCGCCTTCCAGGTAATCTCCGCCGGCGTCGCGCCGAGCGCCGCCACCGCATTGGCGAAACGGGCGCCGTCCATATGCACCGCCATGCCGCGCGCCCTGGCGATGCCGCTCAGCGCCCGGATCTGCTCGACGCCATAGACCGTGCCCAATTCGCTCGCCTGCGTCAGCGACAGGATTGTCGGCACGCCGGTGCGGTTATCGTCGGAAAACCGCGCCAGTCCATCCGCCAGCGTCTCCGGCCCAATCAGCCCGTTCTGCGCCGGAAGCGGGATCAGCTTCATCCCGCCGGTGAAGAACTCGGACGCCCCCATCTCGTCATGGTAGAGATGCGCGTTGGCCGAACAGAAGATCAGCCCGCCCGGCCTCGCGCCCGCCGCCATCGAAAGCGCGTTGGCCGCCGTCCCCGAACCGGCGAAATAGACTGCCACCCCGGTCTCGAACACTTCGCAGAATGTCCGGGTGACCGCCGCCGTCGCCTCGTCCCCGCCATAGGCGGGCGCAAAGCCGTCCTTGTGGCGCGCCATCGCCGCCATCACCGCGTCGGTGGCCCCGCTCCAATTGTCGCTGGCAAAGTTCACATTGGCCCCTTGATCTAGTTGTGCGGCGTCCTCTTATCGCGGCCTGTTAGTTGCGGCCATCCCGAGATATCTCTGCTTCTCCGGCTCTCCACCCACCGGACCGTCATCCTTATCGACCTGGGGACCCACTCGATCTTTCTGCGGGCGTTCACCAAACGACTGCGGGTGCAGATCGTCTCGCATCGGGTTCATGCTTTCGAGGCATTCTACCGCTTGGCGGGTTCGGCTTGGGTCCCCGGGTCAAGAGCCCGGGGATGACGGGGCGGTGGGGTGGATGCCAGTTCAGTTCGGCAGGAGGAGACGACCGCCGCCGCCTGCCCTCGCCTCACCCCTCGTCCCCGGGGCGTGCTGCCGCCCTCAGTTCTCGGTTTCTTCGAACTCGTGCAGCCTGAAGTGATAATCCGCCGAGCAGAATTCGCAGACCACCTCGATTTCGCCGTCGACCACCATTTCGGCGCGCTCCCCGGCGGAGAAATTGTCGCGCAGCATGGCCTCGATGCGTTCGGCCGAGCAGGTGCAGCGCTCCTCGAGTTCGACCGGCGAGAACACCCTGACGCCGGTCTCGTGATAGAGCCGGAACAGCAGGTGTTCGGCGGAGAGATCGGGGTCGGCCAGCTCGTCGTCGGCGAGGGTGGCGAGGAGCGACTTGGTCCGGGTCCACTTGTCGTCCTCGACGAAATCGAGATCGGCGGTATCGGGATTGGAGAAATCGCCGTCCCCCGGCAGGTCCGGCATGGCCGGCTGGCCGTGGGGCGGAATATACTGCACCAGCACGCCGCCGGCGCGCCAGGAGGAGCGCTTGTCGCCCTTGCGGGTGAACTCGGCGACCGCCAGCCGCACCAGGGTGGGAATCTGCTCGGATTGCTGGAAATAGGTGTGGGCGACGTCCTCAAGGGTGCCGCCCTCGAGCGCGACGATGCCCTGGTAGCGGTCCATGCGCGCGCCCTGGTCGACGGTCATGGCCAGGTGCCCGTTGCCGAGCAGTTGGCCCGGGCGGGTGGCGCCGGTCTCGATGGCGGCGCGGACGGCATCGGCGTCGAAGCGGGCATAGCCGCGCAACCCGTCCGGCGCCTCGAGATCGACGACGATCAGGTTGACCGGACCGTCGGTCTGGGTCTGCAGGATGAAGCGGCCGTTGAACTTCAGCGACGAGCCGATCAGCGCGGCCAGCGTCACCGCCTCGCCCAGCAGCCGGGCGACGGGCGCGGGGTAGTTGTGGCGGCCAAGGATGGCGTCGAGCGCCTCGCCCAGGCGGACGACGCGGCCGCGGCAATCGAGGTTCTCGAGGGTGAACGGCACCACGACATCGTCGCCGCTTTCCGGGCGGTCGAGGCCATAGGTACGCAATTGTGTGTCAGGCATTAGACAGTATCGATCCCGAAGACCCAGCACAGGATCGCCTTTTGCGCGTGGAGGCGGTTTTCGGCTTCATCAAAGACAACCGATTGCGGCCCGTCTATGACCTCGTCGGTCACCTCGTCGCCGCGGTGAGCGGGCAGGCAGTGCATGAAGAGGGCGCCGCCATTGGCCCGGGCCATCAGATTGGTGTCCACGCGGTAGGGTTTCAAGACCTTGCGCCGGAGACCGGGATCGGTGTCGCCCATCGATACCCAGGTGTCGGTGATCACCAGATCGGCAGCCCTGACCGCCTGGTGCGGATCCTCGCCGAGGGTGACATTGGCGCCGGCGCCGCGGATATCGGCCAAAAGCGCCTGATCGGGGCCGAACTCGTCGGGGCAGGCGATCGACAGCGAGTTGCCGAAGAGCTTGGAGGCATGCACCCACGATGCCAGCACATTGTTGCTGTCGCCGACCCAGGCGACCTTGGCCTCCCCGATCGGGCCGCGATGCTCCTCATAGGTCATGATGTCGGCCATCACCTGGCAGGGATGGGTGCGCCGGGTCAGCCCGTTGATCACCGGCACGCTGGAGGCGCCCGCCAGCTCCAGCAGATCGTCGTTGTCGAGGATGCGGATCATGATGGCATCGACATAGCGCGACATGACGCGGGCGGTGTCGGCCAGGGTCTCCTCGCGCGCGAGCTGCATTTCGGCCCCGGTCAGCATCAGCGTCTGGCCGCCCAGCTGCCGCATGCCGACATCGAAGGAGACGCGGGTGCGGGTCGACTCGCGCTCGAAGATCATCGCCAGCACCTTGTCGGTAAGCAGCTGCGGGCGGTCGCCCCGGCGCAGGCGCACCTTGAGTTCGGCGGCAAGATCGAGAATCTGCCGCAGCGTTTCCGCGGAAAAGTCCTGAAGGCTCAGGAAATGCCGGGGCTGGGCGAGGGTATGGGCGGTCATGGTTCTGTCCTTTGGCGCGTCAGGCACCGGTGGGCGCCAGGGCGGCTTCGTGGTCGAGCGCGGCGAAGGCGTCGGCAATCTTGCCCACCGCCTCCTCGATATCGGCTTCCGTGACGATCAGCGGCGGCAAGAGGCGCAGCACGTTGTCGCCCGCGCCCTGGGTCAGCAGATGCTGATCATGGCGGAGCCGGGTGACGAAGTCGCGTACCGGCGGGGTGATCTTGATGCCGGCCAGCAGACCCTTGCCGCGCATTTCCACCACATACTGGGGGAAGCGTTGCGCCAGTTGCTGCAGGCGCCAGGCCAGTTTCTGGCCCATCCTGTCGACATGATCGAGGAAGCCCGACGCCAGCACCCGGTCGAGCACCGCGTTGCCGACGGCGCAGGCCAGCGGATTGCCGCCATAGGTGGAGCCGTGCGTGCCGGGCACCCTCGATTTTGCCACCTCGGCGGTGGCGAGGCAGGCGCCCAGCGGGAAGCCGCCGCCGATGCCCTTGGCGACCGCCATGATGTCGGGCGTGATGCCGCTCCATTCATGGGCGAAGAATTTTCCGGTCCGGCCATAGCCGCACTGCACCTCGTCGAGGATCAGCAGCAAGCCGTGCTTGTCGCAGAGCGCGCGCAGCCCGCGCATGAACTCGGCGGTCATGGCGGTGACTCCGCCTTCGCCCTGCACCGGTTCGATCAGGATGGCGCAGGTCTGCGGCCCGATCGCCTGCTCGACGGCATGGAGGTTCCCCGGCGCCAGATGCACGAAGCCGGGCAGCGGGGGCCCGAAGCCTTCGAGATAACCCGGATTGCCGCCGGCGGCGATGGTCCCCAGGGTCCGGCCGTGGAACGAGCCGGTGAAGCAGATGAGCTCGTAGCGCTCCGGCTCGCCTTTGGCGAAGAAATGGTGCCGCGCGGTCTTGATCGCGCATTCGAGCGCCTCGGCGCCTGAATTGGTGAAGAACACCGAATCCGCGAAGGTGGCTTCGACCAGCCGCTGCCCCAGCCGCTCCTGTTCGGGAATGGTGAAGACGTTGGAAATGTGCCAGACCTTGTCCGCCGCCGCCTTGAGTGCCGCCACCAGATGCGGATCGGAATGGCCCAGTGCGTTGACCGCGATGCCCGAGTGGAAATCGAGATAGGCGGTACCGTCCTGCGCGAACAGGCGCACGCCCTCGCCCCGCTCGAAGGCGAGTTCGGACCGGGCGTAAGTGCCGTAGAGCGCAGACATGACAATTCCCTCGAGCAGTGTTGCAAATGCCCCACAAAAACCAAAAACGCGCTGCGTTGTGGCGGCGCGTTGCTTGGGTCCCATATGCCTTTGCGCACCTAAAAAGTCAATGTTGGGCGCCCAAGTGCCTGATATGACTCGGCTTCCCCGAAGCGCTAAAATTGTTGGCTGTTTTCCCACCGAAAACTCGGATCGGACTCTTGATCCCGATTCCGCGCCCCGTGTAGTATGAAATCATTGGGACACGATATCTCGTGTGGCGGACCCTTTCGACCTACGATGCGTAGCGTATCACGGCTGTTTGCAGAGTTGCGACGGCACGGCGAGGGAGTCTGCTCTTGATAAGGCGATTAGGAGTAAAAATCGATGGGCTGGACTGATGAGCGCGTCGAGCTACTCAAGAAGCTGTGGCTGGAGGGTCTTAGCGCCAGCCAGATTGCCGGAGTGCTCGGAGAAGGCGTGACGCGAAATGCCGTCATCGGCAAGGTCCACCGGCTCAAGCTCTCGGGACGCGCGAAACCGGCGAGTTCGACGCCGCGGGTGCGCAGCGCCGCCCGGCCCAGCCGCCGTGTCGCAGCGCCTGCGAGCGGCAGCGGCCGTAGCCTTGGCGGCATGATGATGAAGCAGCGCTCGATGGGCGGTGCGCCCATGCACGGAGCCACCGCGCTCAAGATCTCCGAAGATCTGGAAACCGAGGCCTATGTCGCCCCACAGGTCGCCGAGCTGTTCATCCCGGTCGAGCGGCGGCTGACCCTGCTGCAGCTCAACGAGCAGACCTGCAAGTGGCCGATCGGCGACCCACTCTCGGCCGAGTTCTATTTCTGCGGCCAGCATTCCGGGGAGGGGCGGCCCTATTGCGAGTTCCACTCGCGCCGGGCCTATCATCAGGTCGACAAGAAGCGGCGGTAGACGGGATCCAGCTGGCGCTATGTCCGCAAAGCTCGCGGCAGCTGCGGTGGAGCGGCAAATTCCACCCCTCACCGGCGTCATCCCGCGGCCGGGCGTGAGCGAGTGCCGGTGGACCCGGCGGCGGCGCTCGCGGTGGCAGCCGCGGGCCACCGAATTCTGCCCTGCTCGCGGACCGTCATCCCGGCGCAAGCCGGGGCCCGGTATTGCGTGCGGCACGCGGCGTTCGCACGGCTCGAGCCGCAAAGCCGGTGAGCACTGGGTCCCGTTTGTCAACGGGATGACGGCCCGTGGGAGTGGCTTGCCTGGGAACAATCCGCGAGCAGGGTGGGGCCACGCCCGGTGTCCGCCGCCAACCTCCACCCTCGATCCCCTGCCATTCGAGCGCAGCTCTCATGGCTTTCTCGGCAAAATCTTATCCCCGCCCTCTCCACGCCCTGTAGACTCCCCCCATTCCGCGCCGATACGGGCGAAGTCGCGACGAACGGCTTGGCGCGGGACAACCGGGGGATGGGGAGTCGTCCCCGCCCGGGCTGCGCATGAGCCTGACCTGAT
>JAUXUM010000243.1 GCA_030680995.1 Devosia sp.
GGCATAGGGGATGCGCGGGAAGTTCTGCGTCACCCGCCAGCCATTGCCGAATTCCTCGAAGATGCCGCGCAGCACCGGCTCCACCGCCTGGAACACGTCTTCCTGCTCGACGAAGCTCATTTCGATATCGAGCTGGGTGAACTCGAACGAGCGGTCGTGCCGCGGATCCTCGTCGCGAAAGCACTGCGCGATCTGGAAATAGCGGTCGAAGCCCGCGATCATCATCAGCTGCTTGAACTGCTGCGGCGCCTGCGGCAGCGCGTAGAACCTGCCCGGCTGCAGCCGCGACGGCACGAGGAAATCGCGCGCGCCCTCCGGGCTCGAGGCGGTGAGGATCGGCGTCTGGAACTCGGTGAAGCCCTGCTCCGTCATCCGCCGGCGCACCGAGGCGATAACCTTGGAACGCGTCACGATGCGTTGATGCAGGCTCTCGCGGCGCAGGTCGAGGAAACGGTACTTGAGCCTTATGTCCTCTGGATAGTCGGCCTCGCCGAACACCGGCATGGGCAGCTCCTTGGCTTCGCCGAGCACCTCGAGATCGCGGATGAAAACTTCGACCCCGCCGGTCGGCAGGTTCGGGTTGACCGTTTCGGGCGTGCGCGCCTTCACCTCGCCATCGACCCGGATCACCCACTCGGCGCGTACCTGCTCGGCCGCTTTGAAGGCGGGCGAATCCGGGTCGATCACCAGCTGCGTGAGCCCGTAATGGTCGCGCAGGTCGATGAACAGCAGGCCGCCGTGGTCGCGGACGCGATGCACCCAGCCGCTCAGACGGACAGTATTGCCCACGTTGCCCGTCGTTAGGGCGGCACAGGTGTGGGTGCGGTAGGGGTGCATTTTGTGACTCGTCCAGTGGAGTTTTTGGCTGAATTCGGGCCGGAAAAGCGCATGCGAGGGTCTGTTTGTCAAGGTGAACGCCCGGCGCCGGGTGTGCTCCCTGCCCCGGATTTCGCGCCTGCTGCAAATCCTTGCTGGAGTGCGGGGATTTCCCCTGTTAAGAGGCAAGCCGAGATATTTTGAGACAAAGGCTCATGGAGCTTATTACTTCTACTGCTGTGCTCGCCGCATTCAGCGAGCGCGCCGCCGCCCATGACTTCGTGACGGTCGACACCGAGTTTCTGCGCGAAACCACCTATTGGCCCAAGCTCTGCCTGCTGCAGGCGGCTACCGAGGAGGAAGCCGTCCTGATCGATCCCCTCGCGGATGGGCTTAGCCTCGCGCCGTTCTTCGATCTCCTCGCGAACGACAAGGTGACCAAGGTCTTCCACGCCGCGCGGCAGGACATCGAAATCTTCGTCAAGCTCACCGGCCGGGTGCCGCTCAACATCTTCGACACCCAGATCGCCGCCAGCGTCTGCGGCTTCGGCGACAGCGTCTCCTACGACAACCTGGTCCGCTCCATCGCCAATGTCGAACTCGACAAGTCTTCGCGCTTCACCGACTGGGCGGCGCGGCCGCTGAGCGAAAAGCAGCGCCTCTACGCCCTCGCCGACGTCACCCATCTGCGCGACATCTACAAGACGCTGATCCAGCAGGTCGAAGAGACCAAACGCTGGGATTGGGTCGAGGACGAGCTCTCGACCATGCGCAGCGTCGATACCTATGTGATCCAGCCCGAACAGGCCTGGGAGCGGCTGAAGGCCAAGCTTAACCGGCCACGGGATCTTGCGGCCCTCAAGGCCCTTGCCGCGTGGCGCGAAAAGCGCGCGCAGGCCACTGATCAGCCCCGCAGCCGGGTGCTCAAGGACGATGCCCTGGTCGAACTCGCGATGCAGCGTCCGATCTCTCCCGAAGGGTTCGACAAGCTCCGCGCCGTCCAGCGCGGCTTTGGCCGCAGCGCCGCCGCCGGCGAGATCATTGCCATCATCAAGGCAGTCGAAACGCTGCCCAAGGTCGAGCTTCCCGCCATGCCGGAGCGGTATCGCGGGCCCTCGCCGAGGGGCGCGGTCGGCGACCTGGTCCGCGTGCTGCTCAAGGCGGTCTCCGAGCAGCACGGCGTTGCCGCTCGCATCATCGCCACGTCCGACGATATCGATGCCCTGGTGCTCGACGACGAAGCCGACGTGCCCGCGCTCAAGGGCTGGCGCCGGAAACTTTTCGGCGACAAGGCACTGGCGATCAAGCACGGCAAGATCGGCCTCGCCGCCACCCGCAAGGGCATCATCGAGTTCGAAATTTCAGGGTAGGATTCTCTCCGCCTCCACCCGGAACATCTCCAGCCACCGGCCCGTCATCCCCGAGGTCTCGGTCCGCTCGCCCGGATGACGGCTGGTGGGTTTGGCGCGCAAGTAGCCGTCCAGCCCTCCGCCTCCTACCGCACCCCGACCTCTGTCGACTTGATCATCGCCACCCCCGCCAACTGGTCGAGCCGGCCGCGCAAATGCTCGCCGTCGAGAAACGCCAGATCCTGCGGCAGATGCAGCACCAACCTGCCTCCATCGAGCGAGAAGCTCGTCCGCGGCAGGACGCCCGGCATGGCCGCCGACATCGGATAGGCGACGCGGAACGCCGCACCGATCAGCCGCGCCCTGGCATTGGCCGCCGGACCGGCGAGCGTCAGCAGCGACTGGCTGACGCTCTTGTGCTTGAGCCCCATGTAGCGGACCGCCAGCACCTCGGCCAGAAACGCCCGCCCGGGGTGGTCCACCCCCGTCAGCGAACCATAGGCGATGAGGTCGACGCTCTGCTCGCCCCGATAGTCGGGGTGCCCGCGCCAGCCGATGTCCGCCAGATAGCAGGCGACCTTGCGCAGCCTCTGTTCCTCGGGTGTTTCGCGGACGCCGATAGCGGTCAGGAATTCCGCTGTGAAATCGATGAGATCGATCGCATGCGCGGGCGAGCGCGAGCGCAGCACCGACATTTCCTCGGCCGCCTGCAGCAGCGGATCGACGGCCCGCTCCTCGGGGTCCAGCAGGCCGTAGAGATAGCCCTCCCGCACCCCGAGCGCCGAGAACAGCACCGTCTCGAACCGGCCCGTCCGCAGGACTTCGCCCAGCACCGCGGCGCCATAGGGGACGAGGTCGCGGCGGGACGAGCTCACATGTTCCGCTCCGGGCATGGACCTGCCGGCGCTGACCGCCTCGACGATGTCGTCGCAGAGTTCGAGGATGTCGGGGACCTTGGCGGCATAGTGCTGCACCATGTGCAGCGGATAATTGCGCAGCACCTGGTGCACCTTGGCGAGCGACCGCCAGGTGCCGCCGATGGCGCAGAACACTCTGTTGTCATCACCCTTGGCGACGCTGGATTGCTCGAGCCGCTGCCGCGTCAGCGCCTGCGCCTTCAGCGGAGAGCCGCCGGAATCGTCCTGGAGGCGGATGACGCCGAGTTCGTGCGTCTCCCCGGCCGTGTCTCGTCCGGCCGCGATGGTGGAAAGCTCCAGGCTGCCGCCGCCCAGATCACCCACAACGCCGGTGAAATCGGGGATCCCGGCAATGACACCGAGCGAGGCGAAATGCGCCTCCTCCTCGCCGCTGAGGACTCTGACCGGAGCGCCCATCGTTGCTTCGACCGCCTCGACGAAGGCGTCGGAATTGGCCGCCTCCCGCACCGCCGAGGTAGCGAGCACATGCACCTGCCCTACGTGCATCAACCGGGTCACCAGCGCAAAGCGCTGTATTGCGGTCAGCGCGCGGTCGATGCTCTCATAGGTGAGCCGCCCGCTGGCGGCGAGGCCGCGTCCAAGCGCGCAGGCCGCCTTTTCGTTATAGAGGGCCGTCAGCGACCGGGCATGGCGCTCATAGACGACGAGACGGACCGAATTGGAGCCGATGTCGAGAACGGCGACCGGCCGGGCGCCCTTGATGCGCCCCTGCGCGGTCGGATCGGCGTCGACCCCCCAGAACTGGTTCAATCGCCACTCTCTTCGGTTTCGCGAGCCAAGGCGCTGCCGCGCCCCGAGAGGCTGGCATTGGTCATGAAGTAATCATGCGCGTTATAGGGTTCCTCGCCCTCCTGCAAGCGCACGCGATGCGAACTCCCGTCCGGCAGCACCTCCCAGCTCTGCTGGTTGTCCTTGAGATAGGCGACCAGCATACGGTCAAGAATCTGCTTGTGCACGGTCTTGTTGACGATCGGCACCATGACCTCCACGCGCCAGTCCAGATTGCGCTGCATGAGATCGGCCGAAGAGATATACACCTTTGCGCGCCGCGAGGGCATGGCCTCGCCGTTGCCGAAGCAGAATATCCGCGAGTGCTCGAGGAAGCGGCCGACCACGGACTTGACCCGGATGTTGTCGGAGAAGCCCGGAATTCCTGGCCTGAGGCAGCAGATGCCGCGCACGATCAGTTCGATCTTCACGCCCTTCTGGCTGGCGTCATACAGAGCGTCGATGATCTCGGGATCGACCAGCGCGTTCATCTTCAGCCAGATGTTCGCGGGCTCGCCCTTCTCGGCAAATTTGATTTCGCGGGCGATCAGCTCGATCAGCGTCGAGCGCAGGTTGACCGGGGAGGCGGCGATTGCCTCCAGTTCCGTCGGCCGCGCGTAGCCGGTGATAAAGTTGAAGACGCGGGCCACGTCGCGGGTGATCGCCGGATCGGTCGTGAAATAGCTGAGGTCAGTGTAGATTTTGGCGGTGATCGGATGGTAGTTGCCGGTGCCGAGGTGGCAATAGGTCACCAGCTTGCCCGCCTCCCGCCGGACCACCTGGCTCATCTTGGCGTGGGTCTTGAGTTCGATGAAGCCGAAGACGACCTGCGCCCCGGCGCGTTCGAGATCGCGCGCCCAGCGGATATTGGCTTCCTCGTCGAAGCGGGCCTTCAACTCCACCAGCGCGGTCACGGATTTCCCCGACTCGGCGGCGAGCACCAGTGCCTTGACGATCGGGGAATCCCGCGAGGTACGGTAGAGCGTCTGCTTGATCGCCACCACATCGGGGTCGCGCGCCGCCTGCATCAGGAACTCCGCGACGACGTCGAAGCTTTCGAACGGATGGTGGACCAGCAGGTCCTTCGCCCGGACCGCGGCGAAGATATCGCCGCCATAGTCGCGTACCCGCTCTGGATAGCGCGGCATATAGGGTGGGAACCGCAGGTCTGGCCGATCGATGTCGCAGATCCGGCTGGCATCCGCGAGGCCGAGGAAGCCCTCCACGTCGAACGTGTCCGCGGCCGTTATGCCCAGCCGCTCGGAGATGTGCCGGCGCAGGGCCCGCGGCATCTTCTTTTCGATTTCGAGGCGGATCACCTGGCCGCGGCGGCGCTGGCGCAGGGCCGACTCGAACTCCACGACCAGATCCGCCGCCTCGTCGTCGATTTCAATCTCGCTGTCGCGGATGACGCGGAAGGCGCCGGAGCCGGCAACCTCGTATCCGGGAAATATCTTGTGGAAGAAGAGGTTGATCAACGTATCGATGGTGACGACCTCGATCCGGCCTTGTTCGGTCAGGGCGGCCGGCAGCGTGATGAAGCGGTCGAGATTGGAGGGGACGCGAACCAGAGCCGTCAGCGTTTGCGCGTTGCTCTGGTGGATGAGTTCGAATGCCAGCGAAAAGCCGAGATTGGGGATGAACGGGAACGGATGTGCCGGATCGACCGCGATCGGCGTCAGCACCGGGAAAATCTCTTCGCGAAACAACCGCTGCAGGTATTTCACCTGCTCGGAGCCGAGGTCGTCTGCCTCGTGGATGACGACGTTCTGCGCGAACAGCTCTTCGCGCAGCGTCTGCCAGTGGTCCTGCTGTTCAAGGTGCAGGTGTTGGGCGAGCGTGGCGATCTCCTCGAGCTGCTCCGCCGGCGTCAATCCGTCTGCGCTCCTAGTGGTCATGCCGGCGCGGAGCTGGCCTTTGAGTCCGGCGACGCGGACCATGAAGAATTCGTCGAGGTTGTTGGCCGAAATCGAAACGAAGCGCAGCCGCTCCAGCAGGGGATGGTTGGTATTGCCGGCCTCTTCGAGCACCCGCATGTTGAATTGCAGCCAGCTCACCTCCCGGTTGACGAAGCGCGCCGGGCTCTGCCGCAGGGCGGCGATGTCGGGGGCGGCACTCTCGGCGTCGGCGATTTCGCTCATCTCATTCATCATCGTTGCCTTCCACTTCCGTGCGCGCCAGATCCAGCTCCAGTTGGCTGTCGTCATGCGCGGCGCCGCGCTGCGCCAGAGCCTCGGCGGCGATTGCCCGGGTTATGGCGGTGCCGCGTTGCAGTGCCATGCGATCCATCATTCCCGCAAGCAGCACGGCTTCTTCAGGCGATCGTTCCATGCGGGCGACCAGATAGGCGATGATCTTGGGGTCGACCGTCACCTGGCGGTCGCCGAACAATTTCACGAACATCTGTGACAAATGGATGTCATCGCTGGTCGACACCGTGAACAGCGCCGCGAGCCGCGCCCTCGATTTGAGATCATCGGTCGCGAACGGCCAGTTTGCAACCGGCTCGCGCGCCGTCATCAGCAGCGGCCGCCGGTCGCGCATGGATTGGTTGAGCAGATGGAAGAGCGCGGCTTCCTCGTAGCCTCGCCGGTCCACATCCTTGATCACCAGCGGCGCCGCTCCCCCGGCGCGGGACAGCTCTTCCAGCGCGTCCACTCCGGGCGTCTCCGCCCCGGACCGGTCGGCCCAGATGCGCGCCAGATGCGACTTGCCCGATTTGGCCGGGCCGGTAATCAGCGTCAGCGGTCCAGACCAGTTGGGAAAGGCCATGATATGGGCATAGGCGAGCCGGTTGCCCTCCCCGACCATGAAATCGGCTTCCGTATGCGATGGCGTGTGGCCGAGCTCGAAAGCGAGCTGGCTGCGTCCGGTATCGGCGGGGTTCATTTCGGCTGCGTCGGACGCCGGGCCGGACGCTTGGGCGCAGACGCCGGCTTCACCGGGATCTCTGCGGCCGGGTCGGCCAGCGCTGGGTCCTGGTCCCGGTAAAGGCTGCTCGCCTGGTACTTGCCCAGCGCATAGCGCGTCAAGACGCCCGTGATCGCCGCGAGGGGAACGGCGAGCAGGAGGCCGACGAAACCGAACAGCAACGCAAAGGCGAACAGCGCGAACATCAGCCAGACCGGATTGATGTTGATGCTCTGCCCGACGAGCTTGGGATAGAGGATGTTCGCCTCGAGAAACTGGCCCACCATGTAGACGGTGAGGACGATCACCACGAACAGCCACTGATCCGGCCAGAACTGTACCAAAGAGATCGTCATAGCCAGCGTGAAGCCGACGAGGAAGCCGACATAGGGGATGAAACTGAGCAGCCCCCCTATCAGCCCCACGGCGAGCCCGAAATCCAGGCCGACCAGGGAGAGCGCCGTCCCGTAGTAGACGCAAAGCACGAGAATCACGCTGCCCTGCCCGCGGATCACGCCGGCCATGGATTTGTCGATCTGGTCCAGGACCCCGCGGATCTCGTCGCGATAGGCCCGCGGCAGCAGGTCGTCGACGCGCTTGACCATGCCTTCCCAATCGAGCAGCAGATAGAAGGCCACCACCGGGGTGATGAACAGGATCGCGATGGTGTTGAGCACGGTGATGCCGCTCTGGGCGACCTGCGCGGTGATCGCGCCGGCGAGTTCCACGCCCCTGCCGATAAGGTCGGTCAGCGAGGCCTCGAATTGCGCGGCATGCTCCGGCCCCAGCCATTCGGCGAGCTGCGGCGCAAGCGTTTGCGCCAGCGCCTGCAGATCGGTGACATAGCCGGGCACCTGGGCGGCGAGGCCGATGACCTGCTGCCCGACCAGCGGCACCAGCATGAGGAACAGCCCGAAGATCAGCG
>JAUXUM010000245.1 GCA_030680995.1 Devosia sp.
GATGGCGCGCTCCATGCGAAGCAGCCCAAGACGGTAGTGGTTTTCCATAAGCTCGCCGACCGAGCGCACCCGGCGGTTGCCGAGATTGTCGATATCGTCGATCTCACCGCGACCGTCGCGAAGGTTCACAAGGGTGCGCACCACCTCGACGATGTCTTCCTTGCGCAGGATGCGGACGGTGTCCTCGGCTTCCAGCTCAAGGCGCATGTTCATCTTCACGCGGCCGACCGCGCTGAGATCGTAGCGTTCGCTGTCGAAGAACAGCGACTTGAACATCGCTTCGGCGGTCTCCACCGTGGGCGGTTCGCCCGGGCGCATGACGCGGTAGATGTCGAACAGGGCATCCTCGCGAGTCTCGTTCTTGTCGACCGCCAGCGTGTTGCGGATGTAAGCGCCAATGGTGATGTGGTCGATGTCGAGAATCGGCAGCTCGTCGAAGCCTGCTTCCTTGAGCTTGTTGAGCGTCTTTTCATCGAGCTCATCGCCGGCCTCGACATAGACCTCGCCGGTCTGCAGGTTGATGAGGTCTTCGGCGACGAACGTGCCGTAGAGATCCTCATCGACCGCGAGCAGGTGTGTAAGCCCGTTCTCCGCCAGCTTCTTGGCTTGCCGGGCCGAGAGTTTCTTGCCGCCCTCGTGCACCACGTCGCCGGTCTTGGCGTCGATCAAATCGTGCGTGGGCTTGGAACCCCTCATCTTTTCCGGGTCGTAGGGCTTGCGCCAACCCTTGTCGGTCTTCTCGTAGTTGAGAGCGGCGTAGTAGGTCGCGAGGATTTCCTCGGCGTCCATCCCGAGTGCCTTGAGCAGCGAGGTCACCGGAATCTTGCGGCGGCGGTCGATGCGCGCGAAAACGATGTCCTTGGCGTCGAACTCGATGTCGAGCCAGGAGCCGCGGTAGGGAATGATGCGGCCGGCGAACAGCAGCTTGCCCGAGGAATGGGTCTTGCCCTTGTCGTGGTCGAAGAATACGCCCGGTGAACGGTGCATCTGGGAGACAATGACGCGTTCGGTGCCATTGACGATAAACGTACCGTTATTGGTCATGAAGGGCATGTCGCCCATGTAGACGTCCTGCTCCTTGATGTCCTTGACCGAACGCGCACCGGTTTCCTCGTCCACTTCGAAGACGATCAGGCGCAGCGTGACCTTAAGCGGCGCCGCGAAGGTCATGTCGCGCTGCCGGCACTCGTCAACATCGTATTTGGGCTGCTCGAATTCGTAGCGAACGAATTCCAGGGATGCCGTATTGGAGAAATCGGTGATGGGAAACACCGACTTGAAGACAGCCTGCAGTCCTTCTTCCTTGCGGCCGCCCTTGGGCTCGTCGACAAGGAGGAACTGGTCATAGGAGGCCTTCTGGACCTCAATGAGATTAGGCATCTCCGTGACTTCGCGAATGGACCCGAAGGATTTGCGTACCTTGCGACGGCCGTTGAACGTGGTAGCCATACCCGCTCCTATCTCTTTCTCTCGAATGTCCCGGAGGCAAATGTCCAAAGACCCGACTATCAGCCGTCGGCTCTCAGGAAATCTGCCCTGATGGTGGTAGTCTGTTCCGCAACTTCCGCCCTACCCGCTGCCGGGCGGCGTCCGTCCCTATAGTCAACACTGGGACGGGAATAGGGCGGCGCCAACGAGGCGCCACCCCAAAAGCAGTTCGATTACTTCAGTTCGACCTTGGCGCCGGCTGCTTCGAGCTTGGCCTTGATGCCTTCGGCCTCGGTCTTGGAAGCAGCTTCCTTGATAGCCTTCGGCGCGGCTTCGACAAGCGCCTTGGCTTCGCCGAGGCCCAGACCGGTGATCGCGCGCACTTCCTTGATGACGTTGATCTTGTTTTCGCCGAACGAGGCAAGGATCACATCAAATTCAGTCTTTTCTTCGACAGCGGCGGCCGGGGCCGCCGCGGCAGCGGCGACCGCGACAGGTGCGGCAGCCGAAACGCCCCATTTCTCTTCGAGAAGCTTCGAAAGCTCCGAGGCCTCGAGAACAGTAAGGGCCGAAAGGTCGTCTACGATTTTGGCAAGATCAGCCATTTGTTTTCACTCTCAGTTTTTGTTTCGTTTCAGTTCGAACCGTGGGAGGTCCCAAAGGACCCTCAGTACGCCTAAGCTGCGTTGCTCTTGTCCGCGTATGCGGCCAGGACACGGGCAATCTGCCCGCCCGGCGCCTGCACGACCGACGCGATCCGCGTAGCCGGCTGCTTGAGCAGTCCGGCCAGGGTTGCGCGCAGTTGGTCGAGCGAAGGCATCGTGGCCAGCGCCTTGACGTTGTTGGCGTCAAGCCCGGTCTTCCCCATTGCGCCGCCCAGAACCACGAACTTCTGGTTCTTGTCGGCGAAAGCGGCCGCGATTTTCGGCGCGGTCATGGGATCCGTTGCGAAGGCGACGACCGTCGGCCCGGTAAACAGGGCCGAGATGTCCGCATTGTCGGTGTCTTTAAGAGCAAGCTTGGCCAGGCGGTTTTTGGCGACTTTGACCTGACCACCGGCCTGTTTCATCTGCACGCGCAGATTTTCCATGTCGGCCACGGTCAGACCGGTATTCTGAGCGACCACAATCGATCCAGCGCCCGCAAAGGCTGCCTGGAGCGATGAGACCAACTCACGCTTTTCCGCTCTTTCCACTGCTAGTCTCCACATTGAGCCCGGCACATTCCCCACCGGAGAGCGGCCAGACCTCTGCCAATTGCTGCCCTCTCCTTGCGGGAAGTCAGCGGGTTAACGCCTGTCAACCGAGCTTCCGCGAGGGCGAAACGCCTTTAGCGGCAACTGGCCTGGTTCGAACCGGGAAAGCCTGGCCTTGCGGCAAATCTCTTCCGGCCTTCACCCCGTCTATTGCAGGCCCCATTCGGGTTTAGGCGCCTTGCGGCGCACCGGCAGTCTCGGACAGGACTTTGCCGACTCAGCGAACCAAGTCGGCATCTCAGGCGGCCGGAGCCGCCTGAAACTGGTATGCC
>JAUXUM010000246.1 GCA_030680995.1 Devosia sp.
CGGCTCAAGCGCTTCGACATGTCACGGGCTGCAAAATGGGGGCATGAATGGCCGTTCCGCAAAAACAGGATACTGGAGGAGATTTCACGATGGGTCGCATGGACACCCGCTCGATACTTATTTTTCTCGGCATCGGCCTCCTCGCCGGCTTCCTCGCCAGTCTCATCGTTGGGGGCGGCGGCCTCATCACCTACCTGGTGAGCGGGGTGATCGGTTCGTTCGTCGGCGGCTACATCTTCTCCGCACTCAACATCAATCTGGGCATCACCAACGAGCTGGTGCGTCAGATCATCACTTCGACGGTGGGCGCCATCCTCGTGGTGCTGGTGGCACGGCTCATCGCCGGATAGGGATTTCACTTGGTCACTCTCATCGACATGGCCGGCGAGGCGCGTCCACGCCATCCCGAAAAGGTCAAGCGGCTGGAAGCCGAGATGCTGCGCAAGCCGGACTGGATCCGGGTGAAGGCGCCTGGCTCGCTGGTCTATCGCGAGACCCAGCAGATTGTCCGCGAGAACAATCTCGTCACCGTCTGCGAGGAAGCCGGCTGCCCCAATATCGGGGAATGCTGGTCCAGGAAGCATGCGACGTTCATGATCATGGGCGAGATCTGCACCCGCGCCTGCGCCTTCTGCAATGTCCGGACCGGCCTGCCGACGGCGCTTGATCCGCATGAGCCGGAAAGCGTCGCCATCGCGGTTGAAAAGCTCGGTCTCGAGCACGTCGTCATCACCTCGGTCGACCGCGACGATCTGCCCGATGGCGGCGCCCGGCATTTCGCCGATGTCATCGGCGCCATCCGGGCCCGCAATCCTGGGACGACCATCGAGATCCTGACCCCGGACTTCCTCCGCAAGGACGGTGCGCTGGAGATCGTCGTTGCCGCAAAACCCGACGTCTTCAACCACAACCTTGAAACCGTGCCGTCGAAATATCTGAAGGTCCGTCCGGGCGCGCGCTACTTCCATTCCATCCGGCTGCTGCAGCGGGTCAAGGAGCTCGACCCGACCATGTTCACCAAGTCGGGGATCATGGTCGGCCTCCGCGAGGAACGGAATGAGGTGCTGCAGCTCATGGACGATTTGCGCAGCGCGGACGTCGATTTCCTCACTATCGGCCAATACCTGGCGCCGAGCCGCAAGCATCACCCGGTGATCCGCTTCGTGACGCCGGACGAGTTCAAATCATATGCGACGGTTGCTATGACCAAGGGGTTCTCGTTGGTGTCGTCGAGCCCGCTGACCCGCTCCTCGCATCACGCCGGAGAGGATTTTGCCAGGCTCAGGGCGGCGCGACTCGCCAAACACGCGCTGGTCTGATGCCCAACCTGTTTTTCGAGCGGCATGTTCCGCATCTGCCGGAGCGGATGTACGCGCTTGTCGCCGATCTCGAGAGCTATCCCCGCTTCATTCCCAACTGCAAGGCCATGGACGTGAAGCGGGATCGGGGACGTGCCGAGGATGTGCGGTTCGCCAGGATGACCATCAAGTTCGGGCCGCTGATGCAGTCCTATACCAGCCGCGTGGTCGCGGATCCCGCGGCGCTGACCATAACAGCCAACGCCATGGATGGCCCTTTCAGTTACCTGAGCAGCATCTGGTCGTTCGAACCCGAAGGGCAGGGGACCCGCGTCCGCTTCGACATCGATTTCAAGTTCAGCAATCCGCTCGCCGCCGCCGTAGCCGAGCCCGCCTTTGCTGCAAAGCAGGGCGAAATCATGGACGCGTTCATAGACGAGGCCGACCGGCGCTACGGGCTCTGAACGCCGAGGCACTCCAGAACTATGTCCAGGGCAACCCCCACGGTCGCTTCCCTGATGCCCTGCCGCCCGAGATCGCCAAAGCGGCGTTCGTGCACCGATGTTCCAGCCTTTGTGGCGCAGCCAAAATGGACGAGGCCCACCGGCTTGTCTTCGGTGCCGCCCCCAGGTCCGGCAACCCCGGTCACCGCAATGGCGATAGCGACGCCGGCGGTCTTGAGCGCCCCTTCTGCCATCGCCCGCACCACCGGTTCGGAGACCGCGCCATGCTTTTCAATCAACTCGGCCGGAACGCCGATCATCTCGATCTTGGCCCGGTTGTGATAGGCGACGAAGCCGCCGAACACTGCCTCTGATGACCCCGGAACGTCCGTCAGCGCCGCCGAGATCAGACCGCCGGTGCAGCTCTCGGCCGTAACGATCATCTCGCTGCGGGCCGCTAGTGTGTGATTGATGGTTCTGGCGCGTTCGCGAAGTTCAACCGAAATCAACTAGTCCATCCTCGGCAATTCGATGCTGGCGGTCGCCATGGCGACGATCCCTTCCTCTCGGCCTGTAAACCCCAGGCGCTCGCTGGTGGTTGCCTTGATGGCGATCCGCGATCGCGAAATCCGGCAAATAGCTGCGATCGCCTCTTTCATCGCCTCGACATGCGGCGAAATCCGGGGAGCCTCGCAGACGATGGTCGCGTCGAGGTTGACGATCCGTCCTCCGCGCGCGGTGACCAAATCCGCCGCGTGCTGCAGGAAGACCGATGACGCCGCGCCCTTCCACTGCGGGTCGCTCGGCGGGAAGTGCGTGCCGATGTCTCCCTCACCCAGCGCGCCGTAGATCGCGTCGGTGAGAGCGTGCAGCGCGACGTCGGCGTCCGAATGTCCCTTGAGTTTGTGCGTGTGCGCGATCTTGACGCCACCGAGCCAGACCGCTTTGCCTGCCTTGAACGGATGCACGTCGAAGCCGGTCCCGACCCGGGTCTCCATGTCCTTGTCTCCCGCAACGAGCCGCTCGGCCCGGACAAAATCCTCGGGCAGCGTCAGTTTGATGTTGCGCGTGCTGCCCGGCGTCATCGCCACCGTCATTCCCGCCCATTCGGCGATCGCTGCGTCGTCGGTGAACTCCCGCGGCTCCCGCGCTGCGCGCCGGTGCGCCGAAAGGATTTCGGCGAAGCGGAAGCCCTGCGGCGTCTGCGCCGCGAAGAGCGTGTGCCGGTCTTCGGTCGCCGTAACGGTGCTCCCGTCGGTCGAGCGCTTGACCGTATCGGTGACCGGAATGACGGGCAGGGCAGCTTCGCGCGATGCGAGAGCGGCGATCACGCCCTCCACCAGGGTCCCGTCGATCAAAGGCCGCGCCGCGTCCTGGATCAATACGAGGTCGGGCTTGTGCGGACCCAGGGCCTGAAGCCCCGCCAAGACCGAGGACTGGCGAGTTGCGCCGCCGATCACCGGCGGCAGCAGGCGCGCATCGCTGAGCTTGAGGGCCTCGTAATGCGCGCCATGCTCCGCATTGATGACCGGAACCACGACATTGATCGCGTCCACGTCCAGAAGGGCGGCGATTGTCCGGCTGAGGACGGGGATGCCCGCCAGCAGCCGGTATTGCTTTGGTTCAAGTTCTCCATTGGCGCCGGCCCGCTCGCCCCGGCCGGCAGCGACAACGATGGCGGCGATTTTTCTTTCGCGGATCACAAGTCTTGCGGCGCCTCGGCGGAATGGGGCGCCGATGCTCTAGCGGGCGGAACGTGAGGCGGCAAGAGCGGTCGGGGAATTGCGGACATCGAGGCATAGCAATACGGTTGCACCTCGCCGCTTTTTGACTATTGTGCGGGCAATTTCGCAAATTGAATAAATCTGGGGCACTTGGTGACTGATATTGCCTGCGAGTTAAGCATTGGCGGCTATTCCCTGCGCAATCGCGCCTTGTTGGCGCCGATGGCGGGGATCACCGACGCGCCGATGCGAGCGCTCGCCGAGCGCTTCGGCGCCGGCCTCGTCGTTTCCGAAATGATTGCCAGCGCCGCCCTCGGCACCGGACAGCACGAAATGGTGCGCAAGCTGGGCAAATCGGGGTCGCTCCCGCACGTCGTGCAATTGGCCGGTTGCGAAGCCGAGTGGCTCGTCCGCGGAGCCGAGATCGCCTATGCCGCCGGCGCCGATATCATCGATATCAATATGGGTTGTCCGGCCAAACGCGTCACCAACGGTTATGCGGGCTCGGCCCTGATGCGC
>JAUXUM010000121.1 GCA_030680995.1 Devosia sp.
ATTGCGGCAACGACGATACGCAGGTCAAGGACAGCCGCCCGACCGAGGATTCGAGCGCCATCCGCCGCCGCCGCATCTGCAACGCTTGCGGCGGTCGTTTCACCACATTTGAGCGTGTGCAACTGCGCGAGCTTACGGTGATCAAGAAGTCCGGCCGCAAGGTGCCCTTCGACAGGGAGAAACTCGCTCGCTCGGTTTACACCGCCCTGCGCAAGCGCATGGTCGAGCAGGAGCGGGTCGAGCGCATGATTTCGGGCGTGGTCCGCCAACTCGAGAGCCTCGGCGAAGTCGAAATCACCTCCGATCAGATTGGCGAATTCGTCATGGAAGGGCTCAAGGGCCTCGACGATGTGGCCTTTGTGCGCTTTGCCTCGGTCTACAAGAACTTTTCGGCCGCCGACGATTTTCGTTCTTTCCTCGCCGAGTTGCGGGAAGAGGACAGAGGCAGCCACCGGGACGACGACGATTGAGCGACGTCTCGGCGCAGGATTGCCGCTGGCTCGACGCGGCCACGCGGCTGGCGCGACCCTATCTCGGCACCACCGCCGAGAATCCCACGGTGGGCGCGATCGTTGTCGACGAACAACTGCAGTTGGTTTTCGGTCGCGCAGTGACCGCCAGGGGCGGACGCCCGCATGCCGAGACGCAGGCGCTTGCCGAAGCGCGAGGCAGTGCCAGAGGCCGGACGCTCTACGTCACGCTCGAACCCTGCAATCATTGGGGCCGCACGCCTCCCTGCGCCGACGCGGTGATCCAGGCCGGCATAGGACGGGTGGTGGTGGGCCTGCTCGATCCCGACCCGCGCACGGCCGGAAACGGCATCAAGCGGCTGCGGCAAGCGGGCATCGTGGTCGCGCTTGCGGATCACCGGCCTTCCCGGCTTCTGCACGAGGCGCACATCATGCGCAAGACCCGGGGCCGGCCCTTCATCACCGCCAAGCTCGCAGTGTCCAAGGATGGCATGATCGGTTTGCCCGACAAGGCCAACGTGCCGATCACCGGCGAGGAGGCGCGACGCTGGACGCATATGGAGCGCGCCATGTCCGACGCGGTGATGGTCGGTGCAAGGACCGCGCAGATTGACGATCCGCAGCTCACGGTGCGCCTCAAGGGTCTGGAGCACCGTACCCATATGCGGATAATCTTGGCCGGTGCGACTTCGTTCGACACCAGCTTGAATCTGATTGACGGCGTTTCCGGCTATCCCACTATGATCATTACGGAACAGGGCCATGGCTTCGATGTCCCACCGGAGGTGCAGGTGATCGAGGTGGAAGGAAAGAACGGCCGCCCGAACTTGCGCAAGGCGATGGCTGCGCTTTCCGACAAGGGAGTGGGTCGTCTCATGGTCGAAGGCGGGGCCAAGCTAATCGAGTCCCTAATCGCTGCCGAACTTGTGGATAGGTTCCATCTGCTGAAGAGCGAAGCGATGATCGGCCGCAAGGGTGTCCCGGCAACCATGCTTGGCAGCATGGAAGGGCGGCTTCGCGCCGCCGGCTTTGCCGAGGTTGACCGGCGCGCGCTGGGCGCCGATATCGTGTGCACCTTCGAAAGAGAGCTCTGATGTTCACCGGAATTGTTACCGATGTCGGCCGCCTGCTCAAGGCGGAGGACCGCAATGACGGGCGACTGTTGCGGATCGAAACTGCCTACGATCCTGCGACCATCGGGTTGGGAGCCTCCATCACGGTTGATGGAATCTGTCTCACCGTCACGGACAAGGGCGCCGGCCAGCGCAACTGGTTCGAAGCTTTCGCGGCGCTCGAAACGCTCGACGTCACCGAGGTGGGCAAGTGGCGCGAGGGCAGGCGGGTCAATCTCGAGCGCTCGCTGAAGATCGGTGATGAACTCGGCGGTCACATCGTTTCGGGCCATATCGACGGCTTGGCTGAGATCGTCGGCAAGGAGATGGCCGGAGATCAGATCACCTTCACATTCCTCGTTTCGGAGGATATCGCGCCGTTCATCGCAAAGAAAGGCAGCGTCGCGCTCAACGGCACCTCGCTCACTGTCAATTCGGTCGATGGCAACCGTTTCAGCGTCCATTTGATCCCATATACGGTTGCGGTTACGACGTGGGGCGACTATGGCGTTGGCGACCGCGTCAATATCGAGGTCGATCCGATGGCGCGCTACGCGGCGCGCCTGTTCGAGACCCTCGCATCCAGGAAGCAGTAAGGAACCGACAGCATGGCCAAGGCGCCGCACATCCTCATCATTGAGGCGCGCTTCTACGAGGACATCGCCGATGAACTGTTCCGCGGGGCTGAGCGGGCATTGCTCGATGCGGGCGCCAGCTTCGACCGCGTGACCGTCCCCGGTGTGCTGGAGATACCGGCTGCGCTCGCGATGGCCCTCAAGGGCCGCAGGAAGGCCTATGACGGTTTCGTTGCGCTCGGCTGCGTCATTCGCGGCGAGACCAGCCATTACGATATCGTCGCCAACGAGTCGGCCCGCGCCCTGATGGATTTGGCGGTCAAGCACGAGTTGGCCTTGGGCAATGGCATTCAAACGGTCGAAAATGATGCGCAGGCCTGGGCCCGCGTCAAGGTCGACGACAAGAACAAGGGAGGCGCTGCGGCCCGCGCGGCGCTGACGATGGTCGCGCTCAAGCGCAAACTGGGGGCCTAGAGTGACCCAGGCTCCCCGGCAGCGGCAGACGACCGGCAAGCCCGCCAATCAGCGCGGCGCCGCGCGGCTTGCGGCGGTGCAGGCACTCTATCAGATGGATGTCGGTCGGCAGACACTGGAAGACACGCTGGCTCAGTTCAGCGCCCACCATCTCGGTCGCGAGATCGAGGGCGAACAGTATCTGCCGGCCGATGCCGACTTCTTCCGTCAGATTGTTTCGGGCGTTATCCGCAACCAGCTGGACATTGATCCGACAGTCGACAATGCGCTGCAAAAGGGCTGGCCGGTCGCTCGCATCGACGCCACTCTGCGCGCCATTCTCCGCGCCGCCACTTTTGAACTCCTGCGCCGCCGCGATATTCCGAGCGGGGTGGTCATCACCGAATATGTCGATATCGCCAAGGCTTTCTACGAAGACGATGCCCCGGGGCTGGTGAACGGGGTGCTCGACGCTATCGCCAAGCATGCAAATCGTGGCAATCTGGCGGACCAGAAATCCTCCTAGGTCCCTTCCATGGCCCAACCGGCAACCGGCTCCCCGCTCCGCAACGTCGCATTACTGTCGCTCAGCCAGGCGCTGGCAGGATCGAGCCAGGCGATTCTGATTTCCGTGGCCGCACTTACGGCGGTCGGCATGGCGCCCGCGCAAGGACTTGCGACCTTGCCGGTCACGTTGATGATCATCGGCACGGCGCTGACCACCGGCCCGGCCGCTTGGCTGATTCATTCATGGGGCCGCAGGCAGGGCTTCATGTTCGGCGCGGCGATCTCGGTCCCAGCCGCCCTTCTCGCCGCGACCGCGGCCTGGATCGGCAATTTCTGGGTATTTTGCCTCGCTCTCGCCGTCTTCGGCGCTTCCGGGGCGTTCGGCCAGCAATACCGCTTTGCCGCGGCCGACAGCGTACCTCCAGCCCTGAAGTCGCGCGCTATCTCCTGGGTCCTGTTCGGCGGTGTGCTGGCAGGCTTCATCGGTCCGCAATTGAGCGCTCTGTCCAAGGACTGGATCGCCGGCGCGACCTTCACGGGCACCTACCTGGTCATGGCGGTCCTTGCCCTGATCGCCATCGGCGTGCTCTCGATGACGAGATTGGCGCCCACGGTGAGAAAGGCGGAGGACCGCAAGGCCGGCCGCTCCTTTGCCCAATTGCTGCGCACACCTCAAATCCTTGTGGCGATGCTGGGTGGATCGGCGAGTTATGCCTTGATGACGCTGGTCATGGTCGGAGCGCCACTGGCCATGGTTTATGTCTGCGGCCACTCCACCGAGGAGGCAGCTTTCGCCATCCAGTGGCATATCGTTGCCATGTTCGCCCCGAGCTTCGTGACCGGGGTCATCATCTCCCGCCTTGGCGCAAACCTTACGGCGAGTCTCGGCCTGATGCTCATCCTTGCTGCAGCCATCGTCAATCTGAGTGGCATCAGCGTGGGCCACTTCGTGGCTGCGCTCGTGCTGCTCGGCGTCGGCTGGAACTTCGGGTTCATCGCTTCCACCGCTTTGCTGGCCGAGAGCTATCGACCCGAAGAGGCTGCCCGGGTGCAGGGACTCAATGAACAGGTCGTGTTCGGGGTGATGGCCATCGCGTCGGTCGCTTCAGGCTTGCTGCTGGAGCTGATTGGCTGGCAGTCGATCAATGTCCTCGCCATTGCCGTTGCTGCGGCCGCAATCGCAGTTCTTGCCTGGGATCAGTTCCGGACACGGGAAACCGCCGACGTCTAGAACGACTTCATGATCGACTCGATGAAGGTCCTGTCTTCGCCGAAGGAGGGTGTACGCCGCGACTCGATCTGGAACACTTTGCCGTCCTTCGTGCCATATACCGCCTTGTCGACAACCTTGCGATTCTTGTCGAAGTACACGGCAAGAACCGTGCGGTCTCTGACCAGATCGAGGCCGAATGCGGTCTGTTCGACCTTGGTCTGAACGTAGTAATATGCGGTCTCGATGGCAAAGCTGTTGGTCGTTTGCGGCGAGCCAAGGACCATGATCACCAGTTCCTGGCTC
>JAUXUM010000248.1 GCA_030680995.1 Devosia sp.
CGATCAAGACGAGGGACAGGCCGCCGAACAGCAGGAACTGCAGCGGCCAGCCGATCGGCTGAAAGAAGGAAGCGAGCCCGGTGATGATGCCGGCGACGCCGAGCCACAACACGATGCCGCCCGGCACCACCAGTTCCAGGGCCAGCAGGATCACGCCAGCCACGATCCAGGCCCAGGGTCCGTAGCTGGCGATGAACTCGATGATGTCCATCCCGTCCTCCCTATGACTGGGTGGAAGGCGGGCGGGCGCCGCCGACATTGCGGGTGGGTCTGTCGCCGCCGAACGTCTCCTTGGCGATCTCGGCAATGCCGCCCAGGGCGCCGATGACGCTGGCCGCCTCGACCGGCAGCATCAGCACCTTCTGGTTCGGCGATTTGGCGAGGCTTTCCAGCGCCCGGATGTAGTTGTTGGCGACAAAGTAGTTGATCGCCTGCACGTCGCCCGGCGCGATGGCCTCGGAGACCACCTGCGTCGCCCTGGCTTCGGCCTCGGCGGAGCGCTCGCGCGCCTCGGCATCGCGGAACGCGGCTTCGCGCCGGCCTTCCGCCTCGAGCACCTGCGACTGCTTGGCACCCTCGGCCTGCAGGATGGCAGCCTGCCGCTTGCCCTCTGCCTCGAGGATGAGCGCGCGCTTCTCGCGCTCGGCCTTCATCTGCCGTCCCATCGACTCCACCAGGTCCTTGGGCGGATCGATGTCCTTGATCTCGATACGGGTGATCTTGAGTCCCCAGGGCGACACGGCCGCGTCCACCACCTTCAGCACGCGGTTGTTGATCTCGTCGCGATTGCTCAGCAATTCGTCGAGGTCCATCGAACCCATCACCGAACGGATATTGGTCATGGTGAGATTGAGGATGGCGTTCTCGAGGTTGGTGACCTCGTAGGCGGCCGCCGGCGCGTCGAGGATCTGGTAGAAGGTCACCCCATTGGCTGTGACCGACGCGTTGTCGCGGGTGATCACTTCCTGGTGGGGGACGTCGAGCACCTGCTCCATCATGTTGATCTTCTTGCCGATCCCATCGATGAAGGGAATGATCAGGTTGAGGCCGGGCTTGAGGGTGCGCGTATAGCGGCCGAACCGTTCCACGGTAAAATTGTAGCCTTGCGGCACGGTTTTCGCGCCCGCGAACAGCACGAGAATGGCGAGCACGCCCACAGCGATGAGGGCTGTGCTCATTCCGTCGGGCCCAAACAAATCCATTGCTTTCTCCCCTGCAGCGACATGGCGAGAAACCGCCGATGCTGTCAGTGCGGAATGTATGTGGGTGTGCACCCCCACGCAATATTGGCGCCCGATTATTCGCGCGCCGCCCCGGGGAGGGAGACGACTGCAACCTTCAGCTCACGGACCGATCTAAATCCACCCCCCCAGTTCCTTGCGCACCAGCGTTTCCAGCATCGCCATCCCGGGCTCGGAATCGTTGAGGCAGGGGATGTATGCGAACTGCTCGCCGCCGGCGTGCTCGAACTGCT
>JAUXUM010000249.1 GCA_030680995.1 Devosia sp.
GGGAAGTCGTGGCCATGGGACACGCTCTGGCGCTGGTCAAGCGTGTCGAGAACATGCTCGTGCTGGCCGAGTTCAAGCGGCGGCAGGCGGCGCCTGGCGTCAAGATGACCAAGAAGGCGCTGGGACTCGGGCGCAAATACCCGATCACCAATGGCTATCGCGACGAGAGCGGCTCCCGCCCCGCAGCGGAACCGGCCTCGGCGCCGCGGCGGCAGGGCGTGCAATGACGGTCGTCCGCTATGCGCCCTCGCCGACGGGGCGCCTGCACCTGGGCAATGCGCGGCCGGCACTGCTCAACTGGCTCTTCGCCCTGGCCCGTTCCGGCACCTACGTCTTGCGACTCGACGACACGGACACCGCCCGCTCGACCGAGGAATTTGCGCGCGGCATCGAGGAGGACCTGTCCTGGTTCGGCATCACCCCTACGTTCACGGTCCGGCAGTCGCACCGCACGGCGCTCTATGACGCGGCGCGTGACCGGCTCATCGCCGCGGCTCGACTCTATCCCTGCTACGAGACCGAGAGCGAACTCGACCGCAAGCGGATGCGCGCCCGCGCCCTGGGCAGGCCGCCGATCTATGATCGCGCCGCCCTCAACCTGACCGATGGGCAGAAGCGGCAATATGCGGAGGAGGGTCGCAAGCCGCACTGGCGCTTCAAGCTCGACGGCAGGCCGGTGCAGTTCGCCGATCTGATCAAGGGCGAGCAGACCGTCAACACCGCCTCGATGTCCGACCCCGTGCTGGTGCGCGAAGACGGCAGTTATCTCTACACGCTGCCCTCCGTCGTCGACGACATCGACCTGAGCATCACCCACGTGATCCGCGGCGAGGACCACGTCTCCAATACCGGCACCCAGATCGAGATCTTCGAGGCTCTGGGCGGCAAGGTGCCCTTCTTCGCCCACCACAACCTGCTGACGGGCGCCGAGGGGGAGGGGCTCTCCAAACGCATCGGCTCCCTCTCGCTCGCGGAGCTGCGCGCCCAAGGCTATGAGGCACTTGCGGTCGCGATCGTCGCCGTGCTGACCGGCACCAGTCTGCCGGTCGAGCCCTATCCGGACCTCCGCGCCATTGCCCGCAAGCTCGACCTGTCGATGATTTCGCACGGCCCGGCGCGGCACGACCCGGCCGAGCTCGACGGCCTCAACGCCCGCATCCTGCACACCATGCCCTTCGAGGTCGCGCGGCCTCGCCTCGAGCCGCTGGGCCTTGCCAGCGAACCGCTTTGGCTGGCGCTCCGCGAAAACCTCTCGCGCTTCGACGACATCGTCGAGCTTTCCAAGCTGGTTTTCGGTCCGATCGTCCCGGTGATCGCGCCCGAAGATCGGGAATTCGTCGACCTCGCGCGCGACAACCTGCCGCCCGAACCCTGGGATCAGGGGGCCTGGGCGCTCTGGACCGACACCCTCAAGGAGAAATCCGGCCGCAAGGGCAAGGCCTTGTTCATGCCGCTGCGCCTGGCGCTGACCGGCAGGGCAGACGGACCCGAGCTCAGGTCCCTGCTCCCGCTGTTGGGGCGTAAGGCGTGTCTGGACCGACTATCCTGACCCGCTTTTCCCCGAACTGAACGATCCGTACCGGCTGGGTGCTGGCGGCCGGAGCGAGGGGAATGGGCTTGGGCTCCTCGCCGGGCGCGGCGGGACGGCGGCGGGGAAGCGGCACGCTGACATAGTCGGCCACCTGCAGCGGCGCCTGGGTAACCGTCGCTTGCCGGCGCGGGTCGCGCATCGGCAGCGGGAAACTGAGCTCGCCGAACTGGATCGTCGGCCGCGACTGGCCACCTTCGGTCGTGGCCACCAGGTTGATCGAGCCGTAGCTGGTGACCGGCTTGCAGGTGGCGGTCTTGTCGAATTCGGTGCGGAAACGGAAGGCATTGGGCAGGGCGGTGTAAGGCTCGCCCCACATGTTGATCATCTGCTCGGGCTCCTGGCCCGGATTATCGTGATAATAGAGATCGACATCCGTTCCGGGGCACTGTTGCGTGCACTGCTCGGCGTCGTTGGCAACATAGTCGGTGAGGGTGGAATAGCTGATCGGCCAATAGAAGCCGTCGCTCTTGCGCACGCAGAGCGTCCGCACCGTGCGATAGCTGCCATAGCCTTCGAACTCGCCGCCGCGCAGACCGCCCTCGCCGTCGAACGTATCCGACAGGGCCCTGAACAACTGGTCGAACAGATTGCCGCGGCCGCCGTCGCCGCCGGTACCGGTGAGGCTTTCGCCGCCGCCCAGCACCCGCGCCCGCGACCGGCCGCCGCAGCCGAACCGTGCGATCTCCTGCAGCACCGCTTCGCGCTGCTGGGCCACCGCATTGCCGGTTTCGAAGCTCCGGGCGAGGCTGGCGTAGTCCTTGCGGCCCGCATTGATCTCGCGTGCCAGTGCGCGGCACTCGCGGGTCAGCTGGCGCCCGGCCTTGGCGTCGTCGTTGCAGCCGTCGCGCACATACCGGCTCTCGGAACGCTGCACCTGCCGCTCCAGCTCGCGAAGCTTGCCCTCGCTGGCCTGAGCCAGCCGGAAGTCCCGGTTGCGTTCGAGCGTGTCGAGCGTCGCCAGCAGGCGCGAGCAGCTTCCCGATTGCGCATAGGCGGACGAGACATCGACGGCAAACCCCGCCAGCACCGCTCCGAGCCCGATCAGGACCTGACTTAGCAATTTGGTCGCACGCAACATGAGCTGGTTTCTTGTTCTCCGCCGCCCGCCTGGCGCGTCAATGCGCCCGAACCGAGACATTTTAGCACAATGGCCATGCGCGTTAGTCGATTTTGTGGTCGCGCGGCCGGCCCCCTGCGGCCGCCCGTTCTTGCTGCTCGTGCTCCATCCGCACGAGCCCCTTGATTTCGGCCGGACTTGCGGTCAGATTGCGCGCCATGAAAACCGGCAAAGCGATCTGCATTATCGGCTGCATCATTATCCGCTAAGCATTGCTGGCGGCGCGGTTTTCTTCATCCCGAAATTCCCCTAGTTCCTGAAGAGCCCGTAGCCAGCGCATGAACGTGTCTGGTTCGAGGGATTTCCATGGCGTCGGGCGAAGCGAAACTGCGGCTCTACAACACGCTCACCCGTGAGAAGGCGGATTTCGTTCCGCTCGATCCGGGCAATGTGCGCATGTATGTGTGCGGCCCCACGGTCTACGACTACGCCCATATCGGCAATGCCCGGCCGGTGATCGTCTTCGATGTTCTGTTCCGCCTGCTGCGCCACCTCTATGGCGCGTCTCATGTCACCTACGTTCGCAACATCACCGATGTCGACGACAAGATCAACGCCAGGGCGGCCCGCGATTTTCCGGAACTGCCGCTCAATGAGGCGATCCGCAAGGTCACCGAGAAGACAGCGGCGCAGTTCCTCGCCGACGCCAAGGCGCTGGGCTGCCTCGACCCCACTGTTCAGCCGCGGGCCACCGAGCACATCGCCGAAATGATCGCGATGACGCAGACGCTGATCCGCAAGGGCAACGCGTATTCCGCCGAAGGCCACGTGCTGTTCGACGTCAAGAGCTTCAGGCACGGCGGCGAGCTCGAATACGGCAAGCTTGCCCATCGCTCCCTCGACGACATGCTCGCCGGCGCCCGGGTCGAGGTCGCGCCCTACAAGCGCGACCCGATGGACTTCGTGCTCTGGAAGCCCTCCTCGCCGGAAGAACCCGGCTGGGAGAGCCCGTGGGGCAGGGGGCGGCCGGGTTGGCACCTCGAATGCTCGGCC
Organism: Devosia sp.; assembly: GCA_030680995.1. Taxonomy (GTDB): domain Bacteria; phylum Pseudomonadota; class Alphaproteobacteria; order Rhizobiales; family Devosiaceae; genus Devosia_A. The sequence continues at coordinate 3,702 of JAUXUM010000249.1, forward strand.
ATGAGCGAGAAGCACCTGGGCGAAGTCTTCGACATCCACGGCGGCGGCATCGACCTGGCCTTCCCGCACCACGAGAACGAGCTGGCGCAGTCGCGCTGCGCCCACGGCACGCCGATGATGGCGCAGGTGTGGATGCACAACGGCTTCCTCCAGGTCGAAGGCCAGAAGATGTCGAAGTCGCTGGGCAACTTCGTCACCATCAGCGAGCTCTTGAATACCGACAAGTTCGGCGGACGGAAGTGGCCGGGCGAGGTGTTGCGTCTCGCCATGCTGATGACCCACTACCGCGAGCCGATCGACTTCTCGGTAGAGAAACTCGAGGTGGCCACCAAGGTTCTCGACGGATGGTACCGGCTGGTAGGGGACGGGAAGGCCAGCGAGACCAGCGACTATGGATCACGTGTCCTGAACGAGCTGCGGGACGATCTGAATACCCCAGAGGCTCTTACCTCGCTTCACGTGTCCGCCGATTTTGCAAGGGACCCAGACGACGACAATGGTCCTGCGCGCTTCAAGTTTGCCGCCAACGTGCTTGGCCTCCTTGAGATGACGGCTAGTCAGTGGTTTCAGGGCGGTCGCGACGATGTGGTCGAAATAGCCACTTTGGTCACCGCCCGCCTCGCCGCCCTCAACGCCAAAGACTTCGCCACCGCCGATCGCATCCGCGCCGAACTGCTCGAGCAGGGCATCCAGCTCATGGATTCGAAGAACGCAGCCGGCGAGCGCGTGACCACCTGGGAGGTGAAGCGATGAATTCCTCGCGCAACGCGACCCCTCACCCGGTTGCTGCGCAACCACCCTCTCCCGCAAGGGGAGAGGGAAATCCCGTGCGTGTTGACCGACCTGAGACTGTCTCCAGCACGGCAACAGGCGCGGAGCCCCCCTCTCCCCTTGAGGGAGAGGGTGCCCGAAGGGCGGGTGAGGGGTCATCCCCGCCCAGGCGCGCCCGCAAGGAGTGGCGCACGAACTCGACCAAACGCCTACGCGGATTTGCGCGCTCGATGCGCAAGGACGCCACAGAAGCCGAGGACAGGCTCTGGACGCTTGTCCGGGACCGGCGCTTCATCGACTACAAGTTTCGCCGGCAGGTGCCTATCGGGCGCTACATAGTCGACCTGATGTGTCCCTCGGCGATGCTGATTGTCGAATTGGACGGATCGCAGCATGCCGAGAATGAAGCGGATGCAGTCCGAGACGCCTGGCTGGCCGGACAGGGCTATCGTGTACTGCGCATCTGGAACAACGAACTGACCCAGAACCGCGACGGCGTTCTCGACGCCATCTGGCACGCGCTTCAGGAGTCCCGCCCATGACCATCATCATCGATCATGTCGGGCTCAAGGTCGCCGATTTCGAGCTGTCCAGGGCCTTCTATAGGGAAGCGCTCGCGACTCTCGGCATCGACCTGCTCGACGATTTCGCCATCGGGCGTGATCGGCATGCCGGTTTCGGCAAGGAACGTCCGACGTTCTGGATCGGGACCGGCCGCGACGGCTTGAGCGGCGCCCATATATGCTTCGCCGCAGCCAGCCGCGCCGAGGTCAACGCCTTCTATTCGGTGGCGCTCTCCATGGGCGGCCGCGACAACGGCGCGCCAGGCGTCCGCGCGCATTACCACCCCAACTACTACAGTGCCTTCGTCTTCGATCCGGATGGCCATAACATCGAGGCGGTCTGTCATGCAGCAGAATAATTCAAGGCTCACCGGCGGCTGCCAATGCGGAGCGGTGCGCTTCCGCGCCGAGCGGCTCGGCCGGCCGTCGATCTGCCACTGCCGCATGTGCCAGAAGGCTTTCGGCGGTTTCTTCGGGCCGCTCGTTACCGGCTATGGCGTCACCTGGAGCCGTGGCGCGCCCAAGTATTTCCAGAGCTCGAACAAGGTCCGGCGGGGCTTCTGCCGCGATTGTGGCACACCGCTGACCTACGAGGTCGAGGGCGAGAACAGTATCGAACTCGCCATCGGCGCCTTCGACGACCCGACGGTCGCGGCCCCGGAGATCCAGGTCAACCCCAGGGACAAGCTGCCCTTCTTCGACACCCTCACCGAACTGCCGGTGCGCACGCAGTATTCACCGCAATGGCCGGCCTTCATGGCGTCGCTCCACTCCCATCAGCACCCCGACCACGACACCGCGGTCTGGCCGCCCGAGGAAGGGTTTCCGTCGTGAGCGATCTCCGAACCTTTTATCCCGAGATCGAACCCTTTGCTTCGGGCTATCTCGATGTCGGCGACGGCCACTCGGTCTATTGGGAGCGGGTCGGCACGCCCGGCGCCAAGCCGGCGGTCTTCCTCCATGGCGGACCTGGCGGGGGCCTGTCGCCCAGCCAGCGCCGCGTGTTCGATCCCGCCCGCTACGACGCGCTGCTGTTCGATCAGCGCGGGTGCGGCCGCTCGACGCCCTTTGCCACGCTGGAAGCCAACACCACCTGGCACCTGGTCGCCGACATCGAGCGGCTGCGCGAAATGGTTGGGGCCGAGCAATGGCTGGTCTTCGGCGGGTCCTGGGGCTCGACGCTGGCGCTGGCCTATGCGCAGACGCATCCGGAGCGGGTCACCGAACTGGTGCTGCGCGGCATCTTCACGCTGCGGCGCGAGGAACTGCT
>JAUXUM010000253.1 GCA_030680995.1 Devosia sp.
CGATAGCTCCACCAGGAATAGAGCTTTTGGTCATGGGGGATGTGCTTGCGCACCAGATCCACCCAGCCGTGGCCACCAAGAAGGAGTTGCTCGAGCGCCTCGGTCTCGATCGGCGTGTGGCTGATCACCTTCAAAAGCTGCTTGTGGCTCCAGACGTCGTTCTCATGGGGAGCGATGTTGAAATCGCCGCAGATCAGGTGGCCGCTGGCGAAATGGGACTCGCCGAACCAGGCCCTGAGCTCGGCCAGGAAATCGAGCTTGTGCCTGAACTTGCGGTTGATCGCCGGATCCGGCTCGTCGCCGCCGGCGGGAATGTAGAAATTGTGCACCGTCAGCGGGCCACGGCCGAAGTCGACCAGCGCCGAGACATGGCGGCTTTCCTCGATCCGGCAAAAGACGCGGCTCGAGATATCGGTCAAGGGGAAGCGCGAGACGATGGCGACGCCGTGATAGCCCTTCTGCCCATGCACCGCCTGATGCAAATAGCCCGCCGCGGCCAGCTCCTTTCTCGGAAACTGGTCGTTCTGGCACTTGATCTCCTGCAGGCAGAGGATGTCGGGGCCATGGCTCTCGAGGAACTCGAGCACCAGCGGCAGGCGCAGGCGCACCGAATTGATGTTCCAGGTGGCGAGGCTCACAGGCATGCCGAGACCATTTCAAAAACACGGGCGCCCATGGCGGGGCACCTTTCAGGCCCAGAACCGTTCCAGCTCAGCTGGTGGGATCGATGGCGCGGTAGGTGGGGTCGATATAGAAATAGGATTTTGGAATCTCAACTCCCTTTTGCACGTCATAGAGCGAAAAGGTGAGTTCGGCGCCGCTCGGATCGACCAGGACCCACTGCACGAGGTCCTTGGTTTCCTTGTCGAAAACCAGCGACACCGTCACGACGCCCGCCGGGGTATCGTCCCGCAGGGTCAGCGACAGATAATCCTCGGACTGATCGATGGCGACGATGTTGGCGGCGAGGAGATCGATCTTCGAATCGAGGAACTGGCGGAGCGGCACCTTGTCCTGCGGATAGGCGTATTGGGTCTGCTCCTTGCGGTCGATGACATAGAAGCCGCGGCCGACCGAGATGATCTCCTCGCGGCTGGGCGGGTTGTAGCGGAAGCGCACCTTGCCGGGCCTTTCGATGAAGAAGGTGCCCTCGATGCGGTTGCCCTGGATGTCGATCTGCAGGAAGCGGCCGGCCATGGTCCTGATCGCCGAGTTGTGGCTGCTGATGTCCTGGATCAGCGCGGTTTCCTCCTCGGTCAACTGGCGCGGCTCTTGTGCAAACGCCGGGGAGGGCGCGGCGAACGCAAGGGCGGCGAGGGCGAGGAAGGTGCGGCGAATCATGGGCGAGGGAATCCTGCGGGAAGGAGTAGGCTGAGACTAACCTAGGCAGCAATTGCGGCAAGAGGTGGGGCGTCCTTCGAGGCTCGGCCGACAGCCCCGCACCTAAGACGAGGCTCCTCAGTACTGTTCGGCCCCCACCAGGATCTCGCGCTTGCCGGCATGGTTGGCCTGTGAAATCACGCCTTCCTGCTCCATGCGCTCGATCAGTGTCGCCGCCTTGTTGTAGCCGATGGCGAGGCGCCGCTGGATATAGGAGGTCGAGGCTTTCTTGTCGGTCAGAACGATATTGACCGCCTTGTCGTAGAGTTCGTCGCCCGAGCCGCCGAAATCGTCGCCGGTGGCGGTTTCCGGATCGAACTCCTCCTCCTCGGCGATGATCGAATCGAGATAGTCGGGGGCGCCTTGAGACTTGAGATGGGCAACCACCGCCTCGACTTCGCCATCGGCGACGAAGGGGCCGTGCAGGCGCCGGATGCGGCCGCCGCCGGC
>JAUXUM010000254.1 GCA_030680995.1 Devosia sp.
TGCGGGTGCCCGATACGCCGACGATGGACGATCTCATCGAGGACAAGATCGCGCCGAGCCGCTGGGCCGAGCATTTCGACGCCGCCAATTCGCCGCTGGTCAATGTCTCGACCCTGGCGCTGACCCTCACCGGCGAGGTGCTGCGCGACAGCGGCGCCGGTATCGCCGGCACGATCAAGGGCTTCGTGCAGCGCATCGGGGAGCCGGTGATCCGTTCGGCGGTGCTGCAGGCGATGAAGATCCTGGGTAGCCAGTTCGTGCTCGGGCGCACCATCGAAGAGGCAACGAAAGCCGCGCGCAAGCAGGAGAAGGAAGGCTACTCCTATTCCTACGACATGCTGGGCGAGGCGGCGCGCACCGAGGCCGACGCCAAGCGCTACCGCGCCGCCTATGCGGAGGCGATCGCGGTGCTGGCGACGCGCTGCACGGCAAACCATGTGCGCGACAATCCGGGGGTCTCGGTGAAGCTCTCGGCGCTGCATCCGCGCTACGAATTCTCCAAGCGCGAGCGGGTGATGGACGAACTGGTCGAGCGCACCCTGGCGCTGGCGCTGATGGCGCGCGGCGCCAATATGGGTTTCAACATCGATGCCGAGGAGGCCGAGCGGCTCGACCTCTCGCTCGATGTGATCGCCGCGGTGCTGGCCGATCCACGGCTCAGCAGGTGGGACGGGTTCGGCGTGGTGGTGCAGGCCTATGGCCAGCGCGCCGGCCATGTCATCGACTGGGTCGACCGACTGGCGGCCTCGCTCGACCGCAAGGTGATGGTGCGGCTGGTCAAGGGCGCCTATTGGGATTCTGAGATCAAGCGCGCGCAGGTGCTCGGGCTCGAGGGCTTTCCGGTGTTCACCCGCAAGGCGGCCACCGATATCTCCTATATCGCCAATGCCCGGAAACTGCTGACCAGGCGCGAACGCATCTACCCGCAATTCGCGACCCACAATGCCCATACCGTTGCCGCCGTGCTGCACCTCGCCGATACCCTCGGCGCCGCGGCCACGGAGTACGAATTCCAGCGGCTGCACGGCATGGGCGAGCGGCTGCATGCGATCCTCAAGGAGGCGGCGGGGGCCAAAACCCGCATCTACGCGCCGGTCGGCCGGCACTCCGATCTGCTCGCCTATCTGGTGCGGCGCCTGCTCGAAAACGGCGCCAACGGTTCCTTCGTCAACATGATCGCCGACCGTGACGTGCCCGCCGATGCGGTGGTGCGCGATCCGTTCGCGGCGGTCGCCACCGCCAGGGCGCGGGTAACGGCGCCGGCGGATCTGTTCGCGCCGCGGCGCCGGAATTCGCGTGGCTTCGATCTCACCGACCCGGCGACCATCGATTGGCTCGAGACCGAGCGCGGCAAATTCGCCGCCCGTCGCTGGGCCTCCGGGCCGATGGTTTCAGGCGAGGCCGAGGGCGACGCGGCTCACGAGGTCAGAAGCCCCGCGACCGGCGAAGTCGTCGGCGCGGTGGTGAGCGCGAGCAAGGCGGATGTGGACAGGGCGCTCGACGCCGCCCGTCGCGGCGCCTCCGCCTGGGCCGCCCGGCCGGCGCGCGAGCGGGCGGAGCTGTTGCGCCGAACTGCCGGTCTCTACGAGGCGCATGCGCCGGAATTCTTCGCCCTGGCGGCGCGCGAAGCCGGCAAGACGCTCGCCGATTGCGTCAGCGAGGTGCGCGAGGCGGTCGATTTCCTGCGCTACTACGCGGCCGAGGCGGAGGCGGCCGAGCCCCGCCGGCCGCTGGGGGTGTTTGCCTGCATCTCGCCATGGAACTTCCCGCTCGCCATCTTCACCGGCCAGATCGCCGCGGCGCTGGTCGCCGGCAATGCCGTCCTCGCCAAGCCGGCCGAAGCGACGCCGCTGAGTGCGGCCCGGGCCGTGGCGCTGATGCACGAGGCGGGGATTCCGCGGGAGATCGTCCAGCTCCTCCCCGGCGACGGCGGCGTGGGCGGCGCGGCGCTGGTTTCCGATGCGCGCATCGACGGCGTCTGCTTCACCGGCTCGCTGGCGACGGCCCGCTCGATCGACCGGGCCATGGCCGATCACCTCGCCCCCACGGCGCCGCTGATCGCCGAGACCGGCGGGCTCAACGCCA
>JAUXUM010000012.1 GCA_030680995.1 Devosia sp.
AGCAGGCGCTGGGGAGGGGAGCCGTCGGCGCCCCGCCATGACCCAGCGCCGCTCGCCGGCTGCTTGGGCTCCACGGCCGAAAATCCCGGTACCCGGGGCGCGTGAGCGTCTCGCTCTCTTATTGCCTTTCCCAGGAGCCGCGATGCGCCCCGGGTGCGCCCCAAACGAGGGGCGAGGGACTGGACCACGGCACAACCCGGGCGCTCCGCGCGCGCCGGAGGGTTCGGCGCGTCCGGCGTTTACCGGTGAAAAGCGCCGGTGGAGCCTTGCAAGCGAGCAAGGCCATGAAAGCTGCGCTCGAATGGCGGGGGCGTCTTTTCGACGTCGCACCCTCGGCCCATGGCCGGAAAATGATGGAAAAGAACGGTTAAGTCACTGCGGGTGATGGGCTTTAACCCCTTGACGGCAGGTGGACGAGGCCCGATGGGTTGAACCAATGCGCATTCTCATCCGCACATCCAAATGGGCGATCTGGGCCCGCAGGTTCGGCAGCCTGGCGCTGCCGCTCGCCGTGATCCCGGTGTTCATGCATCGCGAGCGGCTGATCGCCAGCAATGACTTCCACCTTATCGAAGCTATCGCCATGGGCGTTGCCGGTCTGGCCCTGTTTCTTGCCGTGGGCGCCTTTGCCCGGCTCTGGGTTTCCGGCGACCGGGGCTGGGGCAAGGCGACGATGGGGCTCTTCTTCGGCCTGCTCTGCCTGGGGCCGCTGGCGCTGATCGTCGCCTTGGCCCTGCGTTACCCGCCGGTGAGCGACGTGACGACCGACTACGCCCGGCCGCCGGGTCTGGTCTCGCAGGTGCGGACCAGACCGCTGGCCGCGGCGGAACGGCAGGCGGTCGAAGCCGCCTTCCCCAATGCGCAAACCCGTGTGTATCCCATCGAGGCGCCGCAGATCTATGCGCTTGTCGTGCAGTTGGTCGATGCCAGGGGCTGGGAGCCGCGCGCCCGCCGGGAGCCGCAGACGCCGCTGGCCGAGGGGCAGATCAACGCCGTGGCGACGACGCTTCTGGGCTGGCGCGACGAGGTCGCCATTCGTGTCACCGGCGATCCCCAGGGCGCCGTGGTCGCGATGCGATCGGTGGCCCTGCATGGCCTGCACGATCTCGGCGAAAACGGCCGCCGCGTCGAGGAGTTCCTCGCCGCGCTCGACAGCCAGATCACCCTCTTGATGCGGGATGTGCCCGTAGCGCCGGTGCCGGAGGCCGCGGACGAGGGTTAGGCCAGACGGATGGTGGTGCCGGTGACGCCGCGCCTCACCGATACGATCCCCGCATCTTCCAGATATTCTATATGTGCCTTGAGCACCATGAGGGCTGCCGGAACGAGCGCCAGCGAAAGCTTTGGATAGATGGCTTGCAGCAACTCTCCCAGCCGCCGCGCCCCGCCTCGTACCGCCTCCGCGATCTGCGCGTTGCGCATTTCACGGTGCGCGAGCAGCGCCCTGGTATAGTCCGGTCCGTCCTCGATCGCCCCGCCATGAGCCGGCAGATAGTGCCGATAGGGCAGGGCGATGAGCTTGCGCAGCGAATCGAGGTAGTCGGCCATGGAGCCGTCCGGCACCGAAACCAGAGTGGAGTTCCAGCCCATGACATGGTCGCCGCTCAGCAGCCGGCCGGTGTCCGGTAGGCCGAAGCAAAGATGGTTGGCGCAGTGTCCCGGCGTCGCGATCACCTCGATTTGTGTCCCGCCGATCTCGAGGATGTCGCGGTCCGTGAGCGTGCGGTCTGGTTCGAGTGCCCAGTCGCTGGCGCCGTCGACGGCATTCCACTCGAACGGGCGCGGCTTGCGGCTGAGGCGGTGCCGGCCGCCGAACCAGACGGGAGCGCCGGTTTCCGCCTTGAGTCTGGGCGCCAGAGCCGAATGGTCCTTGTGGGTATGGGTAAGAAGGATGGCCGCGACGCTGCGTCCGCCGATGGCCTGGAGCAGCGCGCCCAGATGCGCCGGATCGTCCGGTCCGGGGTCCACCAAAGCCAGAGGATCGCCACCCAGGAGGAAGCTGTTCGTGCCGGTAAAGGTATAGGGGCCGCGATTGGGCGCGGCGACGCGCAGGACGCCAGTCGCAACCTCGACCGGGCTTCCCGTCCCAGGGGCAAAATCGGTGTCGAAGACCGGAGGGATCGCGGCGGCGGCCATTGCGCTCAAACGGACGGCAGACTAGAAACGGCGAGGTTTTCTCCTCTCCCCGGAAGGTACATCAATGGCCGTGACCTTGACCACCCAGAATACTGTTTTGGGCGTACTGCTGCCCAAGGCGGGCACAGCCCGCCTGCTCGCCAACCTGGCGACCGTGGTGCTGGGCACGCTGTTGCTGACGCTTTCGGCCAAGATCAGCGTGCCGGTGATGCCGGTGCCGGTCACGCTGCAGACCTTCGCCGTTGCCGCGCTTGCCGCCGGCTTCGGCTGGCGCATCGGCGTGGCGACGGTCGCGCTCTATCTGCTCGAAGGTCTCGCCGGCCTGCCGGTCTTCGCCACCGGCGGCGGCATCGACTATGTCTTCCGCCCATCCTTCGGTTTCCTCGTCGGCTACCTGCCCATGGCCTACATCATCGGCCGCGCCGCCGATCTGGGGGCCTCCGGCAAGGTCGCGATCCTGTTCCTGACCATGCTGGCCGCCGACGCAGTGGTCTTCGCCTTCGGCTTCGCCTGGCTGCTGGTGGTGGTGAATCTGGTCGTGGCGCAGGGCGGGGTGGTGCCGGGCTGGCTCGACGCCGGCAACCTCGTCGGCTCTGCCTTCGACGGCGCCGTCAAGCCCTTCGTGCTCTGGGACGGGCTCAAGATGGCGTTCGCCGCGCTCTCGGTCGCCGGTGCCTGGCGCCTCGTGCGCCGGAAGGCCTAGGTACTGCCTCTGCAAAAGGAAAAGGCCGGTCCCGAGGGGCCGGCCTTTTTGTTGGTCGGAGTAGGGTGATTCGAACACCCGACCCCCTGCTCCCGAAGCAGGTGCGCTACCAGGCTGCGCTATACTCCGATAATCGAACGGGCAGCGGAGTGCGGAAAAATCCATCCGCCGGTTTGCTCCCGGTCGGCGCGCTTTATAGCCTCGTGACCGGCGCTGTTCAAGCATAGAACGTGCGTCTCCCGTTCTGTTGCGCCACCCATCCAAAGCGTGTAGGAACGCGCGCGTTGGGGCGTCGCCAAGTGGTAAGGCAGCGGTTTTTGGTACCGCCATTCCCAGGTTCGAATCCTGGCGCCCCAGCCAGCTCAAGCCAAGCGCTTGATCTCTAGAAAACATCTTGCAAATCAGGTCACTGCGTCCTTGGAACTGTCCCGATCCGGTGTCCCGACCGGGTCAGCGACAAGGGGCGGATATGGCTCGGATCTCCTGCCTCAAGCGATGAAACGCTGTCTACTACGCACGCTTGCCGGTTCCGCCGAGCTTCAAAATGTCCTCGGCAAGAAGGAGCTCGCGCAATCCGTGCATGCGCGCGAGCTTCATGAGGCAAAGGCGCGCCTGCGACCTGTTATCGACGCGTGGGAACGCGATTTTGAGGATCTCCGCCGGCGCCGACAGATGAGTGACGATGATTTGGCAGCCGCTGCCTGGCAGCACTACACATCCCAACTCGATCTTGACGGCGGCGAAAGAAGGGACCGCCTAACCGCTGAAGACGTAGAGATCCCGACGGCATTTATCGCACATTTACCCCGGAACGGGCGGATGCGGGATCAGGTGGGATTGCGCGGGATTTCGCGGGAATGGCTGCATTCCGGTGGAACGCAGCGGCTCTGCCGCCCGGGACAAAGCAGCCTGTGCTCTCTCGTCCGGTCAGGCCGCGAAGGTGCGGTGGGTCGAGGCGCGGAAATGGGCTTCGAGATTGGCGATGGCGCCGGCCACGTCCCGCTTTTCCAGGCAGGAGAGGACTCGCAAATGCTCGTCGATGGTGTCGATGAGCTGGGTGCGGAAGATCGAGCGCTGATGTACCCGCTTGGCCATGCCGATATTCTCCTGCAGCCGCGTATGGGTCTCCAGGATCGCCCGGTTCTCCAGGGCCTCGACGATGTCGCGGTGGAACTTGCGGTCGACGGCGACGATATGGCCCTGCGCCACTTCGAACGAGCCCGAGCCCTGGAGTTCGCTGCGGCACTCCTCGTGCCGGGCCCGCATGTTGGCGAGCCACTCCTCGGTGACGGTGTCACCGAAGGCGCGCAGGGCATAGACCTCGATCATGATGCGGAACTGGTAGTTCTCGCGGATGAAGGCGACTTCGGGATAGACGATGCGGATGCCGGTCCGCGGCTTGATTTCGACCAGGCCGAATTCCTCGAGCAGCACCAGCGTCTCGCGCAGCGGCGACAGCGAGATGCCGAGCAGGTCGCAGAGTTCGTTCTGGGTGACAATCATGCCGGCCTGCAGCGTGCCTTCCTGCAGGGCCTCCCGGAACCGCCGGTAGCCCTCGTTGTCGTGCCTGTCGGGAGCCATGTCTTCACCAGTGAAACGAAATGCGACGCCGCGCCGTCTCCAACCTACTAGCATATCAAATACTGATTTGAAAATATCTTTGGGCCTCCGGCGCGGCGCCGGCGATTCTGCATGCTCCGGCGCCGCACCTGGGCCGACAGCCGTCCTTGTCATGCGAAAGTTCTAGGCAGCTACGGCGTCAATCGCACCGAGGCCCCTTGACCTGATATATCATTTTGGCCCAACAATATCTCAGGACTGACTTGGGGGTGCGGATGAGGATTACCGGGTTCACATGCTGGTTGGTCGATGCCGAGCCGGGACCCAAGTTCATCTGGCGCAATGGCCTGCCCGGTTCGCATGGCGACATTCCGCCCGGCACCGAGACGCGCAAGGGCGTGATCCGCATGGAAACCGACAGCGGCCTGGTCGGCGCCCTCGAGGTCAATCGCGGCGAATCGGTGCTCGATCTGGTGCGCCGCCGCTACCACAGCTTCATCGGCGAGAATCCGCTGCTCACCGAGCGAATGTGGAACCTGATGTGGGAGATCGACCGGATCGAAGAGATCCACATGCGTTCGCTCGGCATGCTCGACATCCTCTGCTGGGACGTGAAATCGCAGGCGGCGAAGATGCCGATCTACCAGATGTTGGGCGGCAACGACCCCAAGATCCCGGCCTATGCTTCGACCGTCACCTGGCCGACGCTGGGCGAATACGAGCGCTATATCAAGATGAGCCGCGACATCGGCTTCACCGCGTTCAAGCTCCATGCCTGGGGCGACGTCAAGCGCGACATCGAGCTGTCGCGGGCGCTTAGGCAATGGGTCGGTCCCGATCCCGACCTGATGTTCGACGGCTCGGCCGGCTGGGACTATGTCGATGCGCTCGAGGTCGGGCTTGCGCTGCAGGGCGAGGGCTTCCTCTGGTACGAGGAACCGATGCGCGAGTTCTATCTCGGCTCCTATGCCAAGCTCTGCGAGAAACTTACCATCCCGGTGCTGGCCGCCGAAACCTCGGACGGCGTGCACTGGAACATGGCGAGCTGGATCGAGGCGCGGGCCCTCGACATGACGCGCGTCTCGTCCTTCTACAAGGGCGGCTTCACCGGTTCGATGAAGATCGCCCACATGTCGGAAAGCTTCGGCATGCGCGCCCAGGTACACGGCATGGGGCTGGAGAACGCACAGCTCTGCGCGGCGATCTCCAACAACGATTACTACGAGCAACTGGTGATAAACGAGGAGCAGATCAAAGGCCTCGACAAGCTCGGGCCGCTCGCCATCACCGACGGCTACCTCAATGTCAGCGACGCGCCCGGACTCGGATACCAGTTCGACTGGGACGAACTGGATCGTGCCGCGGTCGGCAAGATCGAGGTCACCGAACGGCTTTACTAGACCGACGCCTATGCAACGCGAAAAGTCGCACAATGGGAGGACTATTCGATGACCACCAGATTTGACCGGCGTTCCGTACTGAAGTTGGGTGGCGGCCTCGTGGCCGCCACGGCGCTCACGCCGCAGTTCGCCTTCGCACAGACGGCCAGCATCAACTACTGGCACACCTTCACCAGCCAGTCCGAGTTTGCGGGGCTGGAAGAGGTGATGGCGCTGTTCAAGACGGCGCATCCGGAGATCTCCGTCACCCAGGAGAACATCCCCAACCCCGAATTCATGGCCAAGGTGACCGCCGCCGTGGTTTCCAACAGCCGGCCGGACACCACCATGGTGTCGTCGGAACGCTTCGCCGACCTGCTTGCCATGGGCGCGCTCACCGATTTGACCGACCGCATCGCGGCCTGGGATCGGAGGTCCGATTTCGACGACACGCGTTTCGACTCCATCACCAAGGACGGCAAGGTCTACGGCGTTCCGGCCTTCGCCTTCGTCGACTGGATGTACTACCGCAAGGATTGGTTCGACGAGGCGGGTCTTGCCGCGCCCACGACGTTCGCCGAATTTCGCGACGCCGCCATCAAGCTGACCGATCCGGCCAAGGGCCGCTACGGCTTCGGCCTGCGCGGCGGTGCGGGTGGTCAGGGCTACATCATCAACGTCATGGAAGCGTTCGGCGCCAAGCTGGTGCAGGATGACGGTTCGATCAGCCTCGACCGCGCCAAGGCGATCGAAGCGATCGATTTTTGGGGTGGCCTGCTGACCCGCGATGCTGCCGTGCCGCCGAGCGCTCCAAACGACGGCTTCCGCCAGCTCATGGAGGCATTCCAGACGGGGCAGACCGCCATGGTCTGGCACCATACCGGCTCGTTCCAGGACATCTCGGCGATGCTCAAGGCCAACGAGGAGTTCGCCACTGCCGCCATTCCGGCCGGTCCTGCCAACCGCGTCTCCCGCCTCGGCTATGCCTACAACACGATCACCAAGCCCGAGACCGCCGATGCGTCCTGGGAGTGGATCAAGTTCTGGGGCGAACCCGACGCGGCCGTCGCCTTCCTCGAAAAGACCGGCTACTTCCCGGCTTCCACGGTCGCGGCACAGGACGAGCGCATTGCGGGCAATCCGCTCTACAAGCCGGCCGCCGACACCCTCGGCTTCGGCATTCCGCAGCCGAGCTTCCCCGGCTTTGCCGGCTGGTCGGAAAGCGTCGTGCTGCCTGCTTTCCAGCGCGTGCTGATCGGAGACGCGACGCCCGAAGCCGCGGTCGACGAGATGATCGACGGCCTCG
>JAUXUM010000015.1 GCA_030680995.1 Devosia sp.
TCGCCGGCTGCTTGGGCTCCACGGCCGAAAATCCCGGTACCCGGGGCGCGTGAGCGTCTCGCTCTCTTATTGCCTTTCCCAGGAGCCGCCAGGCGCCCCAGGTGCGCCCCAAACGAGGGGCGAGGGACTGGACCACGGCACAACCCGGGCGCTCCGCGCGCGCCGGAGGGTTCGGCGTGTCCGGCGTTTGCCGGCGAAAAGCTCCGGTGGAGCCTTGCAGGCGAACACCCAGGCGAAAGACGGTCGCGCGGCGGGAGGCGGGTTCCTCCAAATGTGCCCAGCCCTACCGCGCCGACCTGGCGAGCACCACGATTTCGCGGCCGCCGGCATCGAGCAGCACGAGCTTGCCGTCGCGGAGGCGCCAGAAGCGCGTGGCGGCCAGCGCGGCGAAAAAGCTGGTTTCCTGGGCGGTCACCTCGGCCGCGCCGCAGGCCATGTGGGTCGAGGCAACGGCGCTGAAACGGAGGCTCTCGCCCCGCAGCGCGGCCTGGGCGAAGTAGCTGTTGCAACCGCCGCGCCCGCCGGCCCGCATGTCGCCGGCGATCGACAGGGTCGTCTCGGCCTGTTCGAGCGCCGGACTGCCGGCGATGGTCTCGGCGCGCCAGGTCACATCCAGAATGGCCGGCGTCGCGGGACCTTCAGGTTCGGCGGGCGCGACGGGCTTCTGGAGCGTGCCGGTGAAATTGGTGATGATCACGATCGGGAGTCCCGGCAGCCGCGGGTCGACGGCATAGGGTTCGGCGTTGCGGAACCATGTCGTCCCGCCGGCCGAGATATCGACCACCAGCGCATAGGTGTGCCCCTCTTCGAGGATGCGGTCGTCGAAATTGAGCGTGAAGATCAGGGGCACCTGGCCGCCGGCGGAGATCGCCGCCCTGGCCTCGACGCGGACCGGGGTCTTGGCGGCCGCGGCCGTATCGATCAGTTGCACGCGCAGGATCGCGCCGGCCGGCAGGGCGATGCGATCGCGATAGGTGACTTCGCCACGCAGGGTGAGCTTTTCGGCCAATGCGGGAGACAAGGATGCGGCGCAGACGACGATCAGGCCCAAAACCGCGTGCAAGAGCGTGCGCATGTTGCCGGGCCTCCCCAGTTTCGAACAAACCATCCTGGTGCCAGAATATGGAGGAATTGCAACGCTCGAGCGACAGATTGGGCGCGCCGGCGTAAAAGAACTATCGCTTCTCGACGATCGAATAGGGCTCCTCGAAGAAATACTCCTCGAGATTGTTGCCCTCGCCGCCACGGTCGACGATGAGGAAGTCCGAAACCGCCCCGAGCGGGGTGAGCACGGCGTGCCAGCAGTTCATCGCCATGTTGATGCCCTGGCCGGGCGCGGCGCGAAAGGCGCGCGGGGCGCCGGGCACGCCGCCCTCGTCGGGCGCGACGATCGAGAGGAACGGCCGGTCCGACAGCGGATAGAAGGCCTGGCTGCCGAGCGGGTGGCGCTCGACCATCCCGAGCGTCAGCGGCAGCTCGTAGGGTTTGCCGCGGGCGATCGAGATCAGCGGCCGGGGGTGGACGCCGGCCAGTTCCACCCTGGCCAGATCGTGGAAGCGTTCGGTCATCCCGCCATTGATCGGGTAATGCTGCGCGCCTTCGGTTTCAATCACCTGGCCGAAGGGAGCATAGGCTTCACGGCTCAGGGGCTCGATGACTATGGTCCTCACGGCGGCGGGGTTCATTCGGCCAGTTTTCCCCAGATCCGGAGGCGCGAAATGCCGCCGTCGGGGAAGATGTTGACCCGCACATGCGTCACCGGTCCGAGCGAATTTACCCGGTCGAACTTGTGGATCGCGTCGGCGCTGAGCTTCTGTCGCGGCAGCAGTTCCGGCCAGAACATGGCCGCGGCGACGACGGCGCCGGAAAGCTCGCCGAGCCCTTGGCCGGGATCGCCGGCCATGATCGAGGCGCTGTCCGGGTAGTTGCCCTTGTAGTGGGCGGTGTCGATCTCCACGGCCTCGACGATGCCGCGCGCGCCCAGCGCTATGATGATCCAGTCGTTCCCCGGCACGCGGCGGCGGCGGGTTTCCCAGCCGTCGCCCATGTCGAGCCCGCGGCCGGGCGCCAGCAGCCGGTGAAAGGCGCCGTAATGGGCATCCGAAAAGGCGATGACCCGGCCGCCATTGAGGCCGGAGGCGAGGTCCAGCGTCTTGCCGCGCAGCGCGATCCCGTCGATGTGCGGCTCGCCATAGACACGAAAGCGCGCCACCCCGCCATCGGGATAGATGTGCAGGCGCACGTGGGTCCAGACGCTTTCCGAGCGGCTCGGCAGATAGTGGTGGGACGAGGGACCGAGGGGCGTCAGCGGCAGGATCTCGGTCCAGGCACTGTCCGCGCCCGGATCGCCTTGGACCCCGCAGGCCTCGATGCCGGCCGCCGGCGGGTAGTTGCCGGTGAAATGGCTGGTGTCGATATCGAAGCCGCGGATGACGCCGGCCGTGGCCAACCGCACCACGGCATGGTCGTGCCCCGCGGCGCGCCTGCGGCGGCTCTCCCAGCCATCCATCCACTTGCCGTTGTCGTCATATTTGTCGGGGATGAATTCGGCCGGCTTGTCGGCCAGCATGCGGTTCACCTCGGCGAAGAAATCGTCGGTGGCGGACAGCGCCTTGGCGCCGAGCCCGGCGGAGGCGAGGTTGACGCCGTTTCTGGCGAAGGCGGGGATGTCGGCGGGGGCGGGCAAGGTGACGGGGGCTGCGCTCATGGTCTGTCCGTTAAGAGAGGTCCCTTGAGATAGCGGAAAGCGCTCGACTGGAACACCCCCGCCCCTGATCCTGAAAGGGGTGGAGCCAGTCAGCCGCCGAACGCTTGTCCGGCCCCTCCAGATACCTTTTCAATCATCAGCACCCAGGGCCGGAGCGACCAGGACGAGTAGTTTCTGTTGGCGATGTAGAGCGTGTACATGCGCTCGGTTCCTTGTGGTTCCGCGGGGCCTCGTCCTTCGAGGCCCGCCGCTATCCGGGCAGCAGCGCCTTGAGCCGCAGCTCGGCAATGCGCTCCACCTGCCGGCAGGCGGTCGCGAATTCGGTGTCGCGATCGCTGTCGAGCCGCTTCTCGAAGGCCTTGAGGATGGCGGACTTGGCATGGTCCCGCACCGCAATGATGAAAGGAAAGCCGAATTTCTCCTGATAAGAGTCGTTGAGTTCGGTGAAACGCTGCCGTTCCGCGTCGGTCAGCGCGTCGAGACCGGCGGAGGCCTGCTCCTCCGCCGATGCGTCGGTCAGACGTTCAGCTTCGGCGAGCTTGCCGGCGAGGTTCGGGTGCGCCTGCAGCACCCCCAGCCGCTCCTCCTCGTCGGCGGAGCGGAACACCTGGCACATCACCGCATGCAGACCCGTCGCCGTGTCATGGGTCGGACCGAGTTCGCGCCTGAACGTCCGCTCGGCCACCCATTCGGAGTTCTCGAATATATTGCCGTAAAGCGCCGTGAAGTCGTCCAGCGGCAGCTTCGAGGGCCGGATGTTCTGCGGCTCGTAGGGGTGATGCTCCATCCAGTGGCGGGCAATGTCGATGCGCTTGGCGATCCAGACTTTCTCCTTGCCCTGCACATAGTCGATGAAGCGCGCCAGCGCGGCGGCCCGGCCGGGCCGGCCCACCAGCCGGCAATGGAGGCCGATGCTCATCATCTTGGGGCTGCCGGCTTCGCCCTCGGCATAGAGGGTGTCGAAAGCGTCCTTCAGATAGGCGAAGAACTGATCGCCCGAGTTGAAGCCCTGCGGCGTGGCGAAGCGCATGTCGTTGGCGTCGAGCGCGTAAGGGATGATCAGTTGCGGGCTGCCCCAATGCTCGCGCCAATAGGGCAGATCGTCGTCATAGGTGTCCGAGACATAGAGGAAACCACCTTCCTCGCTGGCGAGATCGACGGTGTTGACCGAGGTGCGGCCGCAATACCAGCCCAGCGGCCGGCTGCCTGTGACCTCGGTATGGATGCGAACCGCCTCGTGCAGGTGCTCGCGCTCACGCTCGATGTCGTAGTCCCTGTAGTCGATCCATTTGAGGCCATGGCTGGCGATTTCCCAATCCGCCTCCAGCATGGCCTTGACCTGGGCCGGCGAACGCTGCAGCGCAGTGGCAACGCCGTAGACGGTCACCGGCACCCGGCGGCTGGTGAAGAGCCGATGCAGCCGCCAGAAGCCGGCGCGGGCGCCGTATTCGTAGATGGATTCCATGTTCCAGTGGCGCATGCCGGGCCAGGGTTGCGCGCCCACGATCTCGCTGAGGAAAGCCTCCGACGCGGCATCGCCGTGCAGGATATTGTTCTCCCCGCCCTCTTCGTAGTTGAGAACGAACTGCACCGCTATGCGGGCGCCGCCGGGCCATTCCGGGTCGGGAGGGTTCTGGCCGTAGCCGTACATGTCGCGGGGATAGCGCATTGGTGAGATCCTGTGCCTGTTGCGCTTTTATGCCGGGCGGATGCCGTCGGCACAAGCCGATCAAAAGTGGACCAGTTGGTAAAAAATTGGCGCCCACCCTCTTGGAACAGTCTAATTTATTGTCGATAGTCCGTCACCGGGGGCGCAAAGTTTTCGCTTGGCCTTCCGCCGGCGAAAGGCGCCTACCGGGCAAGGGAAGATTTCGATGGCGGGTTCAGGACGCCTGACGACGCATGTTCTAGATACCACGCGCGGCAAGCCGGCCAGCGGCATGCGGCTTGATTTGCTGATGGTCCATGACGACCATTCGCACCATATCCTGTCCACCCATACCAATGCCGACGGACGAGTCGACCGGCCGTTGCTCGAAGGCGACCAGTTCCGCTTGGGTTCGTTCGAGTTGATCTTCCATGTCGGCCAGTACTTCGACCGGCTGGGACTCGACCTCGAGCACCAGTTCCTCGATGTCGTGCCCATCCGCTTCATGATCGCGGAGGAGGCCCATTACCACGTGCCGCTGCTGGTCTCGCCCTATGCCTATTCGACCTACCGGGGGAGCTGAACCGGATGACTGGGATCCGCAACGCCCTCCGCTTCATCCTCAACGACGAGGACATCGCGCTCACCGATGTCCCGGCGACCCGAACGCTGCTGGATTTCCTGCGGCTGGAAAAGCGCCTGCGCGGCTCCAAGGAAGGTTGCGCCGAGGGCGATTGCGGTGCCTGCACGGTCCTGGTCGGGCGGCTGCGCGGGGGTGAACTGGTCTACGAGAGCGTCACCGCGTGCATCGCCTTTCTTGGTTCGCTCGACGCCACCCATGTGGTGACCATCGAGTATCTTTCTGCGCCCGGCGGGCCGCTGCATCCGGTGCAGCGGGCGATGCTCGATTTCCATGGCAGCCAGTGCGGCTTCTGCACCCCTGGCATCGTGATGTCGCTCTACGGCCTGTGGATGCGGGAACCCAACCCGCCGGCCGCCGAAATCGAAAGGTCGCTGCAAGGCAATCTCTGCCGCTGCACCGGCTATGCGCCGATCGTGCGCGCCGCCAAGGCGATTTCCACCTATGGCGAGGCCGAGAAGGATCCGCTGGTCGCCGAACGCTCAGCCATGAAGGCCCGCGTGAAGGCGCTGCATGACGGCAAGCGGGTCGAGATCGGCGAAGGCGGGAGCCGGCTGATCGTGCCTGCCAATGTCGACGACCTCGCCGAAATCTACGCTGCCGAGCCCGGCGCGACGCTGGTTTCCGGCGCCACCGACGTGGGACTCTGGGTCACCAAATTCATGCGCGATATCGGGCCGATGATCTTCATCGGCGACCTGCCGGAACTGCACCGCATCGAGCAGTTCGGCGGGGCGGTGAAGCTCGGTGCCGCGGTCACCTATACCGAGGCGGCCAGGGCCATCACGCAGCATTTTCCGCAGCTCGACGAACTCTGGCACCGGATCGGCGGCGAACAGGTGCGCAATATGGGCACGGTGGGCGCCAATATCGCCAACGGCTCGCCGATCGGCGACACCCCGCCGGCGCTGATCGTTCTGGGCGCGCATGTTACCCTGCGCAGGGGTAATGAACGGCGCGACGTCAAGCTCAGGGATTTCTTCATTGCCTACGGCAAGCAGGACCGGCAGGCCGGCGAGTTCGTCGAGAGCGTCACCATTCCGCTGCTGCCCGAGGGCGAGCATTTCGCCTGCTACAAGGTCACCAAGCGCCGCGACGAGGACATTTCGGCACTTTGCGGCGCCTTCCGCGTTTTCATCAACGAGGAAGGGAAGGTCGGCATGGTGCGCATCGCCTATGGCGGCATGGCGGCGACCCCAAAGCGTGCGGTGGCCGTCGAGGAGGCCCTGGTCGGCAGGCCGTGGGATGCTGCGGCCATCGAGGCGGCCGTCGCGGCGTTCCCGACCGATTTCCAGCCGATCGCCGACATGCGCGCCTCGGCCGAGTACCGGATGCTGGCGGCGCAGAACCTGCTCCGCCGCTTCTTCCAGGAGACAATCGGCCAGGTGCAGCGCCTCGGAAGGGAGGTGGCATGAACAGGCAAACTGTCCTTCCCCGCGCCACGCTGCATGAGGCGCTTGCGCACGACAGCGGCAGCAAGCACGTCTCCGGGCGGGCCGAGTATATCGACGACATGGTGGAGCCGGAGGGCACTCTGCACGCCTATCTCGGGCTTTCCGAGCGCGCCCATGCCGAGATCGTCTCGATCGATCTCGATGCGGTGCGCGAGGCTCCGGGTGTCGTTGGAGTGCTGACCGCCGGGGATATCCCGGGCGAGAACGACGTGTCGCCGCCGCACAAGCACGACGATCCGGTGTTCGCCAAAGACAAGGTGCAGTTCTGGGGCCAGCCAATGTTCGCGGTGATCGGGGAAACGCGCGACGCGGCGCGGCGCGCCTCGCGGCTCGCCATGATCGAGTACCGCGACCTGCCTGCCGCGTTGGACGTCGACGCCGCGCGCGCCGCCGGCGGCGCGCTGGTGACGGAACCGCTGAAGCTCGAGCGCGGCGACGTGGACGCCGGCCTCGCCAAGGCGCGGCACCGGCTCAAGGGCACCATGCTGGTCGGCGGGCAGGACCACTTCTATCTCGAGGGCCAGATCGCCTTCGCCGTGCCCGGCGAGGACGAGGACATCACCGTCTATTCCTCCACTCAGCACCCTTCCGAGGTGCAGTTGATGGTCGCCCACGTTCTCGGCATCGACCAGCACGCGGTCACCGTCAACGTGCGCCGCATGGGCGGCGGCTTCGGCGGCAAGGAGACGCAGGGGAACCTGTTCGCGGCGGTCGCCGCGCTGGCGGCGAAGAAATGGGGCCGCGCCGTCAAGGTCCGCCCCGATCGCGACGACGACATGGTGGCGACCGGCAAGCGCCACGATTTCCGGGTCGACTACGAGGTCGGCTACAATGACGACGGCCGCATCGAGGCGGTGGATGCGGTCTATGCCGCCCGCGCCGGCTTCTCCGCCGACCTCTCCGGCCCGGTGACCGACCGGGCGCTGTTCCACGCCGACAACGCCTACTTCTATCCCAATGTGCGGGCGCGGTCCGAGCCGCTCTACACCAACACCGTCTCCAACACCGCCTTCCGCGGCTTCGGCGGCCCGCAGGGGATGATGGGCTGCGAGCGCTGGATCGAGGACATCGCCTATGCCCTGGGCAAGGATCCGCTGGAAATTCGCAAGGCCAATTTCTACGGTACGACCGATCGCAACGTGACGCCGTACCACCAGACGGTGGAAGACAACATCATCCACCGGATCGTGGACGAACTGGAGACATCCTCGGACTATCAGGCGCGCCGCCAGGCGATCATCGCGTTCAACAAGACGAGCCCGGTGCTGCGCAGGGGTATCGCGCTCACGCCGGTGAAATTCGGCATCTCCTTCACCGCCACCTGGTACAATCAGGCCGGCGCCCTGGTCCATATCTATCGCGACGGTTCCATCCATCTGAG
>JAUXUM010000020.1 GCA_030680995.1 Devosia sp.
GAGGAGATCGGCAGGGCCCCCGACCTGCTGCAGATAGCGGGGGCGGTGGGCATCGAGCCGGAGGATGTGGGCTGCGGCGTCTATCAGCCGGCGGTCTATTCGGCGGGAGTTGTGTATTACCTGGTGCCGGTGCGGGACGCCGGCGCGCTCAGGCGCGTCAGACCCGAGCGCCGCGGCTGGAACGGAGTGTTTCCGCTGGGGCACAACGCGGTCTATGTCTTTGCCGCAACGCCGGGTGAGCGCGACAACGAGTTCGCCGCCCGCATGTTCTCACCCGGCATGGGCCTGGGCGAGGATCCGGCGACGGGCGGCGCGGCGGCGGCACTGATCGGGCTCCTGGCCCGGCATGCGGATGACGGGCAGACCGAGATCGCGCTGCGGCAGGGGCACGAAATGGGGCGGCCCAGCCGCATCATGATCCAGTTCCGCAAGGAAGGTGGCGTGCTCACCCATGGCGGCATTGGCGGACACGCCGTGATCGTGGCCGAGGGCGTGCTCGACCTCGGCGACTGAGAGTCCTACGCCAGGCGCTTCTCCATGAACACCCGGCGCAGGCCGTCGCCGGTGGCACGACGGGTTTCGACGAAGCCGAGGTGGCGGTAGATCGCCTGGTTCTCCACCATCTTCACGTTCGTGTAGAGCTGGACGCTGGAGATGCCGAGCCGCCGCGCTTCGGTCTCGGCGAAGCCGATGAGCTGCCGCACGAGGCCGCGCCCCCGAGCGTGCGGCGCAATGGCGACGCTGAAGATCAGCAGCGAGCCGGGTTCTTCGATCAGCGAAATGAGCCCCAGGATTTCATCGCCCTGTTCGAGGACGTGGACTTCGCCGCGCTCGATGCGCGCCGCATGATCGTCGAGCATCGGCATCGGCTTGCGGCCGATCCGCGGGACGTAGTGCGCATAGGCAGCGTCGGTCAGCGCGGCGACGGCCGGGGCGTCGGCAGCTTTGGCTGGGCGAATTGGAAGCATGGGTGCAGGCCGGTGAGAAGTTGCTATTGACGAGTCAAAGCATATTTGCGTGCAATCGTCTTGCGAGCGCAGGGTGCGCTTTCATGAGTCGTTTGGGGGCGGCAAGATGGATATCGTCAACAATCTCTTGTTCTGGGTACATCTGATGGCGCTGGCCCTGGGCGGCGCGGCCGCCTTCGGAATACCCGTGGTCGGCAGGAGGATGCAGGCGGCGTCGCCCGAGATGCGGGCGACGCTACTGTCGATCATGCATGGGCTCTCCAAGGCCGGACGCGCCGGCATCGGGACGCTGATCGTCACCGGGCTGCTGATCGTCTGGCTGAAATATGGCGGATTCGGCGGGGTGAACGTCTGGTTCTGGATCAAGATGGTGCTGGTTCTCGGGCTGCTCGCGGGAGTCATCCATGCCGGCATCCTGCTCAAGCGCACCATGTCGGGAGACACCGCCTCGGCGCAGCAATCGCCGCGGGTCGGCATGATAAATACGCTGCTGTTTCTGGGTATCGTGCTTTCGGCGGTGTTTGCGTTCGAGGTGCGCTGAACCCACAGGCTTGCGCTTGCGGGCGAATTCGAGCACTATTCGCCCGCAAATCGAGATTTCGTCATGCAGCGCAACCGCGCCATCGCCATCGCCGCCGAACGGAAGGTCCTTGCGGACCGGCTGTTGCTTGCGGCTGGGCTGCTGCTTCCGGCGCTGCTTCTCCTTCTTATCAGCCCCTGAGTACCGGCGGCTCGCGACAGGCGGGCGGGTGGTCAGGGGATAAAGAGTGCAAGCCGAACATAGTTTTGTCCGGCCGCGAGGCTTTGGTGGCCCGGCCGTTTGATAGGAAAAGACGATGAGCATCCAGCCGGTAGAGACGCCGAGCAACAAAGACCGAGTTTACATTTTCGACACCACGCTGCGCGACGGCGAGCAATCGCCCGGCGCGACGATGACGCTCGAAGAGAAGCTGCAGGTCGCCGAGGCGCTCGACGACATGGGCGTCGACATCATCGAGGCCGGGTTTCCGATCGCCTCGATCGGCGATTTCGAGGCTGTCAGCGAAGTCGCCAGGCGTTCCAAGAACGCCGTGATCGCCGGCCTGGCCCGCGCCATCCCCGCGGACATCGCGCGCGCCGGCGAGGCGGTGCGGCATGCCCGACAGGGCCGCATCCACACCTTCGTCTCCACTTCGCCGATCCACTTGGCGCACCAGATGCGCAAGACCGGGGAAGAGGTGCTCGAGATCATCACCGCCACCGTCACCCAGGCGCGCAATTTGATCGACAATGTCGAATGGAGCGCCATGGACGCAACGCGGACGCCGATCGATTTCCTGTGCCGCTGCGCCGAACTGGCGATCAGGGCCGGCGCGACGACGATCAACATTCCCGACACCGTCGGCTATGCCGTGCCGGAGGAGCATTACCAGCTGTTCGGGACGCTGATCGAGCGGGTGCCGGGCGGCGACAAGGTGATCTGGTCGACCCATTGCCACAACGACCTCGGGCTCGCCGTCGCCAACTCATTGGCCGGCGTGCGGGCCGGGGCGCGACAGGTCGAATGCACCATCAACGGGCTGGGCGAGCGGGCGGGAAACGCCGCGCTCGAAGAGATCGTGATGGCGCTCCGCACCCGTGCCGACGCCATGCCGTACCACACCAATATCGAGACCACGCATCTGGCGCGGGCGTCCAAGATCGTTTCGGCGGCGGCCAATTTCCCGGTGCAGTACAATAAGGCGATCGTGGGCAAGAACGCCTTCGCGCACGAGAGCGGCATCCACCAGGACGGCATGCTCAAGAATGCCGAGACCTACGAGATCATGACCCCGGCCAGCGTCGGCATCAAGGAGACGACGCTGGTGATGGGCAAGCACTCCGGCCGCGCCGCCTTCAAGGACAAGCTGCGGGAACTGGGATACGAGTTGGGCGACAACGCCTTCCAGGAAGCCTTTGTGCGCTTCAAGGACCTCGCCGACCGCAAGAAGCATGTCTACGACGCCGACATCGTGGCGCTGGTGGACGACGAAGTGGGCTCGGCCGGCGATCGCATCAAGCTGGTCGACATGGAAGTGGTTTCGAAGACCGGAGGCGTCCACCGCTGCGACATGACGCTCTCGGTCGACGGCGAGGATGTCAGCGTCACCTATGACGGCACCGGCTCAGTGGATGCCATCTTCAACGCCATCAAGCAGGCGGTGGGCAAGGAGCCGCATCTGGTGCTCTACGCGGTGGACGGCGTCACCGGCGGCACCGACGCGCAGGCCAGCGCGCATGTGCGGCTCGAAATGAATGGCCGTATCGTTTCGGGCAACGCCGCCGAACCGGACACGCTGATGGCTTCGGCCCGCGCCTATCTCAACGCCTACAACCGGCTCCTGATCGAGCGTGGCGCCGCGGCGCAGGGTGCGCTGGCGGGCTGAAGGAACGGGCTCGACGAGCCCTTAGGCGAATCAAAGGCCGCTCCCCGGAGCGGCCTTTTTTCATTGCCGGGGGCAACTGCAGGCACGCAGGTGCCGGCTTGCCCGCAATTATGCACATGACGGCGGGCCGCGGTGTCTCGAAACCTCCAAGGCTTTCAAGCGACTGCGCCCGCGCCACGCGGTGCATTGCATTTAAGTCAAATCCGCCCGGCTGCGGCAAGAATTGTGCAGGCATGACTCACCCACCCTTCGCGCCAGCACAAAGGATTTGTGTTCCCCAGCATTAACCATCTTCCGGAGGAAGCGATGCCGCCAACCTTTGTTCTCGCGCGCGATCACCTTGAGCAAGCTGTCTCAATTTTGCGAGGTGGCGATACCCAGACGCGGCAGTTGCGGCACATCGTCGAGCGCACGATCGCGCTGATGAGCGAATTCGAGCGCAAGTCGAGAATGGACGCGGACAACGTGCTGGATTTCGAGCACTATCGCGACCGGAGCCCGCGGGGCTAGGAGACGGCCATGGATTACACACTCGCCAGTCCGGCCGGCGACGAGGACTGGCGGGTGTTCCACGACATCGGCCGGAAGGTGCTGTTCGAGGGGCGGCGCAAGGACGCCTTCTATGACGACAAGCATCCGGATGACCGGGCGCGGCTCAATCCAACCCATCAAATGCCGGGATTGAACACCTAGGGCGTGGATGGGGAACTCGCGTTCCTCCATCATCACCGGCGTCATTCCGGCACATGCCGGAATCCAGTGCTCCGACGGTTCCGTGTGTTGAGGGTTCTCCGACCTCGCGGCGGAGCAACACCGGCTGACCTGGAGCGGCGAAACGCTCTGAGCGATGGGTCCCGGCTTGCGCCGGGATGACGGCGGTGGAAGCAGATGGATGGTGGTGCCTCAAACGATGATAGAGGTTACTCACCATTCAGTGACCCACCGCCCCGAAACTTCCCACCCCGAACGCACGTATCTTTGTGTTGAGCGTGAGCCCGTGTCGGTTCACCAGTATCCCAACATATTGAGGGAGCGGACGATGAAGAAGAACAAGCTGGCGATCGCGGTGGCGGCGGCCGGGGCCATGTTGACTTGCGGGGCGCAGGCGGCCGGGACGGCGACGGCGATTTTCGCCGGCGGCTGCTTCTGGAGCATCGAGAGCGATTTCGATCACGCGCCAGGGGTGCTGGAGACGACCTCGGGCTATATCGGCGGGCATGTCGAGAACCCGACCTACCAGCAGGTGATCACCGAAACCACTGGCCACCGCGAGGCGGTGCTGGTGATCTACGATCCGTCCGTCACCAGTTACGAGAGGCTGCTCGACACCTTCTTCCACCTGATCGATCCGATCGAGACGCGCGGCCAGTTCTGCGATTTCGGCGAGAGCTACACCACCGCGGTCTACGCGGGCAGCGACGCGGAACTCGCCTTGGCCGAAGCGGAGAAGGCGCAGGTGGCGGCGGAGCTGGGCAAGCCAGTGGCGACCATCGTCGCGCTGGCGCCAAGCTTCTATCCGGCCGAGGATTACCACCAGGACTTCTGGAAAGGGCAGGAGAAGCTCAGCAACGGGCTGACGCGCGCGGAGCACTATGCCCGCTATCGCGCCGGCTGCGGCAAGAACGGCAAGGTCGAGGCCATCTGGGGCGCCGAGGCGTTCAGGGGCCTCGACGGTCACGCCTGAGCCACGGAGCCGGTTTCGAAACTCATGCCGATCGGCCGACGCGCCGGACGTGGAACATGTCGGTCAGAGCGCAAGTGATGGCCGGTACGCATGCGGTCCTCCTTCACCGGCGGATGATTGATCGCCTCGAAGCGCCGCGCGGCGGCGCGAACCAGCGACGGATCGTGTTCCAGGGCGGCAGGCCCGTCGGGGGCAGCCGTCATGGACAACCAGCTCGCATCATCGAGAGAATCCCGCCGCCGAACCCCTGGATCGCCTCCCTCGGGTGATTGTGCACGAGTCGTTAACGCTGATGTTTAAGGCTTCGTTCTGAATTCCATCCTAGAGTTGGGCTCGGTCTATCGGTATTGAACCGGAGCCATCAGCCAGTGCGAATACTCCGCCCCCTTGCATTACTGGTTATCGCCATCTTTGTCGGCGAACTGGCCATCATGTTTGTTTTAAACTATATACCAATTGCGCATGGTCCGACGGAGAATTTTGTAGATGCGGCATTATTGATTTTAGTCGTTTTCCCAATACTGTATTGTTTTGCTTTCAGGACTTCCATGGTCGCACAGGAGCGATTGGAAGCGCAAATCAAAGAGCGCACAAAGGACATCGAAGAGGTAAACCGGGCGCTTGAGCGGTCCGTCAAGCAACTGGATCTGCACCAACAGGAAATGGTGTTGTTGGGTGAGACGGGGAACCTGTTTCAGGCGTGTCACGATCTCGACGAAGCAGTGGTCGTCGCGGAGATGCAATTGCGTCGCCTGTTCCCCGATCTGTCCGTCGCCCTGTTTCTTATGAACCCGTCGCGCAACACCCTTCAAAAGGTGGCGGGCTGGGGCCAGGGCTGTTCAACGCTCTCTACAGTCCGGTGTATGATAGGCTGACAGCGGGGTCGAGCGCGGCGTTCCACAGGGCTTTGGCGATGTTTGCGACGCCA
>JAUXUM010000023.1 GCA_030680995.1 Devosia sp.
GGCAGGAGAGCCGGCTGGTCGGCTTGGTCTCGAAGGCGAAATCGAGCATGTCCTCTTCCATCATCGAAGGGCCGCCGACGGTCTCGGCCCAGGCGTCGTCGACGTAGACGTGGCAGGTCGCGCAGGTACAGGCGCCGCCGCATTCGGCGACGATACCAGGGACCCCGTTCATGATCGCGGTCTCCATCACGGTCGCGTCGTTCTCGGCCTCGGTCTCGTGACGGGTGCCGTCGGATTCGATGAAAATGATCTTGGTCATGCTTTGGAGCTGCAGAGAAGGATGCAGCCGCATATAGCGATGCCGCGACGGCCCGGCAAGTCGAGGAACGCAAGGCTCCTATGCGGGCTCTTTTTCCAGCAGTTCGCCGATATAGGCACTACATTCCTGCACCGCCATGTCGATATCGTCGATCCGCTCCGGATTGACCAGCCCGCCGGCGCACAGTTCCTCTTCGGCCGTGCGCGCAAGGTCGGCGATGCCCCAGGCGCCGACGCCGGCCGCCGCACCCTTGAGCGTATGCAGGTGCCGCAGCAGGTCGTCCACGGTCGTGCTGGTTTCGAGCCGGATGAAACAGGCGCGCGACATGGTGTCGAACATGCGAAGCACTTCGCATTCGAGCCCCTTGTCGCCCATTGCCTGCCTGGCCAGATGCACCCTGTCGATCGGCTGGTGCCGATGGCGCGGCCGGGATGCACCCGCTGCCGGCCGTACCACAGTACCCTGTACCATCCCTGCGATCCTTCTCGCTTCCGCCTTTCTTGGCGGTTGTCGACAAGCCTAGGGCGCTCACCTCAATTCCGTGTGAAACCGGTAGATACAAGTTTACGCATCTCCCCAAGAGCCTCGCTCCCGCCACAAAATTAACCTTTGCTTAAGAAAGCGTTCGGTTTGGATAAAATTGAATGTATAGATTGGGTCCACTTAGCGTGCGGCGGCGTGGGGTCAAGGGTTGGATAGCGGGCATTTGAATCGCGTTTTACCCAAATGGTCACAGACCCGGAAACGGGTGATGGTCCATGACAACTCCATGAGGCCGGTTCATTTGCCGATGCGAGAGTTGTAAAGAGTATGGCGAAGAAATCCTCCACCCCCCAGGGCGATCCCGCTACGTTGGCATTCTCGGCCGTCGAGGATGCCTTGAAAGATTCCGTGTTCGCAAACCTGGATCAGCCAGCCGAAGCCCAGGAAAAGCCGGGCGTGAGGCCCGCGCAACGCGACAACGGCCCGCGTTCCGAGCGTGCCAGGACCGCAGACAAGATCGCGGCGCAAGCCGGGTCGGTCGCCAATGACGACCGCTTCCAAGGCTCCAAGATCCTTTACGGCCTGCAATCCAAGTCGTCCCAGGGCCCTACCCTGATCGCGGCGCTGGTGGCGGGCGCCTGGGTGGTCGGCCTCATCCTGGTCGCCCTCATCCGTCACGGCAGCCAGATCGGCACCCCCGCCTTCTTCGGTTCCAACGATTTCATCGGCCTCGTTGCCCTGGCGGTCATTCCCGTCCTCGGCTTCTTCGCCATTTCCACGCTGATCCGGCGCGCGCAGGATCTGCGCAATGCCGCGACCGCGGTCACCCATGCCGCCATCAGACTCGCCGAGCCCGAAACCACCGCGTCCGAAAAAGTGGCATCGGTCGGCCAGGCGGTGCGCCGCGAGGTAAACGCACTGGGCGATGGCCTCGAACGCGCCCTCTCCCGCGCCGGCGAGCTCGAAGTGATGATCCACAACGAGGTCACCGCGCTCGAACGCACCTATTCTGACAATGAATCGCGCATGCGGGCGCTGATTCAGGAACTCGCGAGCCAGCGTGAGGCCGTCATCACCAACACCGAGCGCGTGCGCGAGGCGATCACCGAGAGCCATACGGGCCTGGTGTTCGACCTCGACATGATCAGCCAGCGCATCGCCGGCACCATCGTGGAATCCGGCGGCAACCTCACCAAGGCGCTCGAAACCGCCGGCAATTCGCTCAATTCCGCCTTTGGCGAGCGCACCGAGAGCTTCGTGTCGCTGATCGACCAGCGCACCAGCCATCTGCTGGTCGCCCTCGACGACAGCGCCAGCCGGCTGAACCTGACGCTGGAAGACCGGGCCAACACCATCTCCATGGCGTTCGAAAACCGCACCATGGAACTGAGTTCGGTGATCGACGGCCGCATGAGTTCGTTGACCGAGGCGCTGGACAGCCGCGCCGTCACGCTCTCGGACGCCATCGACAACCGCACCTCCTCGCTTGCCAAGCTCTTGAGCCAGGGCGGCATCACCCTGCTCGACCAGCTCCGCGACCGCGGCCACGAGGTCTCGAGCGCGCTCGACATGATCGGCTCGCGCATCGCCGCCGACATCACCGGCCGTGCCCGCGAAGCCGAGGCACTGCTTTCGGGTCTCTCGCACCAGCTCGATGAGAGCGTTTCGATCCAGGTCAATTCGATGGAAAGCCGGCTGCAGTCGGCGATGATCGAACTCTCCGGTGCCCTCGACGACACCACGGAGCGGGCCCGCGTCACGCTTATGGGTGCCGGTTCGCAGAACCTTTCCGAGTTTGATTCCCGCCTCGAAGAGATCGCCACCGCGATCGACTCGCGCCTGCAGGGCCTCGATGGCGTCATCGGCGACAAGGGCGAAAAGCTCATCGCCGCGCTCGACAAGCACAATGCAAGCTTTGCCGCCCGCGCCAACGTGCTGGAAATGGCGCTCGACGAGAAATCGGGCCATTTCAACGAAATCGTCGGCCAACGCACTCGCGAGATGACCGAGACGCTGGGGCAGCGAACCAAGCAGATCACCGAGACCATTTCCAACCGCTCGCGCGAAATCTCCGATTCGCTCGAGGGGCATGCCCAGATCATCGCCGATGCGCTCGATGGCCGCACGCAGCTGCTCAACGAGACGCTGCAGACCCGCAGCACCGAGATCGCCCATGTCCTCGCCGGGCGTGTGCGCGAGATCGATGAAGCCCTCAACAGCGGCGCCCAGCAGCTCGACCAGACGCTGTCGGGCCGCGCGCAGGAAATCGACCAGACCCTCGCCGGCCGCGCCGCGGCGCTGGACCGGTCGCTGGCCGAGCGCACCCAGACGCTCGACGGGACCCTCGATCAGCACAGCCAGCAGCTCAATACGAGCCTCGACCAGCACGGGCAGCAGTTGACCGCGACGCTCGACCAGCATGCGCGGGAGCTGAGCACGACGCTCGACCAACGCACCCAGCAATTGGCGATTACCGTCGGCACCCGTTCCAGCGAGCTCTCCGAAGCGCTCAACACCCGCACCCAGCAGCTTGCGGAAACGCTGGGCAGCCACACTGC